>NZ_JBITGL010000007.1:0-470732 GCF_044456985.1 Nonomuraea sp. NPDC050663
CGGGGGGGGGGCCCCGCGGCGGGGGGGGGGGGGGCGGGGGCCCGGGGGGGTGCGGGGGGGGGGGCGCCCCCCCCCCCCCCCCCCCGCCGGGGGGGGGGGGGGGGGCCTGGGCCCCCCCCCCCCCCGGCCCCGACCTGCTGCGCCGCTACGCGGCCGACCTGACCGGAGAGAGCACGGCATGAGCAACCACACGATCAGGTTCGCCCTGGTCTGGACGGCCTCGCTGCTGTCGGCGGTCGGATCCAGCCTCACCGGCTTCGTGCTGGGCGTGTGGATCTACACCACCACCGGATCGCCCACCCAGTTCGCCGCGGCCATGCTCAGCGGGATGATCCCCGGCATCCTGATCGGCCCGTTCGCCGGGGTGGTGATCGACCGCTTCGACCGCCGCCGGGTCATGCTGCTGACCGACAGCCTGGCCGCCGCCTCCACCGCCGCCGTCGCGGTCCTGGCCGCCTCGGACGCGCTCACCGTCTGGCACGTCTGCGCGGCCTCGGCCGTCAGCGCCGCCTGCGGCACCTTCCACATCACCGCCTACCAGGCGATGACCCCGCTGCTCATCCCGGAGGAGCACCTGGCGCGGGCCAACGGGCTGATGCACGTGTCCACGGCGACGCAGATCGCCGCCCCGGTCCTCGGCGGCACGCTCCTGGCGGCCATCGGGCTGCCCGGCGTGCTCGTCCTCGACCTGGCGACCTTCGCCGTCGCGGTCCTCACGCTGATGCTGGTCGGCCTGCCCGAGAAAATCCTGCGCCCGGAGCCGACCGCGGAACGGCCCACGGTCCTGGCCGACCTCGCCACCGGCCTGCGCCACCTGCGGAGCAGGCCGGGGCTGGGCGCGCTGGCCGCGGTGACGACCGGCTTCGGCTTCCTGTTCGCCGTGGCGGGCGTGCTGGTGCAGCCGCTCATCCTCAGCTTCTCCGATCCCGGCGTGCTCGGCCTGCTGATGTTCGCCGGGGGAGCGGGGATGTTCGCCGGCAGCCTGGTCATGGGCGCGTGGGGCGGGCCGAAGGCCAGGCTGCGCGGCGTGGCGCTGTTCATGGCGCTCGGCGCGTTGCTCCTGCTCGCGCATGCCGTACGGCCCTGGCCCCTGCTGGTCGCGGTCGCCGCGGCGGCCTTCCTGTTCACCCTGCCGATCGTCAACGGGAGCGCGTACGCGCTCCTGCAGAGCCGCATCGACCCGCCCCTGCTCGGCCGCACGCTGGGCACCGTCCAGACGTTCGGCGCCGCCGCCGCGGCGCTCGCGTACGTCGTCGCCGCGCCGCTGGCCGAGTTCGTCGCGGCGCCGCTGATGGCCCCCGGCGGCGCGCTGGCCGGCAGCGTCGGCGCGCTCATCGGCGTCGGCGAGGGCCGCGGCATCGCGCTCGTCCTGGCCGCGGACGGTCTGCTGCTCGGCGTGCTGGCCGCCCTGACCGTCGCCCTGCCCCGGCTGCGCCGCATCGAGGCGCCCGTCCCCGGCCCGGTCCCCGCCGCCGCCGCGAGCTGAACCCCCCTGGCACCCAGGAAAGGAAGCACATGCCCATCGACCTGCCCGCCGACGAGGCCGAGGCGTTCCGTTCCGGCCCCGCGCCGGCGCCCATGCTCGACCTGGTCGGCCTCATGGCCGCCCACGCCGTCCGCGCCGGCTGGGAGCTCGGGCTGTTCGACGCGCTGGGCAAGGGAGCGCTGACCACCTGGGAGCTCGCCGCGGCCACCCGCAGCGACCCCACCGGGATCGAGCAACTGGCGAACCTGCTGCACGCCACCGGCTATCTGCGCTGGGACGACGGCCGCCACGCCAACAGCCCGGCCGCCGCCGCCTGGCTCAGGAGGGACTCGCCGACCTGCTACGGCCACGTCCTGTCGTTGTGGCACACCATGATCGAGGAACTGTGGACCGGGCTGCCGGAGGCGGTGCGCGACGGACGGCCGCGAGGCGGCTTCTACACCTGGCTCGCCGCCCGGCCCGAGCTGCGGGCCACCTTCCAGGACCTGCAGCGCGGCCTGGCCGGATGGCTCGCCGAGGAGGTCGTCGGCTTGGTCGGCCTGCCCGATGACGCCACGTCCCTGCTGGACCTCGGCGGCGGGCACGGGCTGTACAGCGAGGCGTACTGCACGGCCTACCCGGCCTTGCGCGCCACCGTCGTCGACAACGTCCGGCTGGTGAGCGGCCACGAGCGTGTCACCGGCCGCGCCGCCGACCTGCTGACCGGCGCCCTCGACGACGGCCACGACGCGGTCCTGCTCTTCAACGTCCTGCACGGCTTCCCCGCCGACGACGCCGCCCGCCTCGTCGCCAGGGCCGCCCGCGCGCTGCGCCAGGACGGCCTGCTGCTGGTGCTGGAGACCACCGCGAGCGACCGGGCCGGGGTGGCGGAACGCGCGTTCACCGCCGGATTCTCGGTCAACCTCTGGCACACCCAGAACGGGCGCGTCTACCCCGAGCAGCGGGTCGAGGAGTGGATCGCCGGAGCGGGCTGCACGCTGCGCGAGCGGCACGAGCTGACCCGCTCGGCCACCCACACCCTCTTCGCCGCCGTCAAGCAGGCGCGATGAGATGGGACCCCGAGGTGCGGCTGGTCATCGCCGACGTCGACGACACGCTGGCCGAGCCGTACCTGCCGATCGAGGCGGAGATGCGCGACGAGCTGGCCGCCCTGCTCGCCGCGGGGACCAAGCTCCTGCTGGCCAGCGGAGCCGGGATCGGCGCGATCGACGCGCGCGTCGTCTCCCGCCTGCCGTCCCACCTGCGCCGCGAGGTGCTGGTCGCGCACTGCAACGGCGCCGAGGTGTACGGCTACGGCCCGGCGGGCGGCCGCCTGCCCGATCCGCTCCACTCTGTCGTCACCGCCTCCCAGCGAGCCCAGCTGCGCGCCGCCCTGCACGTGGCGGAACTGGCGGTCAAGGAACTGGAGCTGGAGGAGTGCGAGCGGCCACCGGCGCCGCCCGGCTGCGTCGTCGTGGACGACCGCGGCGTCCAGCTCAGCCTCGACCTCGGCAGCAGGCGGGAGCGTGACGCCCTCCTGGACAGGATCCGCGAGCTGCTGGACGGCGGCGGTCTGGCGGTGGAGGCCAGACCGGGCGGCGACCTGGCGGTCGACATCGTCCTGCCGCACGTCGACAAGGGCCGCGCCGTCCAGGCGGTGCTCGGCTGCCACCTGGCGGGCACCGGGCGCGCCGAGGTGTGGGGCGACCAGTTCTCCGTGTCGGGCCGGGGCGCCGACGTGCCGATGGCGCTGGCCGTACCCGGCGGCACGCGCGTGATCAGCTTCCGGGACGGTCCGGCGCCGGACCTTCCCCCCGTTCCCGGCATGCGGGCCTGGCCGGGACCGGCCTTCCTCCACCGGGGTGTTCTCGACCACCTGAAAGGCAGGACACGATGAGCCTGACCCGGTTGTTCGACACGTGGGACCGCGATCCGTTCACTCTCCTGGGCGTGGGCCCGATGAGCCCGATGGTGGTGGAGGCGGCCCTGGAGTGCGCCGCCGAGCACGCCGCGCCCATGGTCTTCATCCCCAGCAGGAACCAGGTGGAGGCGGGCGGCGGCTACGTGGCCGGATGGACGCCCGCCGCGCTGCGCGCCTACGTGAGCCACCAGATGGGCGAGCGACGCCACGCGGGGCCCGTCTACATCGGCCGCGACCACGGCGGCCCCTGGCAGCGCGACGCCGACTACCAGGCCGGGCTCGGCTGGGAGGCGGCCCTGGCGTCGGCGATGGACTCCTACGCCGCCGACCTGGCCGCGGGCTTCGACTACCTGCACATCGACACCGCCAAGGACCCGGCCCATCCCGGCGGCGTCCCGCTGGAGCTGGCCCTGGAGCGGGCCGTCACCGTGCTGGCGGCCGTCGAGGCGCACCGGGTCGCCACCGCGGCGCCGCCGGTCGCCTACGAGGTCAGCCTGGAGCAGGCCGACGGCGGCTGCTCCACCGCCGCCGACTTCGGCTTCTTCATGGACGCGCTGATCAAGCGCATCGACCAGCGCGGGCTGCCGACGCCGCTGTTCATGGTCGGCAACACCGGCACCCTCACCACGACCGGCCAGGCCGGCACGGTCGACTTCCCGGCCGTACGGGAGCTGGCCGAGGTGACGGCCAGGCACGGCGTCGTGCTGAAGGAGCACAACGCCGACTACCTGACGCCGGACGACCTGGCCAGGCATCCGGGCGCCGGGATCGGGATGGCCAACGTCGCGCCGGAGTTCGGCCGGCTGGAGACCGAGGCGCTCATCCTGCTGTCGGCGCTCGAACAGGACGCCTGCCGCAGGCGGGGGCTGGCCAGCGCGGAGTTCGCAGCCGTCCTCGAACGGCAGGTGCTGGCCTCCGACCGGTGGCGCAAGTGGGCGGGCTCCGGCGACTCCCGCGCCGAGATCGTCGCCTCCAGCGGCCACTACTTCTACGGCACCGCGCAGGTCACGGCCGCCCGCGGCGCCCTCATGGCCGCCTGCGCCCGGCTCGGCATCTGCGCCGACCCCGAGGCCTTCGTGCGCGAGGCCGTCAAGGCCGGGCTGCGCCGCTACCTGTTCGCCTTCCGGCTCGCCGGACGCAACGAGGAGCTGTGCGATGCCTAGCCCCGTCGCGTTCGTGATCCCCTTCTGGTCCGACGGCAGCCCGCGCCACCTGAGCCAGCTGCGCGAGACGCTCGCCAGCGTGCTCGCCCAGAGCGATGAGGACGTGGTCGCCTACGTCGTGGACGATGACTCCGCCTGCCGCCGGGAGGTCAGGAGCTGGGCAAGCGAACGGATCCGCGTGGTCGAGGCCCCCGACAACCGGGGGCCCGGCCGCAGCCGCAACCTCGGCGTCAGGGCCGCCGCCCATGACGGCTGCGAGATCGTCTGCTTCCTCGACGCCGACGACCTGGCCCACCCGCACCGGGCCGCCGTCACCCGGCGCATCCTCGACGACGACCCCGGAGCCGACCTGGTCTACTCCGGCTTCACCGTCATCGACGAGGAGGGCCGCCCGGTGCCGGACGACCAGGTCATCAGCGGGGTGCGGATCATCATGGACGACATCGCCCGCCGCCCGCTCGAAGGCCGCGACTCGTGGATCTCCATCGCCGTCGAGCGCGACAACCTCACCATCCCCTCCGCCCTGGGCGTGCGCACCTCGCTGGCGCTGGCCGTACCCTTCCCCGAGGACTGCCGCTTCTTCGAGGACACCCACACCTGGCTGCGCTACTCCGGCCACGGGGCCGACATCCGCTTCGCGCCGCAGACCCCGTCGCTCTACCGCATCCCTTCGGCCGCGGCGGGCAGCGAGTCCCGGCAGCGCGCCGGCGGCATCGAGGCCTTCAACCGGCTGCGCGTGCGGGTGACGCTGCCCGGCCTGCAAGAGGCGGTACGGCTCGCCGCCGCCCGCGGGGTGGTCGACGAGGCGGAGGGCCTGGCCGTCCAGACCCGCTACCTGCTCAACGTCGCCGGCATGCTCCTGCTGGAGGGGAGCACCGGCGTGGCAGGGGAACTGGTCGAGCAGGCCAGGAAGCTGTCGTGGACGGACTACGAGAAACACCGCCACGACTACCCGATCGCCGAGGTGGACCGATGAAGAGCTACGTCTCGCTGTGGTCGGCCGACCCGCTGGACGTGGGGCGCGACATCGACCGCGTCGCCGGGCACGCCGACGGGTTCCACATCGACGTGACCGACGGCCACCTCACCCCGCAGCTGCTGTTCGGCCCCGACTTCGTCGCCGCCGTGCGCACCCGCACCACGCTGCCCATCGAGGCGCACCTGATGGTGGCCGACGCCGACGCGTGGGTGGAGCCCTTCATCGAGGCCGGCGCCGACGTCGTCACCGTCCACCGGCGCGGCACCGGCGACCTGGCCGCCACCCTCGACCGCATCGGCCGGGCGGGCGCCCTCCCCGGCGTGGCCGTAGAGCTGGACGAGCCCGTCACCGGCACTGCGGGCGCCAAGCGCCTGCTGCTGATGGGCACCCTCATCGGGATCAAGGGCGTGGACCTGGACGAACGCGTCTACGGGAAGATCACCGAGGCGGTCGGGCAGGGCGGCGCGGAGGTCTTCGTCGACGGCGGCATCCGCGAGCACACCGTGCCGCTCATGGCACGGGCGGGCGCCGACGGGGTCATCCCCGGCAGCCTCGTCTACGGCGCGCCCGACCCGTGCGCCCGCCTGACCTGGCTGCGCGGCCTGTCCTGACAGATGAAGCGGGGGACCGGCGTGCCGGTCCCCCGCTTCACATCAAGCCGATTCCCTGATCACCAGGCGGGTGTCGAGGATCACCGACGGATGGTCGATCGGCGTCTCCTCGATCCGCGACACCAGCAGCCGGGCCATCTGCCTGCCCATCGCCTCGGCCGGCTGGTGCACGCTGGTCAGCGCGGGGGAGGAGTGCGCGCCCGCGCGGGAGTCGTCGAAGCCGATCACCGCCACGTCGTCGGGGACCCGGCGACCCGCCTCCTTGAGGATCTTGATGACGCCGAGCGCCATCGGGTCGGACGCGGCGAAGACCGCGTCGACCTCCGGATGCTCGGCCAGCAGCCGGCGCATGCCGGCGATGCCGCTCTCCTCACTGAAGTCGCCGTGCGTGACGATCTCCGTCTGGCCGGTGGCCAGCAGCGCGTCGCGGTAACCCGCGAGACGGTCGACGCCCACCCCCATGTCGAGCGAGCCGGCGATCGTGGCGATGTGGCGCCTGCCCTGGCTGACGAGGTAGTTGACCGCCTGACGGGCCCCGGCGCGGTTGTCGACGTCGACGTAGCACTCGGGGTCGAGCCCCACCGGGCGGCCGCCCAGCACGGTCGGGATGCCGTGCTGCTCCAGCCGCTCGGGCAGCGGGTCGGCGCCGTGCAGCGAGACGAACAACGCGCCGTCGACCCGCTGGCCGGTCAGGAAGTGTTCGAGACGCTCGTGCTCGCTCTGCGTCTGGGCCATCGCCATGATCAGCTGCAGACCCGTCTCCGACAGCACCGAACCGATGCCGCGGATCGCGGGAGCGAAGAACGGCTCGTCGAACACCCGCTGGTGCGCCTCGGAGACCACCAGCGCCACGGTGTCGGTGCGCTGGGTGACCAGGGTCCTGGCCGCCCGGTTGGGCACGTAGCCCAGTTGCTCGATCGCCTCGAGCACCGCGTCGCGCGCCCGGTCGCTGACCTTGGGCGAGCCGTTGATCACGCGGGAGACCGTGCCACGGCCCACTCCGGCGAGGGCGGCGACCGCCTCCAGCGTCGGGCGCGCGGCTGAGCGTCGGCGGTCCCCGTCCATGTTCCCCATTCCAGAATTTCGTGTGTCAGGGCTTATTCTGCCTGACCTGGCAGCCCTCCTGACCTGATGGTCTCGGCATACCAGAGAGCGCTGTCTTTGGGAATCCTGCGCAGGCTCTCACGGTCGACGTAGACCAGACCGAATCGTTTGCCGTACCCCCACGCCCACTCGAAGTTGTCCATGAGCGACCAGGCGAAGTACCCCTTGAGCGGGGCGCCCGCCTCGATCGCGGTGTGGCAGGCGCGCAGGTGCGCGTCGATGTAGCCCACGCGGCCGCTGTCGTGGACGGAGCCGTCGTCGGTGAGCACGTCGTCGAAGGCCGCGCCGTTCTCCGACACCACCAGGTCGACGGCCGGGTAGGTCCGCGTCACCCGCATGAGCAGCTCCGTCAGGCAGGAGGCGTCGATCTCCCAGCCCATGGCCGTCACCGGCAGGCCGCTGGTGACGAAGGAGACGTGCTCGCTGCCCACCCACGGAGAACCGGTGTCGGTGGGAGCCGCCGCCGCCGAGGCGGCGCCGCCGGGCGTGCCGGAGACGGTGAAGGGGCTGTAGTAGTTGACCATCACCACGTCGAGCGGCGCGCCGATGATCTCCAGGTCGCCGTCCTGGATGAAGTCCAGATCGGTCACCGCGCTCAGGTCCTGCAGCACGTCGGCCGGGTAGCTGCCGGTGAGCAGGGCGTCGAGGAAGAAGCGGTTCTGCAGCCCGTCGATGCGGCGGGCGGCGTCGAGGTCGGCCTCGCTGCCGGTGGCCGGGGCCACGGTGTAGAGGTTGACGCACCCGCCGATCTCGGTGCCCAGGTTCTGCTCCCGCATCGCGCGGACCGACAGGCCGTGGGCCAGGTTGAGGTGGTGGGCGGCCCTGATCGCCTGCGCGGGCTCGCGCCGGCCTGGCGCGTGCTCGCCGGAGGCGTAGCCGAGGAAGGCCGCGCACCAGGGCTCGTTGATGGTGCTGAAGTGCTTGACCCGGTCGGCCAGCGCGGCGTGCACCTCGACCGCGTAGTCGGCGAAGCGGTAGGCGGTGTCCCTGGACGGCCAGCCGCCCGCGTCCTCGAGCGCCTGCGGCAGGTCCCAGTGGTAGAGCGTCACCCACGGGTCGATCCCGGCGCCGAGCAGCTCGTCGACGAGCCGGCTGTAGAAGTCGAGCCCCTGCTGGTTGACCGCGCCGCTGCCGTCGGGCTGGATGCGGGGCCAGCTCACCGAGAAGCGGTAGGCGGTCAGGCCCATCTCCGCCATGAGCTTGACGTCTTCCGGATAGCGGTTGTAGTGGTCCACCGCGACCCGGCCGTGCTCGCCGTTGACCACCCGGCCGGGGATGGCGGCGAAGGTGTCCCAGATGGACCGTCCGCGCCCGCCCTCGGCCACCGCGCCCTCGATCTGGTAGGCGGACGTGGCCGCGCCCCAGACGAACCCGGTGGGGAACGCCAGGGTGGCGGGGCTTTGGGTTTCCTGCGTGGTCACGCAGCCTCCTTCGGTCTCATGATTTTCCGGCTCACGACTTGACAGCCCCGTCCATCAGGCCGCTGACGATCTGCCGGCCGAAGAAGACGAAGACGAGCACGAGCGGGATGATCGACAGCGCGGTTCCCGCGAAGACGAGCACGTAGTTGGTGGAGTACTTCTCGTTGAGCATCCGGATGGCGACCTGCACGGTCGGGTTGTCCGCGCGCAGGATGATGCTCGGCCACAGGAACTCGTTCCAGATCAGCATGAAGGTCTGGATCGACAGCACCGCCATGCCCGGCCGTACGGCGGGCAGGACCACGCTCCACCAGATGCGACCGGTGTGCGCCCCGTCCACCCTGGCCGCCTCCACGAGCTCGCGGGGCACGGCCTGGCGGGTGTACTGGGTCATCAGGAAGACCCCGAAGCCGTTGACCAGGAAGGGCAGGATCACGGCCTGGAGGGTGTTGGTCCAGCCCAGCGTCACCATCATCTGGTACAGCGGGACGATGCCCATCTGCTGCAGCGGCACCATCATGGTGAGCACGATCGACAGCAGCAGCAGGTTGCGCCCGCGGAAGTGCAGCGAGGCGAAGGCGAACCCGGCCAGCGTGGAGATGGCGACCACGGCGAGCGTCACCGCGCTGGTGATGATCACCGAGTTGACGATGCCGGTGAGGAAGTGGGCGTTCTCGGCCTCGAAGACCGCCTTGATGTTCTCGCCGAGGTTGCCCCCGGGCAGGAACGGCGGCGGGACGTCGTGCACGTCGTCGTTCGACCTGCTGGCGATGATGATCATCCAGTAGATCGGGAAGATCGACAGGATCACGGTGAAGGCGAGCATCACCTTGGTGAGCACGCCCGCCTTGAAGACTCCCGGAGTGTTGTGCTGGATGGCGGTCATCGCGAGGATCTCCCCAGGCCGCGGGTGATGGCGTAGTTGATGAGCGCGGCGATGAGGATGAGCAGGAACAGCACCCACGCCGCGGCGGCGGCGTAGCCGTACTCGAAGTCGCGGAAGGCCTCCTTGACGATGAACATCGCCACCGTCTGGAACTGGCCGGTCGTGCCGCCGCTGACGCTGCCGCCACCGAAGATCACCGGCTCGGCGTACAGGGTGAAGCCGCCGATGGTGGAGACGATGACGGTGAAGATGATCGTCGGCTTGAGCAGCGGGACGGTGATCTGCCAGAACTGCCTGCGCGAGGAGGCGCCGTCGAGCGCCGCGGCCTCGTAGATGTCGCGCGAGATGGTCTGCATCGCGGCCAGGTAGATGATCGCGTTGTAGCCGGTCCAGCGCCAGTCGACCATGGTCGCGATGGCGATCCACGACGACCACTTGGCGTTCTGCCAGTGGATCGGGTCGTCCATGCCGAACAGGCTGAGAACCCAGTTGATCAGGCCGTAGTCGCGCGCGTAGAGCTGGCTGAAGATGACGCCGACCGCGACGACCGAGGTGACGATCGGGGCCAGGACGCTCAGGCGCAGGGCCAGGCGGAAGCGCAGGCGCTTGTTGAGAGCGTTGGCCAGCAGGAGGGCCAGCAGCAGCTGGGGCACGGTGGCCAGGAAGAATATGCCGACCGTGTTGTAGGTGGCGTTCCAGAACTTCTCGTCGCCCAGCAGCTCGCCGTAGTTGGCCAGGCCCACCCAGTCCTTGTCGCCGGCCAGCTGCCAGTCGTGCAGCGACACCCAGGCGGTGAAGACCAGGGGGAAGAGGCCGAACAGGGCGAACAGCACGAAGTAGGGGGAGACGAAGAGGTAGGGGGCGGCGTGGATGTCCAGCCGCGACAGGAAGGAGCGACGGACCGGCGGTCCGGGGCGCCGTCTGCGGCGCCCGCCCGCGTGTCCGGCGGGGCGGCGGGTGTCGATGTCGATGCTCATCGTGGCCTGCCAGGTGTGGTGGTCATCGGGACACCGCCGGCGGCCGGAGCGGGTCGGGGGTCGTCGGGCGGGAGGTCATGGGGGCGGTCGTGGTGTGGAAGGTGGTCAAGGAAGGTTCTGCCTCTCATGGGGGAAGGGCGGCCGTGGTCCGGCCGCCCCTCGGATCGCGAGGAGTCGTGAGCGCCGCCCGCCGCGAGGGGCGGGCCGCGCTCACCTCGCCCCCGGTGTACGGCCCGCGGCCGCGGCACCGGGGCGAGGGCCGGCTCAGTTGCCGGCCATCTGACCCTCCGCCACGAACTTCTCCCACGCCTCGCCCCACTTGATCGCGCCCTGGTCGGCGCCGTTGATCACCTTCTCGACGGCGGCGCGGACCTGGCTGTGCTTCTCACCGAAGAAGATCGGGGCGATCGACTGGGTGGAAGCGGCGAAGATCTTGCCGGCGGGGGCGTCGCTGAAGTACTTGTCGACCGAGTCGGCGACGGCGGGGTCCTGCTGCCCGGCGAGGGTCGACGGGGTGCCGCCGGCCTCCTTGTAGGCGAACAGCTGGCCTTCCTTGCTGGTCAGGAAGCTGAGGACCTCGGCGGCCTCCTTCGGGTGCTTGCTCTGCGAGGGCACCGCGAGCCAGGAGCCGCCCCAGTTGCCGGAGCCGCCGGGGATGGTGGCGACGTCCCACTTGCCGGAGTTCTCCTCACCGGAGTTGCCGGAGATCACACCGCGCATCCAGCTCGGGCACGCCATGGCGGCGAAGCCGCCGGTCTTCTGGGCGGCGTTCCACGGGTCGCTCCAGGCCTCGAGCTTGGCCGACAGGCCGCCCTCGCTGATCTGCTGGACGGTGTCGAACGCCGACTTGACGGCCGGGTTGGTGTCGACGACCAGCTTGTTCTCCTTGTCGAAGTAGGAGAGCCCGCCGTTCTTGCCCGCCTCCTGGGTCAGGATGGCGTTGAAGACGGTGACGGGGCCGTCGATGAAGCCGACCTTCGGCAGCTTGGCCTTGAAGTCCTGGCCGGTCTTGATGAAGCTCGCCCAGTCCGGCCAGAGCTTGCTGACCTCTTCGCGGTCGGTGGGCAGGCCGGCCTTCTCGAACAGGTCCTTGCGGTAGCACATGGCCAGGCCGCCGACGTCGGTGCCGAGCGCGAAGAGCTTGCCGTCGGCGTTGACGCCGGTGTTCCACTTCCACTCGGGGAACTCGGCCTTGCGGGCGTCGAGGCCGTACTGGGCCAGGTCGGCGAAGTACTGCGGGCGGGCGGCCATGAGGCCCATGGCCATCTCGTCGATGCCGATGATGTCACCGGCGCCGCTGCCGGCCTCGAGCCACTGCAGCACCTGCGGCAGGTAGTCGTTCTCGAAGTTCTCGGCGACGTTGTCGTACTTGATCTGGATGTTCGGGTTCTTGGCGTTCCACTCCTTGACCGCCTCGCTGTACCCGAAGTTCTTGCCACCGCCGAAGGTCTGCAGCGTGATGGTGACCGGCTCGGCCGGGGCGCTGGCGCCCTGGCTGGCGCCGGACTGGGCGTTCGTCGACGGAGCTTCGGAGCTGCCGCAGGCGGTGACGGTCAGGAAGGTGGCCAGGCTCGCGGCAGCGAGAAGCGTGCCGCGGTGCGTGGACTTCGACATTCCAAGCCCCTCTCATAGGACTTCAGGTTCATGGGATGGCGCCACCGCGAACCGATCCCCGAGCCTCGCGGTGTCCTTGGGAGCGCTCCCACAAAGGGTGGGGGAAGTCGGGGATGTGCGTCAATGTGTCGCAACGTAACTGTTACATGCGGGTCACCACGCCCTGATTAGCGGGGTGAAGCCTGACCTGCGGTGTTGCTGGGAGCGCTCCCATCTGCGGCGGAAAAATCCACCTCCCCAGCGACCGTCGCGGGGCGTTTCATGAGCTCGCAACGCGCCGCCGTACACCCTGCGTGAGCGCGTCGAGCAAGGTCACCAGGGCCTCGCGCTCGGCGGGCGGCAGGTCCGCCACCAGCGCGGCCTCGCGGCCGAGCACCTGGTCAACCGAGCTCTCCACCAGCGCGTGGCCCTGCGCCGTCAGCGCGACCTCGACGCTGCGCCGCCCGTCACCGGGCGTGCGGACCACCAGGCCCTGCTCCTCTGCGCGGGCCACCCGCTGGGAGATCGCGCCCGCCGTCACGAGCGTGCGGGCCGCCAGCTCGCGCGTGCCCAGCCGGTACGGCGGGCCGGAACGGCGCAGCGTCGACAGCAGGTCGAGCGTGGCCGAGTCGACGCCCGCCTGCCTCAGCACCCGGGCGCGGTCGTCGGCGAACAGCTTGGCCAGGCGCAGGATGGGGGTGACGATCTCGATCGAGCCGGTGGGGGTGCCGGGACGCTCGCGCTCCCATGCCTGCGCGATCTGGCGCGGCGAGATGGTCATGGGGGTGGGCCTCCGGGTGTGTGTTACGTTGCCGTCTTACGTTTAGGGCTAAACATACAGGAGGGGTCATGACGCGTGTGGTGCTTGTCACCGGAGGCGGCACGGGGATCGGGAGGGCGGTGGCGGCCCGGTTCGTGGCGGAGGGGGCCCGCGTGGTCATCACGGGCCGGCGGGCGGACCGCTTGGAGGCGGCTGTGGGAGAACTGGCCGCCCTTGGCGCGACGGGCGAGGGCGCCGACGAGGTGAGGGACGCGGCGGGTGGCCAAGCGGGCGGCCGGGTGATGAGCGTCGTGTGTGACGCCGCGGATCCCGCGCAGGTGGCCGCGCTGGCGGCTCGCGTCGGGGCGCTGGACGTGCTGGTGAACGCGGCCGGTGGCCTGCCCGAGCCGCGGCCCGCGGTGACGGGCACGGACCGCGACGGGACCGGGGGCGCCGAGGGGGAGCGGCTGGCCGGGGTGCGGTACCAGTGGGAGTCGGCCATGGCGCAGAACGTGCTGACCGCCGTCCTCACCACCGCCGCCTTCGAGCACCGGCTGAGGCCCGGCGCCTCGGTCATCAGCATCGGCTCGATCGCCGCCGAGCGTCGCGGCGGCTCCTACGGCGCCGCGAAGGCCGCCCTGGCGGCGTGGAACGCCTTCCAGTCAGCGGCCCTGGGCCCGCGTGGCATCACCTGCAACGTGGTCGCACCCGGCTACATCGAGGCGACGGAGTTCTTCCGCGACGGCCTCACCGATGAGCGGCGCGCGCTCCTGATCGAGGAGACGCACGACAAGCGGCCGGGCACTCCCGACGATCTCGCGCGGACGGTGTTCTTCCTCGCCTCCGCGGGGGCCCGCCACATCACCGGCCAGACCCTGCATGTCAACGGAGGCGCTCACACCACGCGCTAGGGGGAGGGGGCTCTTACTTGCCGTAGGACGGGTAACCGTACCCGACGACCTGCGACTTGGGGCGCACCCGCTGCTCGACCTTGCCGTTGCCGGTGTTGCCCTCGACGGTGGTGATGGTGCCGTCGCCGTTGTCCTTCTCGACGAAGCCGACGTGCTGGATGGAGCCGAGGCTCTTGCTGCCGCTCCAGGAGAAGAAGACGACGGAGCCGGGCTTGGCGGTGGTGCCCCAGCGCTTGTTGGCCTTGAACCAGTTGGCGTAGGTCGGGGTGTAGGCGTCCCAGCCGATGGTGGTGCGGCCGCCGGTCTGCTCGCCGACCCAGGAGACGAACATCGCGCACCAGGCGGCGTTCAGGTAGGCGGTGCGGTTGCCGCCGTCGCGGGCGACGGTCTCGGCGGCGCGCTTGGACTTGGAGTACCAGTCCTGGAACTTGGTGCCGCCGCCGCTGGAGTTCTCCCTGACGCCGATCTGCTGCTTGGCCAGCGACAGGACCTTGGTGACGGACGGCATGGAGGGGGCGGCCTTGCCCGGGGAGCCCTCGACGGGGGCTGCGGCCCGGACGCCGGAGGCCACCGCGGCGGTGCCGAGGTCGAGCTTGGGCGAGAGCGCCTTGAGGGCGGCGACGTCGGTGGTGTCGATTCCGTTGTCCGCGTGGGCGGGGGCCACGCCGAAGCCGGCGGCGAAGACGCTGGCCGTGAGGGCGGCGGAAATGTAGTGAACCTTGGTCGGACGAACTCGGCGGTGCTTAGCCATGGAAGGGGGACTCCTCGCTTCATACCGCTTACCGGGTTAGCTGACGGGCTCGGACGTGAAGCTGTCCTAGATCGGAGGGCCGATCATTCGCCCCGGTGGGACTGAGTGGGTCCCCGGTTCCGCAGGATGCGGATTCAGCGGTCGCAGGCTTGTGACCTGCGAATAGGTGGTCAGGCAACGTCCGGGTAGCCCGGACGTGCCCAAAAGGTAATACATCAGGCAAGGAGATTACAAATCCGTAAACGCGCAGGTCACGGGATGCCCGTAATTTAGCCGAATTGCGCCGGGTCGGGACCAAGTCGCGTCGCGGTGTTGAGCGCCCCGATGGCGGCCATGTCCTCCGGGTCGAGGATGAAGCCGAAGACGTCGAAGTTCTCCTTGATCCGCGCCGGGGTGACCGACTTGGGGATGACGACGTTGCCGAGCTGGATGTGCCAGCGGAGCACGATCTGCGCGGGGGTGCGCCCGTGCTTGGCGCCGAGCTTGGCCAGCGCGGGATCGTCGAGCAGGCCGCGCCCCTGGCCGAGGGGGCTCCAGGCCTCGGTGAGGATGCCGTTGGCCTCGTGGAAGGCGCGCAGCTCCGGCTGCGGGAAGTTCGGGTGCAGCTCGATCTGGTTGATCGACGGCACGATCTCCGTCTCGTTCATCAGCCGCTCCAGCGCGGGGATCGTGAAGTTGGAGACGCCGATCGCGCGCACCCTCCCGGAACGGTAAAGCCGCTCCAAACCCTTCCACGCCTCGACATAGCGATCCTGGGAGGGCGCAGGCCAGTGGATCAGGAAGAGGTCGAGGTGGTCGAGGCCGAGCCGCGTCAGGCTCTCCTCGAACGCCTCCTCGGCCCGGTGGTGCTCGTCGTTCCAGAGCTTGGTGGTGATGAAGAGCTTCTCGCGTGCGATCCCGGACGAGCGTACGGCCCGGCCCACGCCCTCCTCGTTACCGTAGATCTTCGCGGTGTCGATGCTGCGGTAGCCGGCCTGCAGGGCCAGGCTCACCGCCTCCTCCGCCTCCCCGGCGGGCACCTGCCACACGCCGTAGCCGAGCTGGGGTATCTGGACACCGTCGGTGTTGAGCAGCAGTGAGTTCATGAGTCCATTGTTCACCGTGCGTTACCGGCGGCTTCAGCCGGGCGGTCTACTGTCGGGCAGCGGTGAACAGCAAGCGGGAGACGGCGTGGGTGGAGTCGCCGCTCCAGATGATCTGCGCCGTCGAGGCCCATCACGCGGGGCTGCTCGGCGGCTCCACGCTGATCGTGCCCAGGGCCGGCCAGCGGGCGCTGAAGGCGACCCGCAGGGAGCTGCTCAGGCTGGGCCTCCCCGACGGGCTGGAGCTGGGCGAACCGCGCGAGCGCATGCCGGGCGGCATCGGCGTCGTCGGCGACGCCTTCTCCGGCAGGGTGCAGCTGCGCTGGCTGCTGTCGCGCGACCCGCGAGCCGTCGTCGTGGACGACGGCCTGGCCACGATCCGCCTGCTCGAACTGCTGGCCGACCCGAAGGTCAGGCCGCTGCTGCGGGCCAGGGCGACACCAGGACGGCTGCGCGCCGCGCTCGGGCTCCTGGTCGCCCACCGGATCCGCCGCAACCGCCGCAACGTCACCGTCTTCACGGCGCTCGACGCGGGCGAGGATCTCGCGCAAGCCGTCCACAAGGCCGGATTCGCCCTGGTCCCGCATGACTTCGCCTGGTTGCGGGCGCAGCCGCTGCGCGAGCCGGGCCCGCCCGAGCGCACCGTCGTCCTGGGCACCTCCCTGGTCCGCAACGGTCTCGTGCACCGCGACCGCTACCTGCGCTGGATCACCGGCCTGGCCGAGCAGGAGCCGCTGGCCTACTTCCCGCACCGTCGCGAGGACCCCGTCGACCTGGCCGTGATCCGCGAGCGCCCCGGCGTCACCATGCACGAACCCGGCGTGCCCGCCGAGCTGAGCCTGCGCGGTCTGGCCGCCGACCAGCGGGTCGTGAGCCTGCCCTCGACCGCCATCAGCTCCCTGCGCGTGCTGCTCAGCCCGCGCGGCGTCGCCGTCGAGGGCGTCGACGTGCCCGACGACTGGTGGACCAGCAGGGCCGCGCCCGCACTCCGATCCCATCTCACTGGAGCAGCTCGTTGAAGATCCTGGCCGTGGCCGACTCGGACTCCTACCTCAAGTGGGCGGCCAGCCTGCTCGACGACCTCCCGTCCGGGTGCCGCACCGAGCTGGCCGTGATCCGTACGCCCATCGTGCCCTCCGCCGAGCAGATCGCCGCCGCCGTCGGCGGGCGTCCCGCACCGCCGGTGCTGTCCGCGCGCTCGCTCCGGCGTACGGCCGAGCGCATGCGGCCCGACGCGGTGCTCGTCGCGTGCACGGGGCCCGTGGTGGACGTCCTGGTGTCGGAGGTGCTGAAGGGCCTGGGCGCGGTCTTCGTCACCGGCCTGCCCGGCATCGCGGTGCCCGCCACCGAGAAGGCCTGGCTGTTCCGCAGCGGCTGCGACCTGTTCGTCGCGCACAGCGGGCGTGAGGTGGCCGAGTTCGAGGAGATCGGGCGGCGGCTGGGCGGGGGAGGATCGGTGGGCCTGGCCAGGCTCCCGTTCCTGCGCACCGCCGTACCCGCCGGCGGGCAGGGAGGGAGCGCCTCCAAGGTGGTCTTCGCGACGCAGGCCAAGGTGCCCGTGGCCCGCGAGGAGCGCGAGCGGATCCTGCTCGCGCTGGCCGAGCTCGCCGCCGCCCGGCCGGAGCTCGAGGTGGTGGTCAAGCTGCGGGCTCTGGAGGGGGAGCGGCAGACGCACAACGAACGCCACCCCTACCAGCGGCTCTGGCGCGAGCTGGGCGAGCCGGGCAGGCTCGGCTTCGCCGCCGGCCCGATGAGCGAGCACCTGGCCGGGGCGGCGGGCTTCGTCACCGTCAGCTCCACCGCCGCGCTGGAGGCGATCGCCTGGCGGGTGCCGTCGCTGGTCCTCGACGACTTCGGCGTCAGCGCCGAGATGATCAACCTGGTGTTCGAGGGCAGCGGCCTGCTCGGCAACCTCGGCGACCTGGCGCGCGGCGACTTCCGCACGCCGCTGCCCGGGTGGTGCGACAAGAACTACTTCCAGCAGGAGAGCACCTGGGTGGGGCTGATGACGGCGCTGGTCGCCGGGCCGCGCACGCAGCCGCGCTCGCTCCTGCATGGCCCGGCCCACGAGGCGGCCCGCAGACGCGCCAGGCTGCGCGTCGAGGTGCCGCCACGCCTGCTGCGCGTCGGCTACCGCGCCAAACGCCGCCTGCGCCGCGCCCTGAGCTGACCCGGCGCCCTTCGGCGGGCGAATCGCCCTCGGATGGGGCGGCTCGCGGCGTGGACGACCTCGAGGACGTCTTCGAGGGTGGGCGCCGAAGCGGCCCGAGCAGGCCTCACATCGGCTTGCGGTAGCGCGGCATGCGCCTGACCACCCGATAGCCGACCCCCTCGTACAACGCCACGCTGTCGTGCGGGTTGTCGAGCCCGGTCGACAACAGCGCCCTGCCCGCCCCGCGCGCCGCCAACCGGCTCAGCGTCTCGCCCATGAGCGCCGTGGCCAGGCCGCGCCGCCGCCACGGCTCGCGCACGGCCACCCACAGGGTGTCGGCGCAGCCGTCGCCGCGCACCTCGGTCAGCGCCAGCCCGGCGACCTGGTCGCCGTCCCAGGCCACGCACCACAGGCCGAGGTCACGCAGCGGCCCGGCCAGCTCGGCGAGGTAGTCGTCCCAGGTATGGTCGATGTAGCCCAGCCCGCCGCGCCGGAAACACTCGGCGATCGCGGCGTGGATGGCCGGATGGTGCCCGTGGAGCACGGGCCGCAGCTCCAGCCCGTCGGGGAGCCGGAGCGGGCGGGAGCGAGGCTCGCACGCCATCTCCAGCTGGGTGAACACCACCGCGTAGCCGTGGGCGAGCAGCAGCGCGGCCGTGCCGGGCTGGGTGTCGTCGGCGTTGCCCCCGAGCACCCCCTCGCCCTCCGCGAGCCGTACGGCGTCGGCCTCCTGCCTGCGCAGGATCGCGGTGCCGATCCCGCGCCGCCGCCACTCCGGCGTGACCCAGCCCAGCAGGAGGAAGAGCCGGGTGCCGTCGTCCTCGGTCCACCAGTCGGTCCAGGAGTAACCGACGATCTCGCCGCCCGCCTCGGCGACGAGGCACGCCGCCAGGTGCCGCTCGGTGACCTGGGGGCCGTCGGGTCCCGGGAACCATGCCTGCTCCTCGACGGCCCGCATCGCTTCGCGGACCGCGCCGATCCCCGGCAGGTCCTGCGGCCCGCGGTAGGCCCGCAGCCGCCACGCGTTCTCGCTCACACGGCCGATCCTGGACGCGGCACGCGCCGGAGATCAACGGGTTTACAACGCGCGCGCCAGCCGGCGGCGGATCTTGGCCAGCGTCCCCGGGCGCTCGGCGGCGGGCAGGAGGCCGACGGCCTCCAGGCGCTGCTTCTTGAAGTAGCGCGCCGACCCGTGCCGCTCGACGAACGCGGCGGCCGAGGGGCGCAGGCCCGGCAGGGTCTCCGGCTGCATGCAGTAACCGACGGCGCGCACCAGCTCGCCCAGGTCGACGGCGGGCGGTTCGGCGAGCACGCCTGACGGGCTGAGCCTGGGCAGCAGCGCGTCGGCGATGGTCGCGGGCACGCGGTTGCTGTTCTCGTACGGCTTGAGCCGCTCCAGCACCAGGTCGGTGCCGTGGGTCGCGACCGGGATGCCGAAGAAGCCGCGCGCGGTGGCCAGGCCGGTGGAGAAGCAGCCCGCCACGAGTTTCGGCCGCAGGGCGGCGAAGCAGACCTCGGCGGGCACGTCGCCCGCCGCGACGACCAGGCGCACGCCGACGTCCTCGGCGGCCTGGCGCAGCAGCTGGGTGTGCCGTCGCCCGGCCGCCGGGTGCGGCTTGAAGGCGACCGTGGAGTGGCCGAGGGCGACGAGTCCGCGCAGCAGGTCGGTGTGGAGCTCGGCCTCCTCCTGGGCGGTGAGCAGGTCGAGCGCGGACAGGTACTGCCCGAGGATCATCGCGTCGGCGGCGAGCATGTCGGGGGCGCTCTGCGCCACCAGGTCGACGACGCGCAGGAACGGCTCGGCGGGGACGGTCGCGGCCGCCACGCCGTACTCACTCAGCAGCAGCGGCTCGAGTCCCGGGACCAGGTCGAGGTGGAGCAGGCGGGTGATGCGGCGGAAGATCTCGGCGGGCAGCGGGTCGCGGGTGGGCCCGTAGCTCATCAGGCCGTCGGCGTAGACGGTGATCGGGCAGTCGCGGATCAGCCCGGCGATCGTGCGGGCGGGCGTCACCGCGATGGACTCCAGCACCAGCTCCTCGACGTTCTCGAGCCGCAGGTGGGAGGCGAGCAGCCGCTCCAGCATGGGCACCTCGATGATCCTGGCCTTCCAGTCGGCCGGGTGCAGCGGGGCGATGAGCTCGTTCCAGGAGACGATCCGGTCGAAGCGCTCGCGCAGGACGGCGAAGCCGGGCGTCTGGTCCAGTGGGGTGGCGACCTCGGGGATGGCCGAGTTGTTCGCCACGATCAGGAGCCGCTCGCCGCTCCCGGTGAAGCGGCCGTCGTCCATCGCGGCGGCCAGCGTCATCGCCCCGAACAACGTCGAGGCGTAGTACACCGTGGTCATCAGGGTTCCTCCCGATCCCGCCGGACGCGGGGGCTGGGTGCGAGCTCCGGCACCAGGCGGCGCAGCACCGTCTCGCGTTCCACGGACATGCCTCCGACGGCCGAGGCGACCAGGTCGGACGGCAGGCGGCGGACGAGCTCGGCGCCTCGCTCGGTGAAGCGCGCGCGCAGCTCGGGCGTGAGCCGGTCGGAGATCTCCAGATGGTGGCCGAGCAGGGCGCAGAAGTTGCGCACCGCCTTGGCCATGAACTCCTCCTCGACCTCCTTGAAGACCAGCTCGAAGGCGTCGAAGAAGTGGAGCTGCCGCTCGTCGCCCACCTGGGTGAGCGAGCCGGCGACCTGCCTGCGGTAGAAGAGCCCGGCCAGGGAGACCGCGGCGAAGGAGCCCGCCTCCCTGTGCAGCCGCCAGATCCACGGCCGGTCCTCGGCGGTGTGCAGCGAGCCGGGGAAGCGCAGCAGCTCGCCCAGCGAGCGGCGGTAGATCCCGGCCCACGCGTACGGGTAGTCGACCATGGTCTTCACGTCGGCGGGCAGGATGTGCTCGCGCGGGATGAGCCTCTCCCCGCGCCGGGAGACCGGGGCCCGGTGCACGACCCGTTTGCGCCCTTCGACCTGCACGTGGTCGACGCGCACGAAGTCGCAGTCGAGCTCCTCGATGGCGGACACGAGGCGGGCCAGGTAGCCGGGCGCCAGCCAGTCGTCGCCGTCGAGGTAGGTCACGTAGCGTCCGGCGGCCAGCTTCAGCCCGGCGTTGCGGGCGTCGGCCAGGCCCACCGGGCGGTCGTGGCTGATCACCGACAGGCCCGGCAGGTCGCTCTCGTCGAGGATCTGCCGGGTGGCGTCCACGGAACCGTCGTCGACGACGATGAACTCGAAGTCGCGGCGGATGTTGCGGCCCAGCGAGGCGAGCGCGTCGGGCAGGAAGCGCTCGCCGTCGCGGATGGGCACGATGACGGAAAGGGTGATCATCGTCAGACGGTGACCCGCCGCAGCCGGGCCTTGGGGGCCTCCTCGCCGGGGAAGACCCGCTTGATGCCGTCGCCCATGGCCTGCTCGATGATGCGGATGTCGCGCACCAGGTGCTCCAGGCCGTTCGGCTCGAGCGAGGCGGCGTGGTCGCTGCCCCACATCGTGCGGTCGAGGGTGATGTGCCGCTCGACGGTGACCGCGCCGAGCGTCACCGCGGCCAGCGAGATCTGCAGGCCGCGCTCGTGGCCGGAGTAGCCGACGGGCACGCCGTACCTCTCCTTGAGCGTGGTGATCGCGCGGAGGTTGGCCTCCTCGGGCGGCAGCGGGTAGGTGCTGGTCGCGTGCATCAGGATCAGCCGGTCGGTGCCGAGGATCTCGACCGCCTTGTCGATCTCGGCCAGCGTCGACATGCCGGTCGACAGGATGACCGGCTTGCCGGTGGCGGCCAGCGCGCGCAGCAGCTCGTGGTCGGCGACGCTGGCCGAGGCGACCTTGTGCACCGGCACCTCGAGCTCCTCCAGGAAGTCGACGCTCGGCACGTCCCACGGCGAGGCGAACCACTGCAGCCCGCGCTTGTAGGCGTGGGTGGCGATCTCCCGGTATTGCTCCTGTCCGAACTCGGTGCGGAGCTTGTACTCCAGGTAGGTCATCTCGCCCCAGGGCGTCTGCCGGATCTGCCCCTTCTGCTCGTCGGGGACGCAGATCTCCGGGGTGCGCTTCTGGAACTTGACGGCCTGGCATCCGGCCTCGGCGGCCACGTCGATGAGGCGCTTGGCGATCTCGACGTCGCCGTTGTGGTTGATGCCGATCTCGGCGATCACGTACACCGGCTGACCGTCACCCACCAGGACGTCGCCGATCGCGACGGGCCCCAGCAGCGGCCGGCTCGCGGGCTGGTGCGAGGAGATCTCGGGCTTGGCGGCCAGCACGCGCTCGCACAGCTCTCGTACGGCTCCCGCGCCACCGGGGGTGTCGAGCACCACCCGGGCGGCGGCCCGCACCCGCGGGTGCGCGTCGGGCACCGTGACGGGCCAGCCCACCAGCGACATCGGCCCCAGGTCGTTGACGTCGTTGCCGACGTAGGCGACGCGGGCGGGGTCGAGCTTCTCGATCGCCAGCCAGTCGCGCAGCACGGTGCGCTTGTCGGTCAGCCCCTGCAGCACCGGCACGCCCAGCTTGCGCGCCCTCGCGCTCACCACCGGGTTCTGCTCGGTCGACATGACCAGCACCTTGACGCCGGCGCGCCTGAGCAGCGAGACGCCCATGCCGTCGGCGCGGCTGACGAGCACCATCTCGCGGCCTTCCGAGTCGACGTAGGCGCGGTCGTCGGTGTGCACGCCGTCGAAGTCGGTGATCACCGCGTCGACGTCGATCGGCTCGGGCTCGTCGACGAAGGGCGCGAGCGCCCGGACCATCTCCAGGTCCTGCGGCTCGTCGACCTCGATCGCGTGCTTGGCGGGCACCTCCTGCACCGCGATCGTGCCGAAGAAGCGGTGGCCGTGCTCGCGCAGCCCGGCGGCGCGCATGACGTAGAAGGCGCCGGTCTCGCGGTATTCGGGGTCGCGCTCCTGGCGCATGGGCCGGCGCGCGGGGTCGTGGTTGACGCCGGAGCCGGCGGTGGTCCACAGGAAGGCGTGCGAAGCCGTACCGGAGAAGACCACGTCGGCCTCGCCGTCGAGCACCTTGCGGACCGCCGCGTCGAGGTCGTGGTGGTCGATGAAGGCGCTGGTGCACTGGACCAGGACGACGACGTCGGCCTCGTGCGATTCCAGCGTGTGCAGCACCGCCGACTCGCTGGAGGACCGCGGGCCGCTCAGCTCCTCGGGCCGCAGGACGACCTCGGCCCCCGCCTCTCGAGCGGCCCGGGCGATCTCCTCGTGGTCGGTGCTGACCACGACGGCGTCGATCAGCTCCGCGCGCAGGCTGGCGCGGGCCGCCCGCACCACGAGCGGCACCCCGCCTACTGGGGCGAGGTTCTTGAGGGGGATGCCCGCCGAACCTCCACGGGCGGGGATGACGGCCAGGACTCGCAACGTGACTCCCTACAGTTCCTTGAAGTGCCAAGGAACCTAGTCACGCAATCCGACCTCACCGGGTGTGCGGGCTGAACTCGCCGTTAACTCTGCACGGTTATCCGGTAGAGCAGCTCGGGGCGCCCCACCCCGCCGTACTGCGGCACCCTCCTTCCTGGGGCACGGCGCAGCGCCGCGAGGGCCCTGTCGACCTCGCCCTGGCCGCTGACCTCGCCTTCCGTGGCGCGGAAGGCGGCGTAGCTGGTGAGCCTCTCGCGCAGGGTGGCGACCGGCACCCGATGGGCGTATGTGACCCGCGTGGCCGTCGTGCCCGGACGCCGAGGGGTGCCAGACTGCGGGCATGGCGCATTCCCATGACGTAGACCCGTCCTGCGCGGTCGCCCACGGCGAGGCCGCGCCGCATGACGGCAGACGCACCCTGGTGGCCGTCTTCGCCACCCCGGTGGCCGAGTGCCTGCTGCGCTTCGGCGCGGAGCTGGGGTTCGCGACGTACCTGTACGACCCCGATCCAGGGCGCGGCCTGCCGGGGGCGGCCTCGGTCCGTGACCTGGGCTTCCTCGACGGCGGCGCCGACGTGGTGCTGACCGACCACCACCGCGACGAGATCGGCCCCGTGCTGCAGGAGCTGCTCAAGACCCCGGCCAGGTGGATCGGCATCATGGGCAGCCCGCGCCACAGCGCGCCCCACGTCGCCGCGCTGGCCGAGCTGGGCGTGCCCGCCGAGGAGATCGCGCGGGTGCACCGGCCGATCGGGCTCAACATCGGCTCGCAGACGCCCGCGGAGATCGCCGTGTCGACGCTGGCCGGGCTGATCGCCGACCGCAACGGCAGGCCGGGCGGCTTCACGTTCTGACTCACCCGGGGTACGGCACGCGGACGGTGAACGTCGAGCCCGTCACCTCCACCGTGCCGTTCAGCCTGCGTACGGCGGGGCCCACGAGGGCCAGGCCGAGGCCGCGTCCGTCGCCCTTGGTGGTCCAGCCCTCGGAGAAGGCGTCGGGCGCGTCAGCCCGGGACCGTCGTCGCGGACCTGGACGAGAGCGGTCCGCCGTCGCGTGCCCGAACCCCGCCCCGCAGGCGATGGGCTCGCGCGGCACGCCGATCCTCAACGGCCTGCGCTGCCGCCGGCTACCTGACCATGGCGACGCTCTTCGTCGCATCGAGGGCGTCGGCCTCCTCATGGGCATCGACCGCTTCATGTCCGAGGCCCGCGCGCTGACGAACTTCGCCGGCAACGCGGTCGCCACCGTGCTCGTCGGCCACTGGACGGGCGGGTTCGACAAGGGGCGGGCCGCGTTGGTGCTCGGCGGCGGCGACCCGTTCGACGAGGCGACGCTGCTCGACGAGCACGACGACGGCGAGCCCGCCCAGGGGGGAGAAGGCGCTCCAGCACGCCTGATCCCTCCCGCGCCCCTGCCGTTCAGCGCCCCCGGGCGAACGCGGCGAGCGTCACCGGGGCACGCTCGCCGTACCGCTCGATGGTGTCGGTGACGAAGTACAGCGGATGCCGCTCGGTGCCGATGAAGCGGAACAGCGCCCACAGGTGCGTCAGGTGTTCGACGGCGTAGGCGTCGCGGTAGATCTCCATCGCCCGCCGCTCCCACTCCTGCGGCGGCACGTCGACGTACGGCACGCCGAGCGCGTCGGCCGCCTCGCCCACGCTCGCCATCTGCCCGGTCACCAGGCAGACGGGATCGACGGGACCGGGTTCGAGCAGCACGCCCGCGCCGACCCTGGCCACGTCCTCGGCCGCCACGAGCGGCACCAGCGTGTCGCGCGCGCCCAGGGGCATCGCCAGCTCGGTGCCGCCGGAGGCGGCGGCGATCACCGCGAGGTTCTCGAAGAACACCGCCGCCCGCAGGTGCACCGCTCCCACGCCGGCCCAGTCGAAGACCTGCTCCGACAGCCAGTGGCGGCGCATGCGCGGCGTGCCCGCCTCGGGCGAGGCGTCGAGCTGGGAGACCTCGACGACCCGCTCCACCCCCGCCTCGCGGGCGGCGGCGGCGAACACCGCCGTGGCGTCGAGCAGCCCGGCGGTCACCGGGTAGGTGAAGTAGGCGCGGGTGACGCCGCGCATCGCGGGCCGTACCGTGCTGATCTCGCGCAGGTCGCCGACGACGACCTCGGCGCCGAGCTTGCGCAGCTCCTCGGCCCGGTGGTCGTCGGCACGCACGAAGGCGCGCACCCGCTCGCCGCGCTGGAGCAGCAGCTCGACGACCTGCCGCCCGGTCCCGCCCTGCGGCCCTCCGGCCGCTCCGGTCACGAGGATCATGTGCGTGTCCTTCCCGGACGGCCGGTCATGGGGGTCATGTGCGGGTCCTTCCCGAACGGCCGGTCATCGGGGTCATGTGCGTGCCCTTCCCGAGTAGGAGAGCAGGCCGAGCCGTTCGAGGTCGCGCAGGAACGCCTCGGCGGGGAACGCCTCGGCCGGGCCGTACACGCCCGGCTCGTGCGGCGCGTCGGCCAGCCGTACGGCGGCCTCGACCGAGGCGACGGCGCTCAGCCGCCACAGATCGCGCCCGCTGACCCGGCCGGCGAAGCCGCCGCCGGCGGTGACCACCTGGGCGGCGACGGTGAACCGCGAGCCCGCGCGGGTCCCGGCGTCGACGCGCTCGCTGGTGAAGACCCCCTCCTGCTCGAACGTGGCGGCGGTGAGCTGGGCCTCGACCCGCGGGGTCCGCACGTGCCTGGGTACGGTGACCACCTCGGAGAAGGGCACCGGGGCGATCATCGTGCGCGGTCCGAGCGGCGGCGGGAAGGGGAAGACCGCGTTGCGCGGCTCGACGTAGCCGACGTGCCGGGCTCCCGCGTCGTAGGTGATCCTGCGCGTGTCGGCGAACAGCAGCTCGGCGGTGCGCTTGGCGCCGGCGGTCAGCAGCCAGTCGCTGACGGCGTAGCCGAGCACGACCCGCTCGATGCCCTCGGCCCCCGCGGCGGTCGCGCCGGCGAGCAGGTCGCCCATGCCGCCGTAGAAGCTCATGGCGGTGATCATCGTGACGCCCGCTCGGCGGGCGGGATCGTGCATCTCGTCGAACAGCCAGGCCGTGTGGTGTTGTTCGAGCGCGTGGTCGACGTAGTGGCAGCCGCCCTCCACGGCGGCCGTGGCGAGCGGACGCCCGGTGTGGGCGAAGGGGCCCGCGCAGTGGATCAGCGCGCCGGCCCGCTCGGCCAGGGCGCGTAACGCGCCGGGGTCGTCCACGGTGGCCTCGTGCACCGGTGGCCCGCCGAGCTCGTCGGACAGGGCCTTCAGCGCCCCGCCGTCACGTCCGCCCAGGACGATGTCGCGGCCGCGGGCCCTCAGCTCCGCCGCCACCAGCCGCCCGGTGTGCCCCGTGGCGCCGTAGACGGCGATGAGGGGGTGGGACATCTCGCACCTCCATGATTCATACTGTCGGTACGTATCTGTCCTATCGAAGTTACGTACCCTGAGTACGTAAGTCAATGGAGTTTTCGAACAATGATTCGGCGAACCCAGGCTGAACGCACCGACGAGACCACGACCGCGCTGGTCCGGGCCGCCCGCGCCCTGTTCGGCGCCGCCGGATACGCCGCCACCTCCATCGACGCCGTCGCCGCCGCGGCCGGCGTCACCAAGGGCGCCGCCTACCACCACTTCGGCGGCAAGGCGCCGCTGCTGCGTGCCGCCTTCGAGGCCGAGCTGGGCGAGGTCTCGGCCCAGCTGCTCGGCATCGCCGCCTCGGGCGCCGACCAGGGCAGCGCGCTGCGGCTGGGCGCCCGCACCTTCCTGCAGCACTGCCTCGACCCCGGCTTCGCGCGGATCGTGATGGTCGACGCGCCCGCCGTCCTGGGCTGGGAGGTCGTGCGCGCGGCCGAGCACCGCCACCTGCTGAGCGTCATCGAGGCCGGGTTCGTGCTGGCCACCGGCGACGAGCAGGTGGCCGCGACCAGGGCCAGGCTGGTCTTCGGCGCGCTCTGCGAGGCGGGCATGATGCTGGCGCGCTCGGCCGACCCCGCCGCCGACCTGCCGCGCCTGACCGCCGAGACCGACCGGCTGGTGGAGGCGCTCAAGGCCGCGCCCGGAGATCGTGATTGAATCGTCGGTCCGTACCGATACGAGGGGGTTTCCGGTGACCGAGCGGAATGTGATCTTCGGGGAGGCGGTCGAGCAGTACGAGTCGGCGCGTGCCGGATACCCGGACGAACTGGTCTCCGACGTGCTGGCCTACGCGGGACCGGGACCGGGACCGGTCCTGGAGGTGGGCGCCGGCTCGGGCAAGGCCAGCGTGGGCTTCGCCGCCCGCGGCGTCGACCTGACCTGCGTCGAGCCCGACCCCCGCATGGCCGGGGTGCTCCGTGGACACTGCCCCGGCGCGCGGATCGTCGTGGGCGTCTTCGAGGACTTCCAGCCCGACCGCGCCTTCCAGCTGCTCTACTGCGCCCAGGCCTGGCACTGGGTCGACCCGGAACGCCGCTGGGACCTGGCCCACGCCGCCCTGGCGCCCGGCGGCGGGCTGGCGTTGTTCTGGAACATCTACAGCGTGACCGACCCCGCCGTGCACCGGGCGCTGGCCGAGATCGACGCCCGCAACGGCGTCGACAGCTCCAGCCTGCACCGCTACTCCGCCTCCGAGCTCGACGACGACTTCTTCGCCCGTGACCACGGGCTGGCCCAGGACCGGCGCTTCACCGACCTGGAGGAGCGCCGCTACCGCCGCTCCGAGTGGTATCCCGCCGAGCGCTACCTCGACCTCATCCGCTCCATCTCGGCCTACCGCATCCTGCCCGCCGAGCAGCGGGAGGCGCTGCTGGGCGACATGGCCGCCGTCATCGGCGACGGGCTCGACCTGACCATCCTGACCGACCTGGCCCTGGCGCGGCGGGCGTGAGCATGGAGGAGATCGACGGCGTCGAGGTCATCGCCTTCGCCAGTGGGCAGGAGTTCGAGTCCTGGCTGGAGGCCCACCACGCGAGTTCGGCGGGGGTGTGGCTGAAGGTCGCCAAGAAGGGCACCGGACTGCCGACCCTCTCGACCGACGAGCAGGTCGACGTCGGGCTGTGCTGGGGGTGGATCTCGGGGCAGCGGCGCTCCCACTCCGACACCCACTACCTGCAGAAGTACGTGCCACGGCGGCCGCGCAGCCTGTGGTCGCGGGTGAACGTCGACAAGGTCGAGCAGCTGACGGCCGCGGGGCGCATGCGCGAGCCCGGCCTGGCCGAGGTGCGCGCCGCGCAGGCCGACGGGCGGTGGGAGGCGGCCTACGCGTCGCAGAAGAACGTCACCGTGCCGCCCGACCTGGCCGCCGAGCTGGAGCGGCGCCCGGCGGCGCGGGCCGCCTTCGAGGCGCTCGACAGGACGGGGCGCTACCAGGTGATCCTGCCGCTGCTGCAGGCCCGCTCACCGGCCGGCCGTACGGCACGCCTGGAGAAGGCGATCACCCGCCTCGAACAAGGAGCCTGACCAGGCAGGCCCACCTGGCGCGGACCGTCCGCTCGCCTCGACCTCCGCTTCGCCCGCCCCGGCGCGGTCCAGGGCGGCGCCCGGTGTTACTCCTCCGGCTCGGCGAGGGGCAGGCGCAGGGTGAAGCGGGCGTCCCGGTCGACGGTGAGGGCGCCGCGGTGGGCGAGGGCCACCTCGCGGGCGATGGCCAGGCCGAGGCCGACCCCGCCCTCGTCGCGGCTGCGCGCGGCGTCGAGGCGCGCGAAACGCTCGAAGATGCGCTCACGGTCGCCCTCGGGGATCGGCGGCCCGTCGTTCTCGACGGTCAGCACGGCCTCGCCGCCGGACACCGACAGCGTGATGTCGATCCGGCTCAGCGCGTGCCGCTCGGCGTTGTCGAGCAGGTTGGCCAGCAGCCGTTCCAGCTGCAGGCGCACCCCCTCGACCACGATGCCGTCGCCGAGCTCCGCCGTGACCGGTACCCCGCCGGAGCGGTCGGAGAGCGCCTTGCGCACCAGGATGCCCAGGTCGACGGGCTCCTTGATGACGTCGACGCGTGAGCCGATCCTGGCCAGCAGCAGCAGGTCGGTGACGATGGCCTCGATGCGGTCGGTGTCGCGCAGGGCGCTCTCGACCAGCTCCTCGATGTCGGTGTCCTCGGGGTAGAGCTGGGCGCTCTCCAGCTGGGTGCGCAGCCCGGCGATGGGGGTGCGCAGCTCGTGGGAGGCGTCGTGGGCGAACTGCCGCTGCTGCTCGGCCGAGCGCTCGAGGCGGCCGAGCGTGCCGTTGATAGAGCGGGCGAGCTGGGCGACCTCGTCCTGGGTGACGGGTTCGGTGACCCGGCGGCTGAGGTCGGTGGCGTTGACCTCGTCGAGCTGGGCGCGGATCTCGGCGACGGGGCGCAGCGCGCGTCCGGCCATGAGCCAGGTGATCCACGCGATGAGGGCGACCAGGAGCAGCATCTGCACCGTGATGATCGCCTCGAGGATCCTGGTCGACAGGACCGCGGGTGAGCGCTGCGCGGCGTAGACGACGGGCGAGTCGGGGTGTGTGGACTCGCGGATGGCGGTGATGTGCACGCAGCCGGTGGCCAGGCAGGCGTTGGTGTTGAGGATGCGGTTGTCCGGGCTGGGCCAGACGGTGGTGAGCGGGGGCAGGCCCGCCGCGGCGGGGCTGGCGGCGACGATCTCCCCGGTGGGGGCGACGATCTGGGCGAGGAAGGCGTCGGTGGGGAAGACGACGCGGCCTTCGCGGTGCTCGGCGGTGATGCGGGCGGCGGTGTCGCGGGTGTCGGTCCAGGTCAGGGTCTCCACGAAGGCGCGCGCGGCGAACACTCCGCCGATCCCGACGGGGAGCAGCACGAATGCCGCGACGGCCGCCGCTATGAGCGTGACCCGACCGCGGAGGGTTCGTGCCCATATGCGCGCCACGTTTCCGAGGCTACCGGCGGGTACATAGCTGTCAGATCGGGCAAAAGGAAAGACTGAGTCATTTCTTCCGGCCGATGCCGGAGTAGATCATGCGCGACAGCTCGGGGTCCCAGAAGGCGATGTCCTCGCTGTCGCCGAACGGCCACACTTCGACCACGCCGTTGGCCAGGCCGGGCTCGATGAGCTCGAAATCGCCGAAGAAGGCGCGCACCTCGGCCTCGCCGCGCGGGCACATCGGGCTGCTGGCGTGCTTGTACAGCTCGACCACCTGGTCGATGCGCTCGGGCACCGTGTCGCTCGCCACGTGCGCCACCGCCAGGTAACTGCCGGGAGCCAGCGCCCGCCGGTAGCCCTCGGCGATGTCGTGGGGCCGTTCGGCGTCGGGCACGAAGTGCAGGATGAAGAGCATCAGCACGGCGACGGGCTGGGAGAAGTCGAGCAGTTCGCGCACGGTGGGATCGGAGAGGACCGCCTCGGGGTCGCGCACGTCGCCCTGGACCATGCGCACCAGCGACGGCTCGTCCTCCAGCAGCGCGCGCCCGTGGGCGCACACCACGGGATCGTTGTCGACGTAGACCACGCGCGCGTCCGGAGCGGAGCGGTGGGCGATCTCGTGCACGTTCTGGTGGGCCGGCAGGCCCGAGCCCAGGTCGAGGAACTGGCGCACGCCCTGGCCGACCAGGTACTCCACGAAGCGGCCGACCATCCTGCGATACATCCGGGTCGAGTCGCGCGTCTCGGGCAGCACCGTCAGCACGAGCTCGGCCAGTTCCCGGTCGGCTCTGAAGTTGTCCTTGCCGCCCAGGAGGTAGTCGTAGACCCGGGCGGCGTTGGGGACCGTGGGATCGACTCCCGCGGGGGCCACTTCATCGGTCATGCCACACATGATCGCGAAATATCAGCTCACGCGGGAGTGAACCCGGCTATTTCCCTGTCACGAACACCGCGACCGTCATGCCCGGCACCGTCAGCGTCTCGCCCTCGGCCTTCGCCTGCCAGACCACCGCGTCGTCACCCGCGGCCTGCACCGGGTGCAGGCGCGCGGCCCCCAGACCGGGCACGATCTGCTGCTGTACGGCAGGCGTCGCGTTGAACACCACCGTGATCGACGAGTACGACGGGTCCACCCCCTCGGCGTCGATCCGCATGGTGACAACGCCGGGGGCCGAGGCCGGGAAGCTCACCCGCCGCTGCACCTCCGCCAGCGAGCCGAGCGCGAAGGCCGGCGACGACGAGCGGATGCGCAGGAACTCGCCGAAACGGGCCCGGGCGCCGTTGATCGCCGCGCAGTCGGGCTTCAGCGCCGGATCGGCCAGCAACGGCTTGGCGTAGGCCCACTTGGACTCGTTGTCCGCCCGGGGCGGCAGCCCGCCGCCGAACCCGTTGCCCTGGGAGCAGTCCCACAGCAGCCGGTTGAACCAGTCGCCCGAGTCGTAGGAGTTGCGGTCCAGCGACTTGGAGCGCAGCCGCTCGCTGCCCGCGTGCAGGAACGCCGTGCCCTGGCCGAGCAGCGCGGTGGCCAGCGACAACGTCTGCATGCGCACCCGCTCGGCCATCGAGCCGGGGAACTTGTAGGCCAGCGCGTCGTACAACGTCTCGTTGTCGTGCGCGTCGACGTAGGTCACCACGTCGCGCGGGGTGCCCGCGTACCCGGCGGGCGAGCCGTTGTAGTCGACCTGCGAACCCTTGCGCCCGTCGGGCAGGACGTAGTCCTTCAGGTTGCCCGTCAGGCCCAGCATCACCAGATTCTGGTAGGCCCGCAGCGTCGTGTCGGGCGTGGCCGCCCGTCCTGAGCCGAAGCCCTGCACGCGCGGGTCGGCGTCGAACGGCCCGCCGCCGCGTACGGCGTCGCGCAGCCGGTCGCTGAACGTGCCGATCCCGGTGCCGGCGAGGTTGGCCTGGGTGGCCTGCTCGAACCTGGCGCCCTGGGCGACCTCTCCGAAGTCCCAGCCCTCGCCGTACAGGACGATCTTCTTGCCGTCGACCCCGTCCTTGGCGACCGTCAGCGCGTCGAGTGCCTGGCGCACGGCCAGCAGGTTGGCCTTGGGGTGGTGGCCCATGAGGTCGAAGCGGAAGCCGTCGATCTTGTACTCGCGCGCCCAGGTGACGACCGAGTCGACGACCAGCCTGCCCATCATGGCGTGCTCGGGCGCGGTGCCCGGGCAGCAGGTCGAGGTGGCCACGGTGCCGTCGTCGAGCCGGCGGTGGTAGTAGCCGGGCACGATCTTGTCGAAGACGTCGACCGAGTGCGTGTGGTTGTAGACCACGTCCATCACCACGCGCAGGCCCGCCTTGTTGAGCGCCGCGACCATCTCGCGGAACTCGCGCACCCGCCGGTCGGGGTCGGTGGCGTAGGACCCGTCGGGCACGGTGTAGTGCAGCGGGTCGTAGCCCCAGTTGAAGGAGTCCTTGGCCGCGGTCTTGGCGACGCACTCCTGCTGCAGCTCGGAGTCCGGCGGCATCGAGGCCAGGTCGCAGGCGGGCTCGGTGCGGTTCGCCTTCACCTCCGGCACGGTGCCGATGTCGAAGACCGGCAGCAGGTGCACGTAGGTCAGCCCGTCCTCGGCGAGCTTGCGCAGCTCCCGCATGCCCGCCGAGTCCTGCGTGAAGGCCTTGTAGGTGCCGCGCAGCACCTGCGGCACCGTCGGGTCAGAGGCGGAGAAGTCGCGCACGTGCAGCTCGTAGATCGTGGACGGTCCGTCCGCGGCGGGCTTGCGCAGCGAGGTCCAGCCGCCCGGCCGCTCGGCGTCGAGGTTCACCAGGCGGCTGCGCACCGAGTCGGGCGCCAGCGCCAGGCTGTAGGGGTCGGTGACCTCGTTGGTGACGACCTTGCCCTCGGCGGGGGAGTAGACGGTGACGAGGAAGGTGTAGTCCTTGCCGTACCAGGTGGGCAGGCCGCGCACCGACCAGACGCCGTCGGCGTCGCGGCGCATGCCGTACTGCTTGCCGCCGAGCTTGAGCTCGACCTTGCGCGCGGTCGGCGCCCAGAGCGCGAGCCTGGGCAGGATCGTGCCGGTCGGGCCGAGCGGCTGGTCGGTGGCGTACAGGTCGTCGAGCACGCCGGGGATCTGCACGCCGGTCGCGGTCAGCAGCCGTCCCGCCGCGTCACGCTCCACCGCCGCGATCGCGCCGAGCAGCGCGGGCCCGGCCAGGTCGGCGTCGCGCGGGTCCACCTTGAGCGCGGCGTAGTCCTTCAGATGCGGCCACTTCGCCTTCTGCGCGTCGGTGAGCGCGCCGGGCACGAGCCTGATGGTCCTGTACGGCTTGGCCAGGTCGATCGCGGTGTCGCCGAACGCCAGGGCGTAGTGCAGCGCGCTCGACGGCTTGACCTGCCAGGCGACGGTCTCCCTGTCGATCCAGTGCGCCCTGGCCTTGCTCAGGTCGGCGTCGGCGCCTGCCGCGGCGGCCTGCGGGAGCACGAACCCGTCGGCGCCCGACAGCTTCCACGCCTCGTGGCCGGTGGCGACCAGGTCGAGCGACTGGTCGGCGGCCTGGTCCTTCTCGTCGCCCTTGTGGATGATGAAGCTCAGGCTCTTGGCGCCCTCGGCCAGCGGCACCTTCCAGTACACGCCGAAGGCGTCGCTGCCCGCGGGCTCCAGCGGCGCGCTCCATTCGGTCGGGGTCGCCGCGCCCGACCACACGTGCAGGCCCCAGCCGGAGTAGGCGCCGTCCGGCCGGTGATAGTGCAGGATCGCGGTGTTCTCGGCCGCCGCCCTGGTCGCGTGCACGGCGCTCGCGCCGGATACGACGTAGGCCTGCGCGCCGGTGAAGCTCTGGTCGGGACCGGGGTCCTTCTCGTCGCCCTTGTGGATGATGAAGTTCACCGGCGCCTCCGGGCTCTTCAGCGGGACCTTCCAGAACGCGCCGAAGGAGTCGGTGCCGGTGGCCGGCATCGGCGCGCTCCAGTCGGTCGGGTTCTGGACCGCGTCGCCCCACAGGTGCAGGCCCCAGCCGTCGTAGGCGGCGTCGGCACGCTTGTAGTGGATCGTGGCGAAGCCCTCGGCCGCCTGGCGCGAGCCGTACGTGTCGGGCTTGCCCTGCGCGAGCCAGACCTCGCCGCGCTGGGCGACGTTGACCAGGCGGTCGCCGCCGTCCTTCTCGTCGCCCTTGTGGGCGATGATCCCGACGGTGGTGGCGCCGGGCTTGAGCTTGATCCACGCGAAGCGGCCGAACGAGTCCTCACCGGTGAGCGCCAGGGGGGCGCCCCACTCGGTGGGCTGCTCGACGTCGCCCCACACGTGCAGGCCCCAGCCGTCGTAGTCGTCGCGCTGGTAGTGGACGACGAGGTGGTCGCGCTTGACCGCGCCCGGATCCTCCGGCAGCGGGTCGGGCCCGACCTCGGCCCGGGCCTTGGCGGAGGCGGTGCGCCCGGCGGAGTCCTCGACGACGGCCTTGTAGGTGATCACGGTTCCTGCCGGGATACCCCGCAGGTCATGAAATATCCGGAACGTACGGCCGGCGTTGGGCGCGTCATCGGTGCCCAGCACCTTCCACTCCCCGTCGCCCACCTGGGCGGCGAAGGTGACCTGCGCGAATCCGGCGCCGGGAGCGGTGGCGGTGACGGCGACGCGGCCGTCCTCCGCGGTGCCGCGGATCTGCGCGCCGGGCAGGGAGAGGGTGAGCTGCGGTGCGGCGGCCGGGTCGGGGAGCTTGGCCGCGGCTTTGTAGACGACCGCGCTGAGGGCGGGGACGGTCACCGCGAGCCTGCCGTCGGCCGCGGCCTGAACGCCGGCGCCCGAGCCCGCGCCGGCCGTGGCCTGAGCGCCCCTGCCCGCACCGGCGGTGGTCGTGTACACGGGGATGAAGCCGGTCGACGGCGAGTCGGTCGGGATCTGGATCTGCGCCTGCGTGGTGCCGTTGTTCACCGCCACCACGTACTCCACCCGCTCGGAGGCGAGCACGCGCGAGAAGGCGTAGACGCCGCCCGATGCCAGGCGCTCGATCTGCGCGCCGTCGGCCAGCGCCGGATGCTCGTCACGCAGGGCGGCCAGCCTGGCGATCGCCTGGTAGAGCGGGTGCGTGGTGACGTAGTTGTCCTGCGCGTGGGTCGCGTCGGTGCCGAGCAGGTCGTCGTCGAGGTAGTCGGCGCTCCTGGAGGCGAACATCGGGGCGCGGGCGTCCTTGTCGCCCCCGGCGCCGGTGAAGCCCTGCTCGTCGCCGTAGTAGACCACCGGCTGGCCGCGCACCAGGTACATGAGCTCGTGCGCCAGCCGGTCGCGGCCGAGCGGGTCGTCGGTGCCCCGCAGGAAGTTCCCGACGCGGCCGATGTCGTGGTTGCCGAGGAAGGTGGGCAGCGACGAGGCGTTGGAGTCGGCGTCCAGGTGATAGTCGTCGGAGGCGAACAGCGACGCCAGCTTCCCGGCGTCCGACCGCCTGGCCGCGTAGGCGACTGCCGCGTCCTGGAAGGGGAAGTCGAGCGTGGAGTTCATGCCGCCGCGCGTGGAGTAGCGGCTGGTGAAGGCGGCGTCGCTGGAGAAGACCTCGCCGAACATGAAGAACCGCTTGTTGCCCAGCTGCGCCGCGTAACCGCGCAACGCGGGGGAGAACTTCTCCCAGAACCCCATGTCGACGTGCTTGGCGGTGTCGATGCGGAACCCGTCGACGCCGGCCTCGCGCACCCACGACCTGTAGATGTCGATCATGCCGTCGAGGACCTCGGGACGCTCGGTCCACAGGTCGTCCAGGCCGAAGAAGTCGCCGTACTCGCTGCTCTCGCCGCTGAAGGTCGAGTCGCCGCGGTTGTGGTACATCGTGACGTCGTTGAGCCACGCGGGCTTCTTGCTCGCGTCGGTCGCGACCGGGGTGTAGGGGAAGGACTCGGCGTCGACCTTCGGGAAGCCGGTGACCGCGCGGTCGTCGAACACCTGGCCGGTGGAGGAGACGTAGGGGTAGGCGCCCTTGGAGCGGTAGCCGTACTCCTTCTCCTTGTAGTCGACGACGTCGGCGGTGTGGTTGGTGATGATGTCGAAGAAGACCTTCATGCCGCGCTTGTGCGCCTGCTTGACCAGCGTCTTCATCTCGGCGTTCGTCCCCAGGTGGGGGTCGATGCGGGTGAAGTCGGTGATCCAGTAGCCGTGGTAGCCGGCGGAGTCGCCCTGGACGGGCTTGTTCTTGAAGGCCGGGGTGATCCAGAGGGCGGTGGTGCCCAGGCCCTGGATGTAGTCGAGCCTGGCGAGCAGGCCCTTGAGGTCGCCGCCCTGGTAGTAGCCCTTGTCGGTGGGGTCGAAGCCGGTCTTGCCGCGGTCGCCGGTCAGGCCGCCTCGGTCGTTGGAGGTGTCGCCGTTGGCGAAGCGGTCGGTCATGGCGAAGTAGAAACGTTCGCGCGAGAGGTCGGCCCGCAGGGCGTCGCGCGCGAGCTCGGCGTCGGAGGGCTCGGCGACGGTGTTCGAGCTCATGGTCGTGGCCAAGGTCGAGCTCGTGGCCGAGGTCAGCGACAGGGCGCCGGGCTCCGCCGTACCTCTGCCCGCCGATGCGGCGCCGGGGGGGAGGGCCGTGAGCAGGAGGAGCCCGGCGGCGGCCAGGAAGGCGGGCCACCGGCGGCCCGGCAGGAGGCGGAACGGCCCTCCTTCATGAGGGCCTGGGAGGCAGGGAGGGCGAGGGGGGTGCGCCACGGCAAACTCCAGCGGAGTGTGAAATTTCGGGGAATGCCCGGAACGTACTCACACTCCGCTGATCGTGCAAGTGCTTGCAGAAAGTTTCAGCCCTGCACCCACACCGTCGTGTCCGGAGGCACCTCCCCGTCCTCCGTCACCGGACCGCTGGCCAGCAGAACCTCCCCCTCCAGCCCGAGATCACGCAGGCGGACGGGCACGTCGCCCGCGTTGAGCACCACCGCGAGCCCCGGCTCGCGCACCAGCGCCAGCACGTCCTTGGGCGCCGCCAGCCACGACAGCGTGCCCAGCCCGAGCGCCGGGTGCGCACGCCTGATCCGCAGCGCCTCCCGGTAGAGGTTGAGCGTCGACGACGGGTCGTCCTGCTGCGCCTCGGCGGTGAGCGCGGCCCAGTGGCCGGGCTGCGGCAGCCAGGGCGCCGCCGAGCCCGAGGGGCCGAAGCCGAAGCCGTCGGCGGCCGTGCCCGACCAGGGCAGCGGCACGCGGCACCCGTCGCGGCTCTCGCCGCTGCGCAGCCAGGCCGGGTCCTCCTTGAGGTGGTCGGGCACGTCGACCTCGTCCAGGCCGAGCTCCTCGCCCTGGTAGAGGTAGGCGGAGCCGGGCAGGGCCAGCATGAGCAGCGAGGCCGCGCGGGCCCTGGCGAGCGAGCCGTACCTGGTGACGTGGCGCGGCTTGTCGTGGTTGGACAGCACCCACGTCGTCGGCGCGCCCACGACGGCCGCCTCGGCCAGCGACTTGTCGATGACCTCGCGGAAGGACTTGGCCTCGAAGTCGGCCATCATGAACTCGAAGTTGAAGGCCTGGTGCAGTTCGTCGGGGCCGACGTAGCGGGCCAGGCGCTCGGGCGTGGCCACCCAGGCCTCGGCCACCGCCATGCGGCCGCCGGGGTAGGAGTCGAGGATCGGCCGCCACTCGCGGTAGATCTCGTGCACCCGGTCCTGGTCGAAGTAGGGCACGGTCTCGTCGCCCAGCATCTCGGCCTGGCGGCCCTCCTTGGGGCCGACGTCCGGCAGGCCGGGCGCCTTGATCATGCCGTGCGCGACGTCGACGCGGAAGCCGTCGACGCCCCGGTCGAGCCAGAAGCGCAGGACCGCGTGGAACTCCTCGCGGACCTCGGGGTTCTCCCAGTTGAGGTCGGGCTGCTCTGGCGCGAACAGGTGCAGGTACCAGGAGCCGTCGGGCAGCCGGGTCCAGGCGGAGCCGCCGAAGATCGACTCCCAGTCGTTGGGCGCGTCGCGGAAGATGTAACGCTCCCTGTTGACGCCTTGCAGCGCCTCCTGGAACCACGGGTGCTCCGAGGAGGTGTGGTTCGGGACCAGGTCGACGATCACCCGCAAGCCCAGCGTGTGCGCCTCGGCCACCAGCGCGTCGAAGTCGGCCAGGCTGCCGAAGCGGGGGTCGACGTCGCGGTAGTCGGCCACGTCGTAGCCGCCGTCGGCGAGCGGTGAGGTGTAGAAGGGGCTCAGCCAGAGCGCGTCGACGCCGAGTCCGGCCAGGTAGGGGAGCCGCTGCCGCACGCCGCCCAGGTCTCCGGTGCCGTCGCCGTCGGAGTCGGCGAAGCTGCGGGGGTAGACCTGGTAGACGACGGCGTCGCGCCACCAGTCGGCATTGTCGAGCATCTTCACGGGCGGCCTATCCTTCGAAGTCATCGGAGCGTAACGACAGGGTAGAGCGTAACTTGCTGCAACTTGCGACGGCCACAATCTCGCCAAGACCGGATATGTCCCCTCTAATGCGGACTCAATCCTGTAAAAAGTCCTTGCAAGTTCTTCCAATCCTTGCAACAAGCCGCTAACGTCCCCGACACATCTTCTAGTGACCCCTAACAGGAGGACCCCGATGCGCATCCGCGCCCTGGCCACCCTCGCGGGCCTTGCTCTCGCCGCCGCGGCCTGCGGCAACAGCGCCGAGGCACCCGCGGCCGCACCGACCTCGGCGGCTCCCGCCCCCTCCAGCGCCGCGCCCGCCGCGGGCGGCAAGCTGGTGATCTGGTCGGAGGGCGCCAAGCGCACCGCCGCCCTCAAGCCGTTCGCCGAGCAGTTCGGCGCCGAGAACGGCGTGACGGTCGAGATCAAGGAGATCACCGAGAACCCGCAGCAGACCTTCGTCACCGCCTCCCAGCAGGGCAGCGGCCCCGACGTGATGGTCGGCGCGCACGACTGGATCGGCAACATGGTGCAGAACGGCGCCGTCGAGCCGGTCAACCTGACCGACGAGCAGAAGGCCGGCTTCAACCCGGTCGCCGTCAAGGCCGTGACCTTCAACGGCCAGGTCTACGGCGCTCCGTACGCCGTCGAGAACCTCGCCCTCATCCGCAACACCGAACTGGTCGCCGACGCCCCCGCGACGTTCGACGAGGTGGCCGCCAAGGGCCTGGAGCTCAAGAAGGACGGCAAGGTCAAGGAGGCCCTCTGCCTCCAGGTCGCGCAGGTCGGCGACGCCTACCACGCCTACCCCCTGTTCTCCTCCGCGGGCGGCTCGCTGTTCGGCGCCACCGCCGCCGGCGACCCCGACCCCAAGCAGGTCCAGATCGGCACCGGCGACTCGGTCAAGGCCTGGGGCAAGCTCGGCGAGCTGGGCAAGAAGGGTGTGCTGAAGACCTCCATCACCCCGGAGAACAGCATCCCCACCTTCGCCAAGGGCGACTGCGCCTTCCTCGTCTCCGGCCCGTGGGCCATGAACGACGTCAGGAAGTCGGGCCTGAAGTACGACATCTCCGCGATTCCCGCCTTCGAGGGCGGCAAGCCGGCCACCCCGTTCGTCGGCGTGCAGGCCTTCTTCGTGGCCGCCAAGGGCCAGAACAAGACCCTCGCCCAGGAGTTCGTCACCAACTACGTGACCAACACCGACGTCGCCAAGGCGCTCTACGACGCCGACCCGCGTCCCCCGGCGCTGACCGCCGCCATGGACCTGGTCAAGGGCAACGACCCCGACCTGGCCAAGTTCCTCGACGCGGGCAAGGACGGCCTGCCCATGCCCGCCATCCCCGAGATGTCGGCCATCTGGGAGCCGTTCGGCATCGCCGAGGCCTCGGTGATCAAGGGTGGCGACGCCGCCAAGGCCGCCGACGCCGCGCAGAAGGCCGTCGAGAAGTCGCTCGCCAAGTAAGCACCGGCGAGGCGAGAAGACGATGAGCGCGCCCAGCGTGATCGATCCGCCGAAGAAGGCCGCGCGGCACTCCGCCGCGCGGCCCGCCCGCAGGCAGGTGACCACGGCATTCGTGGTCACCCGCGTGGCGGTCCTGGCCGTGGCGGCGGCCCTGCTCCTCTACGCGGTGCCGCCCCTGGTGGCGGCCGAGTCGTGGGTGGCGCTGGCGGTGGTGATCGCCGTCTCCGCGATCCTCGGCTACCTCTACCTGAGCCGCAGGTTCGTCCCGGCCAAGTACCTGGTGCCCGGCACGATCTTCCTGCTGGCCTTCCAGGTCTTCCCTGTGCTGTTCACCTTCAGCACCTCGGTGACGAACTTCGGCGACGGCCACCGCGGCACCAAGGCCGAGGCCGTCACCGCGATCGAGGCCTCCTCGCTCAAGCAGGTGCCGGGATCGCCCTCCTACCAGCTGTCGGCGGCGACCAAGGACGGCGAGCTGGTCTTCCTGCTCACCGACCCGGTCACCAAGAAGGTCCAGGAGGGTTCCGCAGACGGCCTGGCCCCGGTCGAGGGCGCCACGCTGGGCATGACCGGCAAGGTCACCGCCGCTCCCGGCTACACCGTGCTGACCACCGCCCAGGCGGCCGCGCGCGGCAAGGAGATCGCCGCGATCACCGTGCCCACCCAGGGCGGAGCCATCAAGGCCAACGGCCTCAGCCGCGCGGTCGAGGCGAAGGCCAGCATGGTCTACGACGCCTCCTGCGACTGCATCCAGGGCGAGAACGGCCCGTGGAAGGCCAGCGAGGCGACCGGCTACTTCGTCAACCCCGCGGGCGACGTGCTCTCCCAGGGCTGGCAGGTCAACGTCGGGCTCGACAACTTCGTGCGCGTGCTGACCGACCCCACGATCAACACCAACTTCCTGGGCGTCTTCGCCTGGAACCTGACCTTCGCGCTCGGCTCGGTGCTGACGACGTTCGCGCTCGGCATGTCCGTGGCGCTGGCGCTGCACCACCCGAAGATGCGCGGCGTCAAGATCTACCGCATCCTGCTGATCCTGCCCTACGCCATGCCGGCGTTCGCGATGCTGCTGATCTGGCGCGACATGTTCAACAAGGACTTCGGCCTGGTCAACCAGCTCACCGGCCTGACCACCGACTGGCTCGGCCAGCCGACCACCGCCCGCCTGGCGGTGCTGCTGGTCAACCTCTGGCTGGGCTTCCCGTACATGTTCCTGGTCACCACCGGAGCGCTGCAGGCCATCCCGCGCGAGCTGACCGAGGCCGCGGGGCTCGACGGCGCCAACGCGTGGAACGCCTTCCGCCGCGTGACGCTGCCGCTGCTGCTGGTGGCGCTCTCGCCGCTGCTGGTCGCCTCGTTCGCGTTCAACTTCAACAACTTCAACGCCATCCAGCTGACCACCGCGGGCGGGCCGTTCGACGTCGACAGCATCAGGGTCGGCGCCACCGACCTGCTGATCACCTACACCTTCCGGCTGGCGTTCGGCAGCGGCTCGGCGCAGTTCGGCTTCGCCGCCGCCATCTCGGTGTTCATCTTCGCCATCGTGGCCGTCCTGTCGGCGGTCGGCTTCCGGCGCACCCGCAAGCAGGAGGACGTCTACCGATGAAGCTCGCCTGGCGGCACGCCTTCCTCGTCCTGATCGTCGCCTTCTCGCTGTTCCCGATCGTCTTCGTGATCTCGGCGGCCATCAACCCGCTCGGCACCCTGGGCTCCTCGACCCTGGTGCCGACGGGCGCCAGCCTCGACAACTTCGCCGACCTGCTCACCTCGGACGTCTACCCGTTCAAGACCTGGTTCGTGAACTCGATCGTGCTGGCGCTGATGGCCTCCTTCACCAGCCTGCTGCTGAGCCTGCTGGCCGCCTACGCCTTCAGCCGCATGCGCTTCAAGGGCCGCAGGGTCGGCATGCTGACGCTGCTGCTGGTGCAGATGTTCCCGCAGTTCCTGGCGGTCGTGGCGATCTTCATGATCTTCACCGAGATCTCCGACCTCTACCCGGCCTTCGGCTTCGACACCGTCTCCGGCCTGATGCTGCTCTATATGGGCGGCGCGCTGGGCGCCAACACGTGGCTCATGAAGGGCTTCCTGGACACCGTGCCCAAGGAGCTCGACGAGTCGGCCACCGTCGACGGCGCCACGCACACGCAGATCTTCTGGAGGATCATCCTCCCCCTGGTCACCCCGATCCTGGCGGTCACCGGGCTGCTGGCCTTCATCGGCTACATGAGCGAGTTCATCATGGCCAGCGTGTTCCTGCGCGACCCCTCGAGCAAGACCCTCGCCGTCGGCATGTACGGCATGCTCGTGGGCGACGCCCGCAACACCAACTTCGGCATGTTCGCCGCGGGCACCCTCATCACCGCGATCCCCACGGTGGGCGTGTTCCTGTGGCTCCAGCGCTACATCGTCTCGGGCCTGACGTCCGGGGCGGTGAAGGGATGACGGTGCTCAACCAGCCTCACCACGACGGTTCCTCCCTCTACGTCTCCACCCTCACCCCCGCCCTCGGCGAGCAGGTGACGGTCTGGGTGCGCGTGCCGTACGCCGCGAGCAGCGTGCTCGTGCGGACCGTCCACGACGGCGAGCCGCGCTACGCCACCGCCGTCATCGACACCGCGCGCACCGGCAGGCCCGTCGCGGGGTACGGCGCCGCCGACGAGTGGTGGTCGGCCGAGATCATCGCCGCGAACCCGGTCACCCCCTACCGGTTCCTCGTCGACGGTCAGTGGCTGACCGCGGGCGGCCTGGTCGACCACGACGTGCCCGATGCCACCGACTTCAAGCTCGTCACCCACGCCCCGCCACCCGGCTGGCTGGCCGGCGCGGTGGTCTACCAGATCTTCCCCGACCGCTACGCCCGCTCCGGAGCCGAGCGCGAGCTGCCCGACTGGGTCCTGCCGCGCGAGTGGGACCGCGACCCGGTCATCCCGCGCGGCCCGGGCGTCGCCGAGCAGTTCTACGGCGGCGACCTCGACGGCATCGTCGAGCGCCTCGACCACGTCCAGGAGCTCGGCGCCGACGTCGTCTACCTGACGCCGTTCTTCCCCGCCCGCTCCAACCACCGCTACGACGCCTCCAGCTTCGACCAGGTCGACCCGCTGCTCGGCGGCGACGAGGCGCTGCTGCGGCTGTCGGAGGCGGTGCACGAACGCGGCATGAAGCTGCTGGGCGACATCACCACCAACCACTGCGGCGAGGCGCACGAGTGGTTCACCACCGCCGTCTCCGACGTCAACGCCACCGAACGGGAGATGTTCTACTTCGACCCGGAGACCGGCGACTACGAGTCGTGGTGGGGCGTGAAGTCGCTGCCCAAGCTCAACTGGAACAGCCCGCTGGTCCGTGAGCGCATGACCGGCGTGCTGGTGAGGTGGCTGTCGGTGCTCGACGGCTGGCGGGTCGACGTGGCCAACATGACCGGCAGGCTCGGCGCCGACGACATGGCCCACGAGGTGGCGCGCTCGCTGCGCCGCACCCTCGGCGACGTCGCCTTCATCGCCGAGCACAACCACGACGCCTCCGTCGACCTCGACCTCGACGGCTGGCAGGGCACCATGAACTACGCCGGCTTCACCCGGCCGGTGTGGAGCTGGCTGCGCGGGCCCGAGGTCGGCCTCGACACCTTCCTGGGCGTGCCGGGCGACGTGCCGCACCGCGACGGCAACCAGGCGATGGCCACCTTCCGCGCCTTCGGCGCGCGCATGTCGTGGCGCTCGCTGACCCACTCGTGGAACCTGCTCGACTCCCACGACTCGCCCCGCGTGCGCACCGTCACCGGCGGCTTCGAACGCCACCTGCTCGCCCTGGGCCTGCAGGCCACCCTGCCCGGCACGCCGATGGTCTTCGCCGGCAGCGAGTTCGGGCTCACCGGCACCAACGGCGAGCACTCCCGCACCCCGATGCCCTGGGAGCGCGAGCGCGACGAGGCGATGCACGAGGCCTACAAGACGCTGCTGGGCCTGCGCAGGAGCGAGCCGGCGCTGCGCGGGGGCGGGCTGCGCTGGGTGCACGCCGACGCCGACCACCTGGCGTTCCTGCGCGAGACCGAGGCCGAGTCGCTCCTGGTCAGCGTACGGCGGGCGCCGGGTCCTGAGCTGGAGCTGCCCTTCTCCGGACGGGGCGTCTACAACGCCCAGGACATGCCGGAGCTGAAGATTGGCTGTGAAGGTCCGGCTTTGCGCATCTGGCGCCTCGCCCCCTGATCGCCCGGGCGCTAGCCTGCACGCCTATGAACCCGCTGTGCCTGGCTGTCGCCCTGGTCATGCCCGCCGTACCCCTGGTGGAGTCGACGGCGGGCACGACGTACTACGTCGACTCCCGCGACGGCGACGACGGCTCGGCGGGCACCAGCGCCACCAAGCCGTGGCGCTCGCTGGACAAGGTCAACGCCGCCGACCTCAAGCCAGGCGACGCGATCAGCTTCCGGCGCGGCGGCAGCTGGAACGGCGCCCTGACGCTGGCGGCCAAGGGCACCGCCGCGCGCCCCATCGTCGTGCAGGCGTACGGCACCGGCAAGGCGCCGAAGATCACCGGCGCCTGCGTGAGCGTCAGCGGCGACCACTGGCGCATCAGCGGCCTGCGCGCCACCAAGTGCGACTGGGCGGGCTTCGAGATCTCCGGCAGGCGCAACCACCTCGTCGGCGTCCTGGCCGACGGCAACATCGCCGGGGTGCACGTCATCGGCTCGCGCAACGTGGTGCGCGACAGCAGGCTCACCGGCAACGACCGGATGAGCGTCAACACCGAGGGCGGCGACGACGACTCGGGCGCCTTCGGCGTGCTCCTCAACGGCGACGACAACCTCGTCACCGGCAACGTGATCACCGGCAGCTACGCCGCCTCCCACGACTACAAGACCGACGGCGCCGCCGTGGAGGTCTTCAACGGCGACCGCAACGTCGTCACCCGCAACCTCGCCCGCGACAACGAGACCTTCACCGAGCTCGGCGCGGAGAAGGGCAAGACCGCCACCGGCAACGTCTTCGCCTTCAACGTGGTGACCTCCTCGCGCGCCCGCGCGGGCTTCCTGGTCACCCGCGGCGCCGGGCACGTCGTCGGGCCGGTCAAGGGCACGATCGCCGTGCACAACTCGGTCAGGCTGCCCGGCCGCGACACCATCGGCTGGTCCTGCCACGACGGCTGCTCGCCGGGCATCCTGCGCCTGCGTAACAACGTCATCTCGGTCGGCGGGCAGATCGGCTTCGCCGACGGCAAGGGCGCCGACGAGATGGGCAACGTCTTCCACGGCCGCAGGGCCCAGTTCACGGTGAGCCGCCGCTCGGTGGTGGCCGATCCGCGCTTCGTCTCCAAGACCGACCTGCGGCTGCGGGCGGGCTCGCCGGCGCTCGGGCGTGCCGTACGGCTCGGCTCCACCTGGTTCGGCGGCCAGGCGACGGACTTCGCGGGCAAGGCGCTCGACTCCACCCCGGACGCGGGCGCCTTCCAGGGCTGACACGAAAAGGTTTTGCCGCTCGCCGGACACCGCCGCTAACGTCCGCCTGATGACGACACCACCCGCACCGGGCACCGGCTCCCTGCTCGACTTCAACTCCCCGCTCTCGCAGGAGCGCGCCAGGCACCTGGTCGCCGAGCTGGCCAAGCGGGCGCCCGCCACGATCGCCGACTTCGGATGCGGGTGGGGCGAGCTCCTGCTGCGCCTGCTCGAAGCCGTCCCCGGCGCCACCGGCCTGGGCATCGAACGCCACGAGCCCGACCTCGACAGGGCGCGCCGCAACGCCGGGGCCAGGGGGCTGGAGGGCAGGGTCACCTTCACCGCCGGTGACGCGGCCGGCCACGACACGCCCTCCGATCTGGTGCTGAGCATCGGCGCCTACCAGGCGTTCGGCACCATCTCCGAGGCGCTGGCCGTCCTCAGGAAGCTGGTCGCCCCGGGCGGGCGGCTGCTGTTCGCGGCCGAGTTCTGGGAGCAGGTGCCCGACCAGGAGCGCCTGGCGCGCATGTGGCCGGGCACCACGGCCGCCGACTGCGTGGAGCTGCCCGAGCTCGTCGACCAGGCGGTGGCGGCGGGATTCCGCCCGCTGCGGGTCGAGCGGGCCACCCGGGGCGAGTGGGAGGCGTTCGAGTCGTGCTTCACGGCCGAGCTGGAGGAGTGGCTGCTCGACAACCCCGGCCACCCCCAGGCGGACGAGGTGCGTGCCAAGGCCGACGAACTGCGCGCGCTCTGGCTGCGGGGGCACCGCGACGTGATGGGCTTCGCCTACCTCATCCTGGGAGTTCCACGCTGAGCCCGGGGCGGGCCACCTCGACGGGGCCGTCGAAGGCACGGCGCGCGGCGGCCTCGGGCAGCGCCAGGTCGGTGCCGGGCCACCAGTGGGTGAGCAGCAGCCGCCCGACGCCCGCCCTGGCGGCGGTCACCCCCGTGTCGAGGGCCGACGACAGGTACGGCGCGGCGTCGCCGGGCACCCGCGTCGGATAGGTCGCCTCGGCCAGGAACACATCGGCCCCGCGCGCCAGCTCCACCAGCGACTCCGAGGGCCCGCTGTCGCCCGTGTAGGCCAGCACGGAGCCGCCCGCGCTCAGCCGCAGCCCCGCGTTCGGCACCCAGTGCGGCAGCAGCCAGGAACCGACGTGGAAGGGCCCCAGATCGAAGCCGTCGCCCGCCTCGAACGCGCGCACCTCGTAGGCGCCGCGCAGCGAACCGGAGCCGTCGAGCGCCAGCACGGCGTCGACGGCCCCGGGGAGCGTGTACACGGGCAGCGCCGCCGGGGGCGCGTCCGACAGCGCCCTGGCCCGCAGCAGGGGATGCAGGTCGGCGCAGTGGTCCGGATGGCCGTGGCTGACCAGCACCGCGTCGACCTCGGCCGCGTCGAGCACCTCCAGCAGCCGCGGCAGCACCGCGTAGCCGGGGTCGATCAGCAGGTGGAAGCCCTCCTGCTCGACGAGGTAGCCGTTGCACGCCTGACCGGCCGCGGGCCAGGCGCCGCAACCCCCGAGCACCGTGATCTTCATCCGGCCAGGATCTCATCGAGGAAGCCCCCGATGTTGGTGTTCAGCCGGTCGATGCGCTCCTGCTCCGACAGCGTCTCGATGCGCTGGCGGAAGTCGCTCAGGCGCAGGCCGCGCACGTAGAGCGAGCAGGCCAGGTCGGAGCAGAGGTAGGTGCCGACGCTGTTGCCCTGGCGTCCTGCCGCTCCGGCGCGGGCGGCGACGAACAAGGCCACGCCGCTGCCCGAATGCGGGGTCACGCAGACCGAGCAGACGGTCGACTTGGAGAAGCCGCGCCGCACCTCCGTGGAGGCGCGCAAGGCGATCCCGACGACCTGCTCGCCGTGCTCGGCCACCAGGTAGCCCCGGTCGGGGGCGCCGGGATCACGCCAGCCCAGGAAGTCGAGATCCTCCCATGGCCTCTCGCGCGGCAGGCGCATGCGCTTGGCGTCGCCCTTGGAACAGTTGACGAAGCTGGAGCGGATCTCGTTTTCAGTCAGTGCTCTCATGATTCTTCCAATCGGTGAAGGTGTGGTGCAGGGCCAGCAGGATGCGCTCCCACGAGGCGTCGAGCTCGCGCGGGTGGGCGAAGCCCTCGGTCAGCTCGATGTCGATGAAGCCGTAGACCGTGCTGCGCAGCAGGCGCACCGCGTCGGTGGCGTCGGGCTCCTCCAGGTCGTACCCGCGCAGCAGGGCCAGCGTGAGCTCACCGGCCCGCCGGGGACCGGTCGCGTCGCCCCATTCCGCGGGCGCCACCCGCAGCTGGGTGGCGGCATAGCGGCCGGGATGGTCGCGGGCGTAGCCGCGGATCGCGGTCGCGAAGGCGGCCAGAGCCCGGTGCCCGGACAGGCCCGCCACGGCGGGCGCGATCCGGTCGGAGATCTCCTCGGTGGCCAGCACTCCCACGCGCACCCGCAGATCACGCAGGTTGCGCACGTGGGAGTAGAGGCTGGCGTCCTTGACGCCGAGCCGCCTGGCCAGCGCCGAGACGGTGACGTTGGCGAAGCCGGTCTCATCGGCCAGCTCGGCCGCCGCCATCGTGACCCGCTCGCAGGTCAACCCCATCCTTGGACTCATAGCCAAAAACCTAGAACCCCTAGGTTTCGTTGGCAAACGGTTTTTTGCCGCAAGGGCCTTGAAAGGGGCCGCACGCTCGTGAAACATCCGTGGAACGTGCCCGAAATCTCGTTACGGCACCGTTGTGCCCGATGACGACCAGAAGGACGGTGCCCCATGCTGCTGCGACTGAGGATCTCGCTGCCCGACCGGCCGGGCGGGCTCGGCCAGGTGGCCAGGGCGCTGGGCGTGCTGGGGGCCGACATCCTGCAGGTGACGGTGCTGGAACGGGAAGCCGGCCGCGCGGTCGACGACTTCCTGGTCGACTGGCCCGCCTCCGCCCTGACCGGGGGCGGGGTCACCTCGGAGAAGGTGACCGAGCGGCTGTCGTCGGTGCCCGGCATCCGCGTGGAGGGCGCCTGGCCGACCAGGGAGGTGCCGGGCGCCGCGCCCGACTACGACCTGCTGCTGCACGTGGCGGCTGAGCCGGGACGCGGCTTCGCCACGCTCGTCGACGCGCTGCCCGGCCTGTGCGGGGCCGAGTGGGCCGCCGCGCTGGCCGATGAGGAGGTACGGCTGCGCAGCGTGAGCGCCCCCGAGCAGGTCAAGCTGCAGGGCGGGGGCCCGCTGCGCCCGCAGACGCTGGTCGAGGGGGAGGCCAAGCTCATGGTCATCCCCGCGGGGCCGTACGTGCTGGTGGTGGCCCGCGCCGACGGCCCGCCCTACCACCGGGCAGAGCTGGAGCGGACCGTCCAGCTCGTGCGCGTCGTGGCCAGGCTGGCCACCGGCTGACAGCCGGAGTCAGCGAGAGTAATCGTTTCCAGTCAGCTAACGCCGAGGAGGGTCGATCCTGGCGCCGTCCCCGGTGAACAGCATCACCCGGCTCAGGTCCACGCCGACCTTGCACGGGTCGCCCACCCGCCACACCGGCCGCGCGCCGAGCCGGACGATCAGGTCCGACCTGCGGTGGATGCCGCTGCCGACGTTCTGGCCCACCTGCTCCTGGTCGACCACCTGCTCGTCGACGGGGGAGCGGAACATGCGCTGCACCATGCCGCGAAGACCGCCCGTGGTGCTCGCGTGGCCGTTGGCCTTGGCGCGCGGGTCCGGGGGCTCGGGCACCGGCACCGCGGGGATGCCGCACTCGACGTAGGCCAGCCACTCGTGCCCGTGGTACTCCAGCGCCCGCACCCGGCCCAGCACGGAGGGGCCGTCGTAGGACTCGGGCACCGGGGCCAGGCCGTCGGGGCGCATGCCGAGCAGGATGGACTTGCCGACGTACTGAGAGGTCGCGTAGGCGCGCGGATCGCTCCAAGGCAGGATCAGATGGTGCGGGCCCATGTCGAGCAGCACGTAGTTGTTCTGGGGCGTGTGCACCACCGCGCTCACCAGGTTGAGCTGCTGGGAGTTGAGGAAGGCGGCGGTGAACGCGGTCGCCGGGTCGTTGTAGATCTGCGCCGGGGTGCCGACGTCCTGCAGCACGCCCCGGTTGAGGATGGCGATGCGGTCGGCCAGCGTCAGCGCCTCGACCTGGTCGTGGGTGACGTAGATCGTCGTGACGCCGAGCGAGCGGACCAGCTGGGAGATCTCCATCCGCAGCTCGGTGCGCATGCCGGCGTCGAGGTTCGACAGCGGCTCGTCCATGAGGAACAACTTCGGCTGACGCACTATGGCACGGCCCATGGCCACCCGCTGGCGCTGGCCGCCCGACAGCGTGCCGGGGCGCCGGTCCAGGGTCTCCTCGATGTGCAGCGCCTTGGAGAGGTTGGCGACCCGGTCGCGGGTGGCGCCGGGGTCCTCCTTGGCGATCTCCAAGGGGAAGGAGAGATTGCCCCGGACCGTGCGGTGCGGGTACAACGCGCCGTTCTGGAAAACCATCGCGACGTCACGCTCACGCGGCGACAGCAAGTTGGCGATCTTGCCGTCGAACCACACGTCGCCGTCGGTGACCTCTTCGAGGCCGGCGATCATGCGGAGCAATGTCGACTTGCCGCAGCCCGAGGGGCCGAGCAGCACGAGGAACTCACCGTTCTCGGCCTTGAGGCTCACGCGGTCAACGGCCAGGAAGCCACCAGGGTAGACCTTGGTGACCTTGTCGAGAACGACTGTGCTCATGAGGGGCCACACCTTGCACGAGTGATTGATGAGGTAGTACATCGCGCGTTAACGCTCAGTGTCCAGAGTTAACGTAAAAAATCATCTCGGCTCATATTTTGGTCCCATATTTCGGACAGACTGCGCCTTCGCTTCGTGGTGGAACGCCTGGATATTTCATGACAACCCAGGACATGAAAAGACTTGCGTAAACTTGCGGCAAGCACTTCCATGGATGCGAGCAAACGACACTGAGGGGACTCATGAGCGAGTGGTGGCGCGACGCGGTGATCTACCAGGTCTACGTGCGCAGCTTCGCCGACGGCAACGGCGACGGGGTGGGCGACCTGATCGGCGCGCGTGACCGCCTGCCGTACCTGAAGGACCTCGGCGTGGACGCGGTCTGGCTGACCCCGTTCTACACCTCGCCCATGGCCGACTTCGGCTACGACGTGGCCGACTACCGCGACGTCGACCCGCTGTTCGGCACGCTGGGCGACGCCAAGGGGCTGATCGAGGAGGCCCACGCCCTGGGCCTGCGGGTGATCGTGGACGTGGTGCCCAACCACACCTCCTCGGCACACCCCTGGTTCCAGGAGGCGCTGCGCGGCGAGCACCGCGACCGCTACATCTTCCGCTCCGAGCCCAACGACTGGGAGTCGATCTTCGGCGGTCCGGCCTGGACCCAGCTGCCCGACGGCTCCTGGTACCTGCACCTGTTCGACCCGGCCCAGCCCGACCTCAACTGGGAGAACCCGGAGGTGCACGGCGAGTTCGACTCGATCCTGCGCTTCTGGCTCGACCTGGGCGTCGACGGCTTCCGCATCGACGTCGCGCACGGCATGGTCAAGCCGCACGACCTGCCCGACATCGGCCACCCCGACCAGGTCAGGCTCATCGGCACCGAGCCCGTGCCGTACTTCGACAACGACGGCGTGCACGACATCCACCGCCGCTGGCGCAAGATCCTCGACTCCTACCCGGGCGAGCGCATCGGCGTCGCGGAGGCGTGGGCCCCCACGCCGGAACGCCTGGCCAACTACGTGCGCCCCGACGAGCTGCACCAGGCCTTCAACTTCCACTTCCTGTTCGCCCCCTGGCAGGCCGGGGCGCTGCGCGCGGTCATCGACGAGTCGCTGGCCACCGCCGGCTCCGTCGGCGCGCCCACCACGTGGGTGCTGTCCAACCACGACGTCAAGCGGCACGTCACCCGCTACGGCTCGCTGGCCAGGGCGCGCGCCGCGGCCCTGCTCACGCTGGCCCTGCCCGGCTCCGCCTACGTCTACCAGGGCGAGGAGCTCGGCCTGCCCGAGGTGCTCGACCTGCCGGACGAGGTGTGCCAGGACCCGCAGCGGCTGCGCGACCCCGACAGCGGCCGCGACGGCTGCCGCGTGCCGATCCCGTGGACCCGCGCGCTCGGCTGGAACCGGCCCTGGCTGCCGATCCCCGCGGAATGGTCGTCGCTGAGCGTCGAGGCCCAGCAGGGCGTCGAAAGCTCCACCCTGGAGCTCTACCGGGCCGCGCTGCGCCTGCGCAAGCAGCTCGACGGCCCGCTGACCTGGCACGACTCGCCCGAGGGCACGCTGCTGTTCTCGCGCGGCGACTTCGTGTGCGCGGTCTCACTCGGCGGCTCGACCGACGGCCTGGTCGACGGCGAGCTGCTCCTGGCCAGCGACACGCCGGGTTCAGCCGATTCCACCCAGTGGTGGAAGGGAAAGGTTGCGTAAAGTGTCCCTCATGAACGGTCACGCCCGTCTAGCCGACATCGCCGCCCAGGCCGGGGTGAGCGAGGCCACCGTCAGCCGGGTGCTCAACGGCAAGCCGGGGGTCTCCCACTCCACCCGGCAGGCCGTGATGACCGCGCTCGACCTCATGGGCTACGAGCGGCCCCAGCGCCTGCGCCAGCGCAGCAACGGCCTGGTCGGCCTCGTCACGCCCGAGCTCGACAACCCCATCTTCCCCGCCTTCGCGCAGGCCATCGAGAAGGCGCTGACCCAGCACGGCTACACGCCCGTGCTGTGCACGCAGCTGCCCGGCGGCGCGCCGGAGGACGAGTTCACCGAACTGCTCGTCGACCGCGGCGTCAGCGGCATCGTGTTCGTCTCGGGACTGCACGCCGACACCACCGCCCGCATGGACCGCTACACCCGCCTCATCGACCGCGGGCTGCCCATCGTGCTGGTCGACGGCTACAACGAGCACATCGACGCCCCCTTCATCTCGCCCGACGACCGGCTCGCCTCCCGCCTGGCCGTCCAGCACCTGGTCGACCTCGGCCACGAGCGCATCGGCCTGGCCCTCGGCCCGCGCCGGTTCGTCCCGGTCATCCGCAAGATCGACGGCTACAAGCAGGCCATGTCGCAGTTGCTCGGCGCCACCGACACCGACGACCTGATCTCCCACTCGCTCTTCTCCGTCGAAGGCGGCCAGGCCGCCACCGCGCAGCTGCTGGCGCGCGGCTGCACCGGCATCGTCTGCGCCAGCGACCTCATGGCCCTGGGCGCCATCCGCGCCTGCCGCGAGCGCGGCCTGTCGGTGCCCGGCGAGGTCTCCGTCGTCGGCTTCGACGACTCGCCCCTCATCGCCTTCACCGACCCGCCCCTGACCACCGTGCGCAAGCCCATCGGCGCCATGGCCTCCGCCGCCGTGCAGACCCTCCTCGAAGAGGTCAACGGCGCACCCGCCAAGCACATCGAGCTCATCTTCCAGCCCGAGCTCGTCGTGCGCGGATCCACCGGTTCAGGGCCCCTCGTCAACCGCTGAAAGGTTCCACCCCCCTTGTACGACGTCCTCGTCATCGGCGGGACCGGCGTGGACAGCACCGTCTACGTGCCCTCGCTGCCCCTGCCGTACGCCGACACCTACCTCGTGCCGCCCGTCGTCGACCGCATCGGCAACACCGGCTCCGGCGTCGCCCTCGGCTGCACCGCCCTGGGCCTTTCCGTACGGCTGGCCGACCTCATCGGCGACGACCCCCAGGGCGAGCTCATCCGCGCCCGCCTGACCGGCGTCGACTTCGCCTGGGCGCCCGCCGCCGCCGGAACCCGCCGCAGCGTGCTCCTGGTCGGCCCGGACGGCCGCCGCACCTCGCTGTACGACGTGCGCGCCACGCCCGGCGAGCGGCTGCCGCGCGAGCTCTACGACGTGCCCGCCCGGCACGTGCACGTCTCCATCGCCGACTTCGCCCGGCCCGTCTACGACGAGCTGTCCGGCATGCCGTTCTCCACCGACCTGCACGACTGGGACGGCGTCAACGACTACCACAAGGACTTCGCCTACCGCTCCGACCTGGTGTTCCTGTCGGGAACCAAGCTCGCCGACCCCGCGGAGGCGATGCGCTCCATCCTCGCCCTCGGCCGCGCGCACACCGTCGTGTGCACGCTCGGCGCCGACGGCTGCCTGCTGCTCGAACGCGACGGCGAACTGCGCGCCTTCCCCGCCGCCGCACTGCCGGGACCGGTCGTCGACAGCAACGGGGCGGGCGACGCGTTCGTCTCGGGCTTCCTGTACGGCACGCTGAACGGCCTGCGGGCCGAGGAGTGCGTCCGCCTCGGCACCGTGGCGGGAGCCCACGCCTGCACCAGCGCGGGCACCCACGAGGCCCCCATCACCCTGAAGACCCTGCACGCCCGCACCAGCTAGAGGTACGGCGCGGCTCAGGCGAGGGGCCCGCGCACCCCGGCCCAGCCAGGGCACGTGAGGCCGCGGTTCAGGCGAGGGGCACGCGCACGCCGCGGCTCAGGCCAGAATCGTGCAGCTCGACGCTTCGCGGACGGCTTTTCGTGGGCAGCTCGAACACCAGCGCACCCGTGAACGAGCCGCCCGGCTCCACCCGGGTCGGCGCCAGCTGCCTGCCCGCCTTGTCGACGAGCCGCGCGGCGGCGTAGGCGGCGTCCGCGGCGTCGACCAGCTTCTGGTGACCGGGATAGAGGACCCTGCCCTCCTGGCCGGTGTTGCGCACCTTGAGGGTGATCGTGCACGTGCGGGTCGAGGCACTGCTCCGGGGCTTGGGACAGGCGGACTTGGTGACCGTGAAGGCCAGCTTGCCGTCATGAGCGGCCTCGCCCGTGGAGCCGAAGCCGGCGGGGGAGCGCACGATCATCCAGACCATGCCGATCAGGAGGACCAGGAGGATCACCGCCACGATCACCAGCGCCAGGCAACCGCCGCCGAGACCCCGCCTGACCTTGCCGGGCTGGTGGGGGTGGCGCGGGGGACGGGCATGGGGGTGCGGCATACGAACCGTCCCCGACGGCCCGGGCCCCCGCCCAGGCGGCAGAGGCGCACCGGCATGGCCCGGAGGGACAGGCGCACCAACGTGGCTCGGCGGCCCGCTGGCGTGGCTCGGCGGGCTACCGGCGTGGCCCGGCGGCCCGCTGGCATGGCTCGGCGGAGTACCGGCGTGGCTCGGGGGCGCACCGGCGTGGCCGTACGGCACCGGACCCGTGCGCGTCGGATCGGCCGACGCCGGCCGTGGCGGCACACCGGAGGACGGCACCCCGGACGACGGCAGCGGGGCGGGCCCGCCGTGCCCTGGGCCCTGCGGGGCCGGGACGCCGGACGGCGAGGCAACGTGCGCCGGAGGCACCGGCGGCGCGCCTGCAGGGGCGGCGGGCGGCACGGAGGACGGCCCCTGCGGCGCACCCTGCGACGGCGGGCCTTGAGGCGGGGGTCCCTGCGGTGGAGGGCCCTGCGGCGGTGCACCCTGCGAGGGTCCCGCGGGCGGCACACCCTGCGGCACACCCTGCGACGGGCCCGCAGGCGGCGGCCCCTGAGGCGGCCCCTGGGGCACCCCCTGCGGTGCCGGGCCCTGGGGTGGGGCCGAGGGGGGTGGGGGAGCGGAGGCCGGGTGGGGGCGTTGCTCCGGGAACTGTCCCGTGCCGAGCCCGCCACGCCCGCCGTGCTGCTCGGGGAACTGCCCCGTGCCGAACACCGGCGGCGGGAAGGCGGCCGGGTCCCACGAGTTGGTGAGGAACCGGTTGGCCGCCTGCTGCGCCCCGCCGCTCTCGGCGGCGCCCACGAGCTCCAGCAGCAACTGCGTGGCCGACGGCCGCCGGGCGGGGTCGGGGTGGATGGCCGTGGCGACCAGCCGGTCGAGCGGCGCGGGCAGGCCGCGCAGGTCGGGCGGCGCCGTACGGGCTCGTGCCGCCATCACGTAGGCGTCGCCCGAGCCGAACGGGTGCCCGCCGAGCCCCGCGTACGCGATGAGCGATCCCCAGGCGAACACGTCGGCCGCCGGGCTGGTGCGTCCTTCGAAGACCTGCTCGGGCGCGATCCAGCCGGGGGTGCCCATGACCATGCCGACGTTGGTGTGGCGCGAGCCGCCGACGTGGGTCGAGCGGGCGAGTCCGAAGTCGATGACGCGCGGCCCGGCCAGCGTGAGCATGACGTTGGCCGGTTTGAGGTCGCGGTGCACCAGTCCGGCCGCGTGGATGGCGGTGAGGGCGGCGGCCACGCCGACGCCGACGGAGTGCAGCATGGAGTGCGGCAGTGCCCCGTGGGCCAGCAGGTGGTCTTCGAGCGAGACGCCTTCGATGTACTCGGTGACGAGGTAGAGCACGCCGTTGTCTTCGCCGTGGTCGAGCACGCGTGCCGTGCAGAAGGAGGCGACCCGCTGGGCGTTGGAGACCTCTTCGTGGAAGCGTTCGCGGTAGACGGGGTCCGCCGCGTAGTCGCGGCGGATCGCCTTGAGCGCCACCTTGGCGCCGTCGGGGGAGGTGGCCAGGTAGACGGTGCCCATGCCGCCCGAGCCGAGACGGCCGGTGAGCCGGTAGGAACCGACCGCCGGAGGGTCCTGGGGGGTCAGCGGACCCTGCTGTCCCACCGCTGCCGTCCCTTCACCATTGTCGCGACCCAACCGTTCTCCTCTGGCCGAGTCAGCCGAGTCAGACGCCCGATTCGCCCAATCGCCTGATACTCCCAAGACTCTAACGGAGGACGGCCGACCGTGGCGCCTCCCTGTCCAGCCGGTTGGCGGCTCTGGCGGCCTGGGCGAGGTGGGTGGAGGCCAGCGTGCACCGGGCGGCGTGCCCGGCGAGCGCCGCGATGAGCCACGGCGGCGGGTCGGGCACCGAGGCGGCCACCACCTTCAGCCGCTGGGCCAGTTCGGCGAGTTCGGCCGCGTCGGCGCGCAGCCGCGACACCAGGGTGTTCATCGGGCCTCCTTGTCGTGGAGCCGGTAGACCTGGCCGCGCGCCACGCCGCCCTGGTAGGCGGCCAGTTCGGCGTCGATCGCCTGCCGTTCGGCGGTGAGCAGGTCGCGCAGGTCGGCCAGGTACACGGCGATGCTGTGGCAGTGCGGGAAGCGGTGGCTGGGGTGGGTGTAGTCGACGACGTACCAGTCGGGGTGCAGGTCGAAGCAGCCGCCGGTGCCGACGCCGTCGAGGGCGGGCACGATGTCGTGCTGGTTGGTGATGGAGGCGACCCAGGTGGCGGGGTCGGCGCACACCTTGAAGTCGATGGGGGAGCCGACGGCCACGACGTGGGTGACGTGGTAGCGGGCGCAGAAGGCGGGGTTCTGGGCGAGGTTCATCACCGCGGCGCCGCCCTCGCTGTGCCCGACGAGCGCCACGTGCGCGCCTTGCGGCACGCCGAAGGCGGCGATCGCCTTGGCCAGGGCGCGCACGTAGGGGGAGTCGCCGAGCATGGCGTTGCGGCCCGCTCCGACGAAGTCCTGCGGTGAGTCGTTGATGGGCCGTCCGAAGCCCATGCCGGGCGCGTGCACCACGTAGCGGCCGTTGTCGAGTTCCTGGAGCAGGACGCGGCCGTCGGTGCCGAGCGCGGCGATGTTGCCGAGGAAGGAGAGCACGCCGCCGTGCCCGGCCAGGCCGGGTGGCGGGGCGACGGCGGTGGCGGCGCCCTCGCCGCGGTCCCAGCGGGTGATGGCCCGGGTGGCCAGGCCGAACAGCGGTTCGGCGTCGGGCTGGCGTCCGGTGGCGATCGCCCATCCGGCGCCGTCGTTGAACGGGTTCTCGTCGAGCAGGGCACGCGCGGCCAGTACCTCCATCGCGATCGGTGCCACCGCGGACATGGCCTCGGACGCGCCCCGTTCGGAGATCATGGCTCGCATGATCTTTCCGGTGGCGATGTCGCGGTCGCCGGTCACGGCGTCGATGAGGCGGCTGGTGCCGGGGTCGGTAAGCAGTTCGGGGTGGCCGACCGCGACGGCGGCGATGCGCAGCCGCAGCGAGGTGACGGCCACGTGGCGTCCCAGGCTCTCCAGGCCGACCATGCCGCCCAGGCGGGCGGGCAGCCCGCCGAAGGCGAAGCCGAGCCCGTGCGGGTGGGTGACGGCCCGCAGGAGCGCGGTGTAGGCCTCGGCGGCGCTCCACGGCCGCGCCGTGGCGTGCTTCGCCAGGCGCGGGTCGGTGAGGGTGGCGGAGGTGCGTTCGCTGATCACGCGGACGCGGTCGGCGATCGCCGCCAGTTCCGCCGCCGCGCGCCGCAGCGTCCGTTCGGTCGCCTCCCGCCGCGCGGGGTCGCCGTCGTGGTGATGGTGCTCGCACCCGCCCGCGTGCTCTCCGCCCTGGGGTCCCGCCGCGTACGGCGATGCGGGCCGCGATGCGGGGGGCGATGCGGGCGGCACGGAGTTCTCGGCGGGGATCATCGGGCCTCCAGGACGAGTCGCAGCCGGAGGGTGTCGAGCATCAGCGGCAACCGCTCGGGCAGGTACGGCCCGCGGATCCGGGCGAGCCTGGCCACCTCCCCGAGGAAGGCGGCGCCCACGTGCAGCGCCAGGTTCATGCCCTTGCACTGCCCAGGCCCCCGGCTGAAGGGCGCCAGCAGCCATTCCCGCTCGGCGGTGCCGTCGAGCCAGATCTCGGGCGAGAACCGGTCGGCGTACGGCAGGGCGGGGTCGCGCTGGTGCAGGATGAGCGGAATCAGCACGCTGGTGCCCTTGGGCAGGCGCGCGCCCTCCCAGGTGGTGTCGGCGGTGACGGTCCGCATGAGCGCGGGCACCGGCGCCCACAGCCGCAGCCCTTCCAGCAGGGCGGCGCGCGGATCGGCGGGCCCGCGGGCGGCCAGCAGCGCCAGCGCCTGCATGAGGCCGGGCGGCGGCACGGTGAAGCCCATGAGCCAGAAGGCGGCCTGCCGGACCGGGCACGCGGAGGCGGGGTGCGGCTGGGAGGCGACCGCCGCCGCGAGGCTGCCGGGCTCGGCCCTGGCCAGCTCGCGCAGGATGAGCGCGTCGTAGCGGGCCGACAGCTCCCGCTGGCGGCCCTGGCGCAGCCCCAGCCAGTTGCCCGCGCGCCGCAGGCGGGCCAGCAGGGTGCTGAGCTCGGTCAGGTCGCGGGCGCCGTCGCCGTAGATGCAGCGGCGGGCGACCCGGTTCCAGCACTCGTTCAGCGCCGGGTAGGTGAGCACGCCGGGCACCAGCGTGGCGGCCTCCTCGCGGGCGACCGCGGCGAAGCGCGCCCGGAGCGAGGGCTCCTCCAGCACCCGGGTGACGAAGCCGCGCCGGTCTTCGCGCGGCGGCCCGGACGACAGCAGCAGCGTGCCCTCCAGGAAGGGTCCCAGACCGTTGACCTTCTCGGGGCTGGCCAGGGAGAACAGGTCGTCGGGCGCGGTGAGCACCCGCTGGACCTGTTCGCGGCCGAGCACGAGCAGGGTGGGCCCGCCGGGGCCGCGGACCAGGACCGCCCCGCCGTACCTGGATCTGAGGCCGGCCATCAGGCGCTGGGCGCGGCCCAGGGTGTCGAGGCGGGTGGTCAGGGTGTGACCGAGGCCGACCGAGGTGATCGTGCCGCGCAGGAGGCTGGGGGCGAAGAAGGTGGCGGTGAGCGCCGCGTTCTCCGCGACGGTGGCGCACGGCAGCGAGGCGGGTGCCAGCACGTCGGTCATGGGAACACCTTCCCGGGGTTGAGGATGCCGGTCGGGTCGAAGAGGGTCTTGACGCCGCGCTGGAGCAGCAGGGCGGCCGGGTCGAGCTCCCTGGCCAGCCAGTCGCGCTTGAGCAGGCCCACGCCGTGCTCGCCGGTGATCGTGCCGCCCAGTTCCAGGCCGGCGGCCATGATCTCGTCGTAGGCCGTGGCGGCGTGCTCGGCCATCACCGGGTCGGCCGAGTCGAACACCACGATGGGGTGGAGGTTGCCGTCGCCCGCGTGGCCGGTGGTGCCGATGAACAGCCCGTGGGCGGCGGCGATCTCCTCGACGCGGTCGATGAGGGCGGCGAGTTCGCTGCGGGGCACCGCCACGTCCTCGATGAAGGCGGTGGGCACGCCGCCGACGCCGGCCGCGACGCGGCTGATCGCGGGGGCGATGAGGCGGCGCAACTCCAGTGCCCGGTCGGTGACGGTGCCGCCGACCAGCGCGGCGATGGCGGGAAGGCTGCCGTCGTCGCACTCGACGATGACGGTGGGCGCGGCGGCCAGGTCGTGGCCGAGGTCGCGGATCGCGCCGCAGGTCGTGCGGGTCCATCAGTTCCAGGGCCGAGGGGAGGTGCCCGGCCGCGATGATCGCCGCGACGGCCTGGCCCGCCTCCCGCGCCGTGCCGTACTGGGCCAGGAGGGCCTGTCGCGGGCCGCGGGCGGGCCGCAGGGCGAGGGTGGCCTCGACGATCACGCCGAGCGTGCCCTCCGAGCCGACGAAGAGGCTGGTGAGGTCGAGGCCCGCCACGCCCTTGGCGGTCCGGCGGCCGGTGCGCACGAGCCGCCCGTCGGCCAGCACGACGGCGAGCCCGAGCACGTAGTCGCCGGTCACGCCGTACTTGACGCAGCACAGGCCGCCCGCGCCGGTGGCGATGTTGCCGCCGATCGTGCAGACCTGGGCGGAGACGGGGTCGGGCGGGTAGAACATCCCGTGGGCCGCGACCGCCTCCTGCAGCGCCCGCGTCGTGACGCCCGGCTCGCATCGCACCAGGCGGTTGGCCGGGTCGACCTCCAGCACCCGGTCGAGCCCTCTCAGCGAGAGCACGACGCAGCCGTCGACGGCGTTGGCCGCTCCGGCGAGGCCGGTTCGCGCGCCCTGCGGCACGACGGGGACCCCGAGCTCGAAGGCGGTCCGCAGCACGTGCCGGACCTCCTCCACGGTCCGGGGGAGCGCCACGACGGCGGCGACGCCCGCGGGGCAGAACGGGGCGCTGTCGCGCGCGTAGGCGTCGACGTCGAGGGACACTCGGCAGCCTGTTTCGAGCGTTTCGACCAGATCCACGGCAACCTCCTAACGGATGGGGACCTCGATGAGGGCGGGTGAGCGGCCGGTGCGGCGGATCTCGGCGTCGAGCTCCGCGGCGCTGCGCGCGGTGGTGGCGGGGATGCCGTAGCCGCGGGCGATGGCGGTGATGTCGATGCCCGGGATGTCCAGCCCGGGTACGGCCAGCGGCCCGGCGAACCACTTGAGCACCGCGTAGGAGGAGTTGGTGAGCACCACGAACGTCACCGGCACGCCGTAGGCGGCGGCGCTCCACAACGCCGGGATCGCGTACTGCGCCGAGCCGTCGCCGACGACCGCGATGACACGGCGCGACGGCCGGGCCAGCTGCACGCCGACGGCGGCGGCCATGCCGTAGCCGAGACCTCCTCCGGCGGAGAAGTAGAACGAGCCGGGCAGGCCGGGGCGGATCTGGTCGTGGAAGGCGGGGCGGTTGGAGGGCGACTCGTTGACCCAGATCGTGTCGGAGGGGGCGGCACGGGCGAGCGTCGCCATGACGGCGGCGGGGTCCAGTCGGTCGGCTCCGGGCGGCGAGCCGGCGGCCGGGCCCGGCGCACGGGAGACCGGGGAGCCGGAGACCGGGGAACCGGAGACCGGGGTCGCGGCGGGAGCCGGTTCAGGGCGCCGCGGCGGGAGGCCCTCGCGGGGCTTGCAGAGCGCCGCCAGCGCCCGGAGCGCCGACGGTACGTCGCCGACGAGCGCCGACCCGACCGGCGCGCGGGCGGCCTCGGCGGCGTCGCACGTCAGGTGCGCCAGCTCGGCCCCCTCCGGCAGGTAGGGCCCCGGCAGGTGGGGGTAGTAGCGGAAGACCGGCGCCCCCGCCACGATCACCAGGTCGTGCCCCGACAGCTGGTCCGCCAGCGGCGCGATGGCGGGCGCGAGCTGCCCCTGGAAGCACGGGTGGTCGTGCGGGAAGGCCAGCCGTCCCTCCAGCGGCGCCTCCCACACCGGCAGGGAGCACCGCTCGGCCAGCGCGACCGCGGCCTGCCACCCGGCTTCGGCCCCGACCACCAGCACGGGCCTGCGCGCCCGGTCGAGGCGGGCGGCGAGCTCGCCGACGTCGGCGGTGGCCGCGTGCGCGACCGACCGGAGGGTGACCGGCGCGGCCGGCTGGTCGAAGTCGTCCATCGGCAGCGACAGGAAGACGGGCCCGCACGGGGGAGCGCAGGCCAGGTGGTAGGCGCGCTCGAAGGCGGCGGGCACGTCGGCCGCCCTGGCCGGCTCGTGCGCCCACTTGACCGCGGGCCTGGGCAGCAGCGTGGCGTCCACGTTGGTCAGCAGCGGCTCGATGGCGAGCATCTCGCGCGTCTGCTGCCCGGCGGTGACGATCATCGGGGTGCGGTTGGCCGCGGCGGTCAGGATCGCGCCCATCGCGTTGCCCACGCCGGGCCCGGTGTGCAGGTTGACCAGCGCGGGCGTGCCCGAGGCCGCGGCGAACCCGTCGGCCATGCCGACCACGACCGCCTCCTGCAGCCCCAGGACGTAGCGGAAGGGGAACCGGTCGAGCATCGGCAGCTCGGTCGAGCCGGGGTTGCCGAACAGGGTGGTGAGCCCCCTGCTCCGCATCCAGTCGTGGAGCGCGTCGCGCACGGTGGTCACAGCGGCCTCCAGGGGGTGAAGAGGTTGCGCACCCCGGGGTCGAGCTCCGGGTGGTGGCGGCGCAGCACGTCGGCCATGCCGGAGCGGGCGATCCAGCGCAGCCCTTCCGGGGTGTAGACCTCGGGGGTGTAGAGGGAGCTGAAGAACGGGTCGCTCTTGAGCCGGCGCGAGGCCATGAGCACGAACAGCCGGAAGGCGGTGTCGGAGAAGGCGAAGCCGGGGGGCGGCTGCTCGGCGTACATGCCGACCATCGCGTCGATCTTGTGGATGTCGCCCTCGTAGACCTCCTTCAGCTCGGGGTCGTCCGACAGGTCGGTGAAGTCGTGGATGGGGGGTTTGTGCAGCGCCTGGCGGAAGGCCGTGTAGCGGGGCACGCCCCGTTCGCGGTCGCGCAGCACGTCGACGGTGCCCAGGTCCAGGTGCTCGCCGAACATGCCGCGCAGGTTCCGCAGCGCGTCGGGGTGGTTGTGCAGGGTGATCGCGCCCGGGTGGGTGACGCCGAAGGTGTGGAACAGGTCGGACCAGCCGTGCTCGTCGACCACTGCGCGCGTGCCGTACCCCTGCAGGGGCGTGAAGTCGGTCTCGGCGACGACCTCGCCGCTGACGTGCGAGCGGATCTTCCAGTCGTCGGGGATGAGCGGGTGCATGCGGTAGCAGGTGACGAACTCCTCGGTGATGGCGTACGGCACGCCGTGGTGGTCGGTGGGTGAGCCGGGGATGCCGCCGAGCACCTCCGACCTGAAGGGCCTGCCGACCAGGCCGCGCCAGTTGATGCGCATGCCCAGCCGTACGGCCCGGTTGTCGAGCAGGGCGGGGGTCCACTCGACGGTGTGGATCTTCGCCATCAGCGCGGCGTTGACCAGGCGGGCGGTCTGGAAGAGCCGCTCGTCGCCCCAGGAGGGGTAGGCGCGCCGCAGCATGCGGCAGACGGCGTTGTGCTCCTTGACGAACAGGGTGTGCAGCAGCGAGAGGCCCACCCAGTAGTTGTCGGAGAAGCCGGTCCGGTCCAGGCCGAGCCCGTCGACCGGCAGGCGGCCGTCGAGCACGGTCATCAGGCCGTCCTCGCCGGTGCGCAGCGAGCGGCAGGTGGCCTCGTCGCTGCCGTAGATCTGCGAGCCGTCCCACCAGTGGGTGACGGTGTTCTCGAAGGTGGCCCGCACCTGGCCCGGGGCGGCGGGCCGGGTGCGGGCGACCGGGTCGGGCCTGGTGCGGCGCACCCGCATGGGCCGCGACGGCCACGGGTCGTCCCGGGCGAGCGGCACCTCCAGCGGCTCGTCGTGCGGGTTGCGCCCGTGGCTGAACCAGTCGTGGACCTGGAAGTGGATCCACGCCGCGGCCAGCACGTTGAGCGTGGTGGCCGGCCGGAAACAGGTGCGGGCCAGCAGGCGGTTGCTCACCTCGCGCGGGCTCGGATCCATCAGGCCGGGGCCGCGGAAGGTCAGGTCGAGGGGGACGTTGCGGTCGAATCGGGTGTGCGCCGCCCCCATGTCGGCGTCGCGGGTGTCATACCCGGAGCCGTCGTAGCTGCGGTGGGCCGGCGGCGGCCCGGGGCGCCGGGGACGTTCGCCCCCGGCGCCGTGGGTGTCGTGCAGGTTGTGCTCGCGCAAGGTGTCCCGCAGCCGGGCCAGCCTGCGCAGCTGTCCGGCCAGGCCCCCGTGGTGCCATTCTTGAGTCACCTTTCGATGACAGCGAGTCATGATCCACGGGGTCAATCGACGGTCTCTCCAGGTGGAACGAACCCTCCGTCAAGTGAGGTTTCCGTTCCACTCAGTGAGACTTCAGGCCGCCGCGGCCATGGCGGTCGAGATGGCCTGGGCCGCGCCGCGCACCGAGATGCCGATCCTGCCCAGCAGCATGGAACTGGTGGGTCCCGCCACGGCGACGGCCATCGTGATGCCGCCGCCCGGCCCGAAGACCGGCGCCGCGACGCACGTCAGCCCGGGGGCGTACTCCTCCTGGCCGTAGGCGAGGCCGTGCCGCCGCACCAGCGACAACTCGCGGTCCAGCGCGCCGTGCCCCGACAGCGTGCGCCTGGTCATCCTGGGCAGGCTGCCGTGCTCGAACAGCGCCTTGCGCAGGTCGTCGTCGTAGGCCAGCAGCACCTTTCCCGCCGCCGTGCAGTGCAGCGGCGCCCGGTCGTGGTCGTCGGAGGGTGAGGAGACGCGGTTGTGCCCGTAGAGGCGCTCGACGTAGACCACCTCCAGGCCGGAGGAGACGGCGACGTTGACCGTCTGCCGGGTCGTCTCGTACAGGTCCAGCAGGAACGGCAGGACCAGCGCGCGCGAGCCGGGGATGCGCTCGCTGGTCATCGCCGTCAGCAGGTCGCCCAGCAGGTAGCCGGTGCTGGCGCGTTTGGCCAGCCCGCGCGCGCACAGCACGCCGAGCAGGCGGTGGGCCGTCGACTTGGGCAGCCCGGTGTCACGGCACAGTTGCGTCAGGGTGAGGGGGCGGCAGTAGCCACTCAGGCCGACCAGGAGGTCGATGGCCCGATCCAGGCTGCTGCCGGCTGCGATCCTCGGCATGGGTCCGCTCTTTTCGCCGAGGAGAAGGGAGGGACTTCCCCGTGGTTCTGATTACCGATTCTTGACTACCCGAAAAGACGATCTGCGACACCCAGACTGACGATCTGGGCGTGCACGGACAGCGCGACGGCGCCCGGCGTGCGGGCGCCGAGGTCCAGACCGGCCGGGGAGTGCACGATTTCACCCCCTTCGACCTCGGCGAGGACGGCACGTGCCCGTTTCCGGCTGGCGATCAGCCCGATGTACGGCACGCGGGCCGCGATGGCGGCCCGCAGCATGGACACCTCGTTGACACCGTGCGAGGCGACCAATACTGCCCGTGTGCCGGAATCGGGCTGACCGAAAGTCGTCATCTCGTAGCCGAGGGCCGTGCCCACGTCGGCGAAGGCCCGCGCGATCGGGCTGTCGCCGTAGACCCGCATCAGGGGCGGCGGCAGCACCGGCTGCAGGAAGATCTCCAGCGTGCCGCCCGACAGGCAGGGCTGGCCCACCTCGACCAGCCCTTCCTCCTCGTGCGGCTCCACCGCGCTCGGGGTGATCTTCAGCAGGGTCGCCCGCCCCGACTCCAGCAGGCGCAGGCTCTGCGTGCGCACGGTGTCGGTGGCGCAGTGCCCGCCGACGAAGCCCTCGATGCTCCCGTCGGCGCGCACCAGCGCCCGGTCCCCGGCCTTCGCGCTCGTCGGCCGCTGCGCCCGGACGACCGTGGCGACGACGTACGGCTGGCGCTTCGAGGGACGGGCACCGGGCATGCCGAGGAACTCGCTCATGGGATCGCCAGATCCGTCCTGAAGGGGTCGCCCTGGATGACACGCCAGACGTTGGCCGGGGTGAGCGGCATGTCGGCGTGGCGGATGCCGTACGGGGCCAGCGCGTCCACGACGGCGTTGACGACGGCGGGAGGCGAGCCGACGGTGGCCGACTCACCCACGCCCTTGGCGCCCAGCGGGTGGTGCGGCGAGGGCGTGACGGTCTCGCCCAGCTCCCACGGGGGACACTCCATCGAGGTGGGCAGCAGGTAGTCCATGAACGAGGCGCCCAGGTGGTTGCCCTCCTCGTCGAAGGCCATCACCTGCATGAGCGCCATGCCGACGCCGTCGGCTAGGCCGCCGTGGATCTGTCCCTCGACGATCATCGGGTTGATCCGCACGCCGCAGTCGTCGACCGCCACGAAGCGCCGCACCTTGACCTGGCCGGTGCCGGGGTCGACGTCGACGACGCAGATGTAGGCGCCGAACGGGTAGGTCAGGTTGGGCGGGTTGTAGACGGTGACCGCGTCGAGATGCCCCTCGACGCCGTCGGGCAGCTCCAGCGCCGAGTGGGCGGCCAGGGCGATCTCCTGCATGCTCTTGCGGCTGGCGGGGTCGCCGCGCACCGCCCAGGAGCCGGCCCTGCCCTCGGCGCTCTCGTCGATCTGCCAGTCGAGGTCGTCGGGCGAGCACTCGAGCATCGCCGCGGCCACCAGCTTGGCGCGCTCGCGCACCTTGCGGGCGACGATGGCGGTGGCCGCGCCCGACACCGGGGTGGAGCGCGAGCCGTAGGTGCCCAGGCCGAACGGGGTCTGGTCGGTGTCGCCGTGCACCACCTCGACGTCGTCGGCGGGGATGCCCAGCTCGTGGCCGACGATCTGGGCGAAGGTGGTCTCGTGGCCCTGGCCCTGCGACTGGCACGACACCCGCAGGACCGCCTTGCCGGTCGGGTGCACGCGCAACTCGGCGCCGTCGGCCATGCCCAGGCCCAGGATGTCCATGTGCTTGCGCGGCCCGGCGCCGACGGCCTCGGTGAAGAAGCTGATCCCGATGCCCATCAGCTCGCCGCGCGCCCGCTTGTCGGCCTGCTCGGCGCGCAGCTTGTCGTAGCCGGCGATGTCCATCGCCATGCGCATCGTCTTGACGTAGTCGCCTGAGTCGTACTCCCAGCCGGTGGGTGAGGTGTAGGGGAACTGGTCCGGCTTGAGCAGGTTGCGCAGGCGCAGCTCGGCCGGGTCCAGCCCGAGCTCGGCGGCGAGCACGTCGATCAGCCGCTCGACCAGGTAGACCGCCTCGGTCACGCGGAAGGAGCAGGCGTAGGCGACGCCGCCGGGGGCCTTGTTGGTGTAGACGCCGGTGACCTCGCAGTGCGCCGCCTGCAGGTCGTAGGAGCCGGTGAAGACGTGGAAGAAGCCCGCGGGGAACTTCGTCGGCTGGGCGGTGCCGTTGAACGCGCCGTGGTCGGCCAGGACCTTGACGCGGATCGCCTGGACGACGCCGTCGCGGGTCGCGGCCACCTCGCCGCTCATGTGGTAGTCGCGGGCGAAGGCGGTGGCCATCAGGTTCTCCGAGCGGTCCTCCATCCACTTGACCGGCTTGCCCGTGACGATGGAGCCGACGATCGCGCACACGTAGCCGGGGTAGATGCCGACCTTGCCGCCGAAGCCGCCGCCGATGTCGGGGGAGATGACGCGGATCTTGTGCTCGGGCAGGCCCGCCACCAGGGCGTAGAGGGTGCGGTGGGCGTGGGGCGCCTGGGTGGGGCACCAGACGGTGAGCTTGCCGGTGACCTTGTCGAAGTCGGCGACGGCCCCGCACGTCTCCAGGGGAGCCGGGTGCACCCGCGGATAAATCATGTCCTGACTTATCGTGACCTCGGCGTTGGCGAAGATCGCGTCGGTGCGCTCCTTGTCGCCCGCCTCCCAGTCGAAGATGCGGTTGGAGGTCCTGCCCTCGAGGTCGTCGCGGATGACCGGCGAGTCCCCGTCCAGGGCCTTGCGCGCGTCCACGACCGCGCCGAGCGGCTCGTAGTCGACCTCGATCAGCTCCAGCGCGTCGCGCGCCGAGTAGGCGTCCTCGGCCACCACGAAGGCGACCTCCTGACCCTGGAAGCGCACCTTGTCGGTGGCCAGCACCGCCTGCACGTCGTTGGAGAGCGTCGGCATCCAGGCCAGGTTCAGCCCGGCCAGGGTCTGGCCGGTGATGACCGCCTTGACCTTGGGGTGCGCCTCGGCCGCCGAGGTGTCGATCGACAGGATGCGCGCGTGCGCGTGCGGGCTGCGCAGGATCGCCCCGTGCAGCATGCCCGGCAGCCGCACGTCGTCGACGTAGTTGCCGCGCCCCCTGATGAAGCGGGCGTCCTCCTTGCGATGCATCCGCCCGAAACTCATAGCGCAGCCGCCTTCCCGCAGCCCCCACCCAGCCGCCCATCCAGCGGACGAGCTTCGCTCGCAGCCCATTTGATCGACTTGACGATGTTCTCGTAGCCGGTGCACCGGCACAGCTGACCGGAGATCGCCTCACGGATCGTGCCCTCGTCCGGATGCGGCTCGCGGTCCAGCAACCACCGGGCCGTCAGCAGCATGCCCGGCGTGCAGAAGCCGCACTGCAGCCCGTGGCACTCCATGAAGCCCTTCTGCACGGCGTCGAGCTCGCCGTCGCGCTCCAGGCCCTCGACCGTGGTCACCTCGTGGCCGTCGGCCATGGCCGCCAGCACCGTGCACGACTTGACCGGCACGCCGTCGAGCTGCACCGTGCACACCCCGCAGTTGGAGGTGTCGCAGCCCCAGTGGGTGCCGGTCAGGTTCAGCTCGTCGCGCAGGAAGTGCACCAGCAGCAGGCGCGGTTCGACCTCGCGGGTGTACGGCAGGCCGTTGACGGTGATCGTCACCTGCATGGTCAGATCCTCTCCATGGCAGTGCGCAGCGCCCTGGCGGTCAGCTCGGCCGCCAGGTGCCGCTTGTAGTCGGCCGGTCCGCGCTGGTCCGGCTGGGGTGAGCAGTGCTCGGCGGCGATGCGCCCGGCCTCGGCGAAGGCCTCCTCGCCCGGCTCGCGCCCGGTCAGGTACTCCTCGGCCTCGGGGGCGCAGAAGTGCTCGGCGCCCACCGCGGTCAGCCCGATCCCGGCGCGCTCGATGACGCCGCCGGTGACCGACAGGACCGCTCCCGCGGCGGCCACCGCCCAGTCGCCGACGCGCCGCTCCACCTTGACGTAGGCGCTGCCGGCGCCGGGCGTCGCGGGGACGCGCAGCTCGATCAGCAGCTCGCCCGCCTGCACGGCCGTCTCGTAGGGACCCTCGTGGAAGTCCCTGATCGGCACGCTGCGCCTGCCGTCCCGGCCCTCGATGACGGCGGTGGCGCGAAGGGCCGCGAACACCGCCGACAGGTCCTCGGAGGGGTCGCCCTGGCACAACGAGCCGCCCACGGTGCCGCGGTTGCGGACGATCGGGTCGGCGATCACGCGCTCGGCGTCCTGGAAGATCGGGAATAGCCCGGTGGCCTGCGCGCTGGCCAGCAGCTCCGCGTGCCGTACCAGCGCTCCGATCACCAGCTCGCCGCCCTCGACCTCGATCCGGGACAGCTCGCTCAGGTCGTTGATGTCGATGAGGGCTTCCGGCTGGGCCAGGCGGAGTTTCATCATGGGGATCAGGCTGTGGCCTCCGGCCACGACGCGGGCCTCTGGCCCGTACCTGTCCAGGAGGGACAGGGCATGCGAGACGCTCTGGGCGCGCGCGTACTCGAACTGTGCGGGAACCTGCATGCGCCAAAAATGAAACTCCTTCGAGTTTCCCGGCAATCACGAAATAAGGGATTCCTTAATGACGGATCCCGATCTAGAAAGAGTGGGTGACTCTGGGCCAGCTCGGCGCGTTCGTCTTCGTCGCCCGCCTGGGATCGGTGAAGGCCGCGGCGCGCGCGCTCGGCGTCAGCGAGCCCGCGGTCTCCCAGTCGCTGGCCCAGCTCCGCCGTCACCTCGGCGACCCGCTGCTGGTGCGCGAGAGCGACCGCATGGTGCTGACCGAGGGCGGCGCGCGGCTGTACGGCATCGCGTCGCAGATGGTCGCGCTCGGCGCCCAGGCGCAGCGCGTGGTGCGGTCGGGAGGGCCGGAGCGGCTGCACGTCGTCATGGACAGCTCCATGTACGAGCTCGTCGCCGGGCCGCTGATCTCCCTGTACTCCCAGCGGCGCATCCCCGTCGCCACCTCGGGCGTGGTGCAGTGCGCCGAGGTGCCGCTGCTGCTGGCCGGGCGGCTGGCCGAGGTGGCGCTGGGTCCGCAGCCCGAGGGGGAGGGGCTGCTCAGCCGTCCGGTGTTACGGTGCCGCGTGGTCGCGGTGGGAGCGCTCCACGGGCGGCGCGACACCTGGCTCGTCGACCCGTCGGGCACCGACCCCGGCAGCGACGCGGGCCGGCTGCTGCGCCTGCTGCGCGTGCCGGAGTCTCGGGTGCGCGTCTACGCCACGCAGGCGGCCGCCTGGCAGGCCGCCGCAGAGGGCGAGGGCCTGGCCCCGGCCGTGGCCCACCTGGTGCTGCCGCACCTGCGGCGCGGCACGCTGACCGTGGTCGAGACGAGCGTGACGCCGCTGGAGATCCGCTGGTACGCCACCACGTTGCCGCCCTCGGAGCGCTCGCCGGCGGCGGGGTCGTTCGTGGACTTCCTCACCACCCCGTCCGCCACCCAGGTGATGCGCGCGCCGCAGGACGGGATCCCGAAGGAACGGTTCCGCCCCGCGGTGCACGTGTCGATCTGGAGCTGAGATTCCGGAACTGTCGGCCTGCTGCTCTCGGCCCTTCCCGGCTGCTGCGCGCCCGGGCTCAGGCGCGCAGCGCCGCCGCCTCGGCGGCGAGCTTCTCGATCGTGGCCCAGTCGCCGGTGGCCAGCGCGTCGGCCGGGGTCAGCCAGGTGCCGCCGACGCAGCCGACGTTCGGCAGCGCCAGGTAGGCCGGCGCGGTGCCCGGCTTGATCCCGCCCGTGGGGCAGAAGCGCACGTCGGGCAGCGGCCCGGCCAGCGACTTCAGGTACGGCAGGCCGCCCGCCGCCTCGGCGGGGAAGAACTTCAGCTCCGTGATGCCGCGCTCGGCCAGCGCCATCACCTCGGAAGCGGTCGCCGCGCCGGGCAGGAACGGCATGTCGCCCTCCACCAGGAAGTCGACCAGCGCCGGTGTGGTGCCGGGAGAGACCACGAACGTCGCGCCCGCGCGCCCCGCGGCCTCGACGTCGTCGCGCGTCCTGACCGTCCCCGCGCCGACCACCGCGCCCTCCACCTCGGCGGCGATCGCCCGGATGGCCTCCAGCGCGACAGGCGTGCGCAACGTCACCTCGATCACCGGCAGGCCGCCCGCGACCAGCGCCCGCGCCAGCGGCACCGCCGTCTCGACGTCCTCGATCACCACGACCGGGATCACCGGGGCGAGGTCAAGCAGGCTCATGGGACAACCTTTCTTGCGTGAGATAGGCCGCCGCGCCCAGGAGCGCGGGCTGCGCGGCCGTGATCAGGTTGGTGGCGATGGGCGCCAGGTACGCGGTGGGACCGGCCTCGAACCGGGCGCGGAACGCGCTGGCCCGCACCCGCTCCACGATACGCGGCAGCACGCCGCCGCCCAGGTAGACGCCGCCACGGGCGCCCAGAGTGAGCGCCACGTTCCCGGCGAAGCTGCCCAGCATGCCGCAGAAGACCTCGACGGTCTCGGAGCACAGCGAGTCGTCCAGGCGGGCGACGATGTCGGCGGCGCCCAGCTCGGGGGCGGTGACGCCGTTGACGACGGCCAGGGCGCGATGCAGGCGCGGCAGGCCGCTGCCCGACAGCAGGTCCTCGGCCTCCACGCGCTCCATGCCCTGGGCGAACAGCACCCGGATGATCTCGGCCTCGCGGCTGTCGGTCACCGGGACGGTCACGTGACCGCCCTCGCACGGCACCGGCACCCAGGCGCCGTCGGCGGGCACCAGGCCCGCCACGCCCAGGCCGGTGCCGGGACCGAGCACCGCCTTGACGCCGTGGCCCGGCGCGGGGCCGCCCAGAGTCGCCAGGTCGCCGGCCTCCAGGTACGGCAGGGACAGGGCCAGGGCCTCGAAGTCGTTGAGCAGGCCCGCGTACGGCACGGCCAGGTTGCGGATGGAGCCGCGCCAGTGGGCGTTGGTCAGGGCGTAGTCGGGGCCGGTCACGGGACCGGCGACCGCCACGGCGGCGGCCCGCACGGTGACGCCCTTGCCGTCCAGGTAGGCGGCCATGGCGTCGTCGAGCGTCGCGTGGTCGGCCACGGCCAGGACCTCGATCTGCTCCAGCCGGGCGCCGGGGCCGTCGACGAGGGCGAAACGCGCGTTGGTGCCGCCGATGTCGGCCACGAGCCACGTCATCGGGCGCCGCCCTTCGGCCAGGCCGCCGCCGTACGGCACACACCCGCCGCCGGACGGACGGCGCTCATCGGGCGGTCTCCGCGTGGGAGGCGCCCGCCGGGGCGGCGAAGCCGAGGCCGGGGCCGTGGTCGTCGTTCTCCTGCCCGCTCACCGTGAACACCGAGCCGCCGCGCTCGGCCGGTCCCGCCATGCGGCGGAAGGCGGCGAACAGCTCGCGGCCCGTGCCCGTCCACCGGGCGTCGCTGAGGGCGCGGCCGTCGGGTTCGCGGCCCGACAGGTCGGCGAGGACCTCCAGCGTGCCCGCGGCCGAGTCGAGCCGGATGACGTCGCCGTCGCGCACCAGGGCGATGGGTCCGCCGTCGGCCGCCTCGGGCGACAGGTGGATGGCGGCCGGCACCTTGCCCGAGGCGCCCGACATGCGGCCGTCGGTGACGATGGCGACCCGCTGGCCGCGGTCCAGCAGGACCGCCATGGGCGGGGTGAGCTTGTGCAGCTCGGGCATGCCGTTGGCCGAGGGGCCCTGGTAGCGGATGACCGCCACGAAGTCCTGCCCGTCGAGCTCGCCGCGCTCGAAGGCGGCCAGCAGGTCGAGCTGGTCGTCGAAGACCTTGGCGGGCGCCTCGATCACCAGGTGCTCGGGCTTGACCGCCGAGACCTTGCTGACCGCGCAGCCGAGGTTGCCGTCGACCATGTGGATGCCGCCGTCGGCGCTGAACGGCTCGCGGACCGGCCGCAGCACGTCCAGGTCGGCGCTCTGGGTGGGTACCTCTTCCCACACCAGCTCCTGCTCCTTCAGCACGGGGGCCGAGCGGTAGTGGTCGAGCCCGTGCCCGGCCACGGTGAGCACGTCGCCGTGCAGCAGGCCGCTGTCGAGCAGGTCGCCGATGAGGACCTGCATGCCGCCCGCGTCGCGGAAGTGGTTCACGTCCGCCTGGCCGTTGGGGTAGATCTTGGTGAGTGACGGCACGACCTTCGACAGCTGGGCCAGGTCGTCCCAGGTCAGCACGATGCCCGCGGCGGCGGCGATGGCCACCAGGTGCAGGGTGTGGTTGGTGGAGCCGCCGGTGGCCAGCAGCGCCACGCAGGCGTTGACGATGGCCTTCTCGTCGACGACCCGGCCGACGGGCGCGTACTCCTCGCCGTGGGCGGTGATCCGCACGGCCCGCTCGCCCGCGGCCCTGGTCAGGGCGTGGCGCAGCTCGGTGTGCGGGTTGACGAAGGTCGAGCCGGGCAGGTGCAGGCCCATGACCTCGACCATCACCTGGTTGGAGTTGGCGGTGCCGTAGAAGGTGCAGGTGCCGGGCGAGTGGTACGACTTCGACTCGGCGTCGAGCAGCTCCTCGCGGCCGACCTTGCCCTCGGCGAACAGCTGGCGGGTGCGGGCCTTGACCTTGTTGGGCAGGCCGGAGGTCATCGGACCGGCGGGGACGAAGATCGCCGGCAGGTGGCCGAAGTGCAGCGCGCCGATGAGCAGGCCGGGCACGATCTTGTCGCAGACGCCGAGCAGGAGCGAGGAGTCGAACATGTCGTGCGACAGGGCGATGGCGGTGGCCATGGCGATGACGTCGCGGCTGTAGAGCGACAGCTCCATGCCGGGACGGCCCTGGGTGATGCCGTCGCACATGGCGGGCACGCCGCCGGCGACCTGGGCGACGCCGCCGGCCTTGCGCACGGCGGCCTTGAGCTCCGGCGGGTAGGTCTCGTACGGCTGGTGGGCGCTGAGCATGTCGTTGTAGCTGGTGACGATGGCCACGCCGGGCTTGGCGGTGGCGCTCAGGGCCAGCTTGTCCTCGGTGGGCATGGCGGCGAAGCCGTGCGCGAGGTTGGCGCAGCCCAGGTGGGCGCGGGCCGGGCCCTTGGCGCGGGCACGCTCGGCCTCGGCCTCGATGCGCCTCAGGTAGACGCTCCGGCTGGCGGCGCTGCGCTCGATGATGCGGTCGGTGATGTCCTGGATCTGCTGGTTCACAGGGGTGGTCACGGGGTCTCCTCCTCGTGCCAGGCGCGACCGCTGCGGCCGAGCAGTTCGTGGGCTCCGGCGGGACCGGTGGTGGCGCCGGGGTAGGGCTCGGGAAGCTCGGAGGACGACTCCCAGGCTTCGAGGATCGGGTCGATCCAGCGCCAGGCCGCCTCGACCTCGTCGCGGCGCATGAACAGGGTGGGGTTGCCGGCCAGCACGTCGGACAGCAGGCGCTCGTAGGCCTCGGGGACGCGGGCGGTGAAGGTCTGGCCGAAGCTCAGCTTCAGCGGCACGGGCTTGAGCGTGACCTCGCCCGCGCCCGGCTCCTTGGCCATGATGTGCAGCTCGATGCCCTCCTCCGGCTGGAGGCGGATGACGAGCCTGTTGGGGGAGCCGCCGGGGAAGATGGCGTGCGGCACGTCCTTGAACTGGATGACGATCTCGCTGCGCCGGTACGGCATGCGCTTGCCGGTGCGCAGGTAGAACGGCACGCCGGACCAGCGCCAGTTCTTGACCTCGGCCCGGATGGCGGTGAAGGTCTCGACCCGCTTCGACAGCTCGGTGGGCGGCGTCGAGGACGGCTCGTCCAGGTAGCCGTCGTACTGCCCGCGCACGGTGAAGCGGCTCACCTCGTCGCCCACGATGGGCCGCAGCGCCTGCAGCACCTTGACCTTCTCGTCGCGGATGGCCTCGCGGTCGTTGCGCGCGGGCGGCTCCATGGCGGTCAGGGTGAGCAGCTGGAGCAGGTGGTTCTGGACCATGTCGCGCAGCGCGCCCGCGTGGTCGTAGTAGCCGCGGCGGCCTGGCGTGCCGACGCTTTCTGCGGCGGTGATCTGCACGTGGTCGATCCAGAGGGAGTTCCAGATCGGCTCCAGGAAGGCGTTGGCGAAGCGCAGGACCAGGAGGTTCTGCACCGTCTCCTTGCCCAGGTAGTGGTCGATGCGGAAGATCTGCTCCTCCGCGAAGTAGCGGCCCACCTCGGCGTTGATCAGCTGGGAGCTGGCCAGGTCGCGCCCGAGCGGCTTCTCCAGCACCACGCGCGACTGCGGGGTGATCAGCCCGGCGCCGTGCAGGTCGCGGCAGAAGGGCCCGAACGTCATGGGCGGGCTGGCCAGGTAGAAGACGCGGTCACGCTGCTCGTGACCGGCCAGCAGGCGGGTCAGCGCCGCCCAGCCGCTGGTGTCGTCACCCCCGACGTCGACCGACACGTGGTGCAACCGGCCGAGAAAACGCTGCCACGCCCCGGAGTCGTCCGGCACGCTCTGCCGTACCTCGGAGTCCACCTTGCCGCGGAAGTCGGCGTCGTCCAGACCGCCACGGGACATGGCGATGATCCGGGTCTGGGGAGCCAGGCGGCTCTCCAGGTCGGAGTGGAACAACGCGGGCAGCAGCTTGCGCATCGACAGGTCGCCGGTACCGCCGAAGACGACCAGATCAGCTTCATGGGCAAGGGGGGACACGAGAAGCCTCCAAGTGAACGGACTTACCGGACATTAGCCAGACTTGGGTCTCTCTGCAACCTATCTTTTGCATCTTGAGATACATAAGTCATGTTCTTTCATTACTTAGGTATCTATGGTTCACTAAACGGTGATGTCTCGACACGCCACCACCGGTGAGGTCCTCGCCCTGATCCGTTCGGGGGAGGCCGTCACGCGGGCGGACATCGGCAGGGTCACCGGCTTGTCCAGGCCCGCCGTGTCGCTCCGCGTCGGAGAGCTGCTCGAACGCAGCCTCGTCGTCGAACGCACCGACGCGCCCTCCACCGGAGGCCGCCCGCCCGTGCGGCTGGAGTTCAACGCCGCGGGAGGCGTCGTCCTGGTCGCCGCCCTCGGCGCCAGCCGTACCCGCGTGGCCGTCTGCGACCTGGCCGGCAACGAAGTGGCCGGCCGCCGCTTTCACATCGACGTCGAGCAGGGCCCCGACGTGGTGCTGCCGATCCTCATGGACACCTGGGAAGAGCTGCTCGGCGACCGGCCGCGCTCCGCCGTACGCGGCGTGGGCATGGGCGTGCCCGCCACCGTCGAATTCGCCGAAGGACGCACCGAGAGCGCCCGCGTCATGGCCTCCTGGACCGGCGTCGTCATCCCGCCGCTCATCCGCCAGCGCTTCGACGTGCCGGTCCTGGTCGACAACGACGTGAACGTGCTGGCCGTCGGCGAGCACCGCGGCGCCTACCGCGAGGAGACCGGCGACCTGCTCTTCGTCAAGATCTCCACCCGCATCGGCGCCGGCATCGTCGCCTCCGGCTCGATCCTGCGCGGCGCGCTCGGCGCGGCCGGCGAGATCGGCCACATCCCCGTACGCGACGGCGGCGGCGTGTTGTGCCGCTGCGGCAACATCGACTGCGTCGACTCCGTCGCCTCAGGCACCGCCCTGCTGCGCGAGCTGCGCGCCGCCGGCAAGGACGTCAAGACCATCGACGACGTCACCGCCCTGATCCGCGCGGGAGACGCCCAGACGATGGCGATGGTGCGCGAGGCGGGACGCCGCATCGGCGAGGTGCTCGCCGGGGCCGTCAACATCCTCAACCCCTCCGTGGTCGTGCTCGGCGGCGACGTCGCCGAAGCCTTCGGCCCGCTCGTCTCCAGCATCCGCGAGGTCGTCTACCGCCGCTCCACCGCACTCGCCACCCGCCGCCTGCGCATCGAACCCAGCCGCCTGGGCGCCGCCGCCGGCATCAGCGGCTGCGCCGTGATGGTGCTCGACCACGTGCTCTCGGCCGAGGCCGTCGACGACTCCCTCTGATCCTGTGAGTTGGCTGAACCCCGCACCCGGATGTGACGGGAGTGCCAGACTGGGCAGGTGACCGAGATGCATTCGGCGCGCCGCACCACCACCGTCTGGCCCTGGTGGCTGCCAGGGGTGAGTCCCACACTCACCTCCCTTTCGCATTTCCTGTCACTGGAGCCGGGCGCCTCGCGTGAGAGCGTGAACATCGCGACCCTTGAGGCAGCGCTCGACCTGACCGGCGCCGACATGGGCAACACCCAGTTCCACGACCCAGCCGCGGGCGGCCTGCGCATCGGCTCCCAGTTCGGCTTCGGCACCCCCTTCCTGCGCCACTTCGAGATCGTGGCCAGCGACGAGGCGTCCGTCTGCGGCCAGGCCCTCCTCAAGGGCGCACCCATGCTGGTGCGCGACATCCTGCGCGACCCGCTGATCGCCGGCGGCCCCTCCCTCGGCGTCCTGCTCGACGCGGGCGTGCGCGGCGTCTACTCCACGCCGCTGCTCGACCGGTGGGGAACGCTCCAGGGCATGCTGTCGGTCCACCGCCGCGAGCCCGTCGCCGACCCGGTCGCCGACCACGAGCTCCTGTGGCCCCTGGCCCAGCGAGCCGCCTGGCTGCTGCACCACGCTTCATGACGGCGTGAGGGATCGGCCGCGTGTAAGCACCGGTTGATGAGCATGACCACGCGGGCGCCAGGGTCACGCGACCGTGGCGGCGCTCTTGCCGGCCGCCTGGGAGTTCAGCGCCTGTCCAGCCGTCCCGATCATGCTGGAGTCCCGACACGGAGAGGAGGACGAGATGCGCGACTGCTCATGGCAGCGGCCCAGCTGGGACTGGTGATGATGTGACCGGTACGGCATAGGACGGGAGTGAGTGCCGTACCTGGCAGGAAGGCGGCGCCGGCGCAAGCCGGCGTCGCCGATAGCGGGTGCAAAGCGCCACCACAGCGGCTTCGTCGAGCCTGGTCCCCTGCCGGATGACGGAGGGAGGACACCATGGCCCGCGACTTTGACTGGAGCGCACCCGAACACGAGTGGACGTGACCTGACGGCGGTACCGGGGACCAACCGGTACCGCCACTCCATCAACAGGCATGGCTCGTCATGATGGCCTGATGGAAATCTGGATCAACCCCGCCTGCTCCAAGTGCCGCTCCGCGCTGGATCTGCTCGACGGCGCCGGGGCCGACTACACGGTCAGGCACTACCTGCAGGACCCGCCGACCGTCGACGAGCTGCGCGCCGTCCTGGCAAGGCTGGTGCTGGAGCCGTGGGACATCACCCGGCTGGGCGAGCAGGTGGCGGCAGAGCTCGGTATGGAGTCATGGGAGCACGACAGGGAGCGCTGGCTGGCCGCGCTGGCCGCCCATCCGGAGCTGATCCAGCGTCCCATCATCACCCTCGACGACGGTGGCGCGGTCGTCGCCCGTTCGCCGGAGGCGGTGGAGCGTGCCCTGGGCGGCGGGCCGCCGCTCACATGATCGGCGACCGCTCCCTCAGCAGGGCGCCGGTGTAGAGGCGCGGGCCGTACGGTCGGCCGCCGCTCGTAGGTCCAGTAGGTCGGCTGCGGCCCTGGAACCCGAGCTCACCCGGCGGGGAGCACCCTGCCGTCGGTGTCGAGGTAGTCGCGCCAGGAGCGTTTCGGTGTCCAGCCCAGGAGCCGGTGCGCCTTGGAGCAGTCGATGCCCGAGCTGTCGGTGCGGGTGAGCGGGCGCAGCTCGACGGCCTCGCCGTAGTGGGCGCGCAGCACGGCCGCGAAGTCGTGGCCGCCCGCGTTGTCGGGCGAGGCGATGTAGAACACCTCGTGGCCGGGCAGGCGCGATTCGCAGGCGAGCACGATGGCGGCGGCCAGGTCGTGGACGTCGATGTAGCTCCACAGGCCGGCGCCGATCACCGAGTGGTCGCGCACCTGCGGCCCGAGGTTGCGCTCGTAGTTGCCCTCGTGCTGCACCCAGCTGGGCCGAAGCGAGATGCAGCGGATGTCGCTGCGGCGTACGGCGGCGTCCATCAGCTGCTCGCCGAAGTGCTTCGACAGCGCGTAGGGGTCCTGCGGGTAGGCGGGGTGGTCCTCGTCGACCGGGGCGTAGACGGGCAGGCAGGGCCGCTCGGGGAAGAAGAAGCCGGGCACCGTCTCGCTGGAGATGTTGACGAACCGGGCGACGTCCTGACGCACCGCCCCTTCGAGCACGTTGAAGGTCGCCATGAGGTTGTTGCCGAACACCACGTGCGGGGGGTTGGCGAGCGGGTCGGGGATGGCGGCGGCGTGCACGACGGCGTCGGCGTCCCTGACGACGAAGGCGGCGGATGCGGCGTCGGTGAGGTCGGCCTGCAGGTAGCGGGCCTCCTCGGGCAGCTCGCGTTCGTGGACGGCGGGCCCGAGGTCGGTGGCGGTGACCTCGTGACCGGCCTGCTGCAGGGCTTGTACGGCGGCGCGGCCGACCTTGCCGCGCGCCCCGGTGACGGTGACCTTCATCCCTTCGTGGCTCCCAGGGTCAGTCCAGCCACGAACTGCTTGTGCAGCAGCTGGAAGATGATCAGCGTGGGCAGTGCGACCAGGATAGAACCGGCGGCGAGCAGGTTGTAGTCGGTGAAGAACTGGCCGCGCAGGTTGTTCAGCGCGCTGGTCACCGGCAGCTTGTCGCCCGACGACATCAGCACCAGGGCCCACAGGAAGTCGTTGTACATCCACGTGAACTGCAGTGTCGACAGGGCCGCGATCACCGGACGGCACAGCGGCAGCGTCAGCTGCCAGTAGCGCCGCCACACCGACGCGCCGTCGACCAGGGCGGCCTCGTTGATCTCCTCGGGGATGGTGGCCATGAAGTTGGCCATGACGAAGGTGCAGAAGCCGAACTGGAAGCCGACGTGGATGAGGATCAGGCCGAGGTAGGAGTCGTAGAGGGAATGCGACGACGACATCCATTCGGGCAGCTCGATCCAGGTGTACATGGTGTAGAGCGGCGTGATGAGCACCTGGGGCGGCAGCAGGTTGCCTGCGGTGAAGACGATCAGCAGGGTCTTGCGCCCGGGGATGCGCAGCCGGGCGATCGTGAAGGCGGCGAACGACGCGAGCAGGAGCGTGAGGATCACGCCGGGGATGACGATGATCAGCGTGTTTAGGTAGTACTTCGGCAGCTCGGCCTGCGTCCACGCCTGCGTGTAGTAGTCGAGCGTCAGGGACTCGGGCAGCGAGAAGTAGCCCAGGCGGGCGGTCTCGTCGTAGGGGCGCAGCGAGGCGTAGACGGCCAGCAGCAGCGGCGCCGACCAGCCGAGCGCGGCCAGCGACAGGAAGGTGTAGAGCAGCCATCGCAGCGGGTGTTTCCTCTTCTGCCGAGTCACCGCGACTCCCTGAAGAGCTGGGTCAGATAGGTCACGATGAAGCCGAGGGAGATCACCAGGAGCACGGTGGCGATGGCCGAGCCGAAGCCGATGCGGCTGGCCTCGCCGACGATGTTCTCGGTCACCAGCACCGACAGCAGTTCCAGGCCGTTGCGGCCCTTGTTGATGGCGTAGACGATGTCGAAGGCGCGCAGGGCCTCGATCACGGTGATGACCAGGACGATCACGTTGATCGGGCGCAGCGTCGGGAAGACGACGCGGAAAAAGGCCTGCGCCTCGTTGGCGCCGTCGATCGCGGCGGCCTCCTTCAGCGACGGGTCGACCGCCTTCAGCCCCGCCAGGTAGATGATCATCACGTAGCCGATGTGCCGCCAGGCCGCGGCGACCATGACGACCCAGATGTTGAGCGAGGGGTCGCCGAGCCAGTCCGTCGTCAGGCCGGTGACGGCGTTGAGCACGCCGTAGTCGGAGGAGTAGACGAGCTGGGCGATGAAGCCGACCACCGCGAGCGACAGCACGACGGGCGTGTAGAGGGCGCTCTGGTAGACGCGCGAGAAGCGCAGCCTGCGATCCAGGAGCACGGCGAACAGCAGGCCGAGCGGGGTGGCGATCAGGCCGAGGAAGGCCAGCCAGAGCAGGTTGTTGGTGACCGCCGACCAGAACGGCGGGTACTCGGCGGCCAGGTCGTGGTAGTTCTCCGCGCCCACGACGTTGATCGCCGAGATGCCGTCCCAGTCGGTGGCCGACAGCCCCACGGAGGCCAGGGTGGGCCCCCAGATGAGGAGCAGGTCGGCCGCGATCGCCAGCCCGAGACCGACGAAGATCAATAACTTGTCTTTGGCGGTCATGACGTGAAGATGTTGACCTTCTGCTTCTCGATGTCCTTCAGCAGGCCGTCGATGTCGTTGGGCTTGCCGACGAAACGTTGCAGCGAGGGGATCATCACGGTGGAGGCGAAGTCGGGCCGGGTGTCGCGGTCGAGGAACTGGGCGATGTGCTTGGCCTGCGAGACCAGCTCCGCGCCGCGCTTCTGCAGGTCGCTGTAGCCGCTGGTGTCGGCCTTCGAGCTGGCCGCCAGCGTGCCGGGGTCGAGCTTGGTGGCGATGTTCTGCGAGGAGGCCTGGCCCAGGTGCTTGAGCAGCTGCTTGGCGCCCTCCACGTTCTTGGCCTTGGACGAGATCATGTAGCCGTCGATCGGCGCGTCGATGGAGTCGGTGCCGAACTGCGGGTTGACCTCGGGGAAGGTGAAGAAGTCGATGTCGCCCCTGTCGGCCTCGGGGAACTGCTGCGCCACGAACATGCCCAGCAGGTACATGCCGGTCTTCTTCTGCGCCAGCGACTGCCCGGCCTCCTGCCAGGTACGGCCCAGCGCGGCCGGCTGGTGGTACTCCATGAGCCCGCGCCAGGTGTCGAAGACCTGCCTGACCTTGGGGTCGGTCCACGCCTCCTTGCCGGCCATGAGGTTGATGTGGAAGTCGTAGCCGTTGATGCGCATGTTGAGGATGTCGAAGGTGCCCATCGCGGGCCAGCCGTCCTTGTCGGCGAAGGCGATGGGGACCAGGCCGTCGGCCTTCATCTTCTTGGCCAGCGCGACGAGCTCGTCGAGCGTCGCGGGCGGGGTGTAGCCCTTCTCCTGCCAGAGCGACTTGCGGTAGAAGACGGCCCACGGGTAGTAGGTGAACGGCACGAAGTACTGCTTGCCGTCCGCGCCCGTCGAGGCGGCCTTGAAGGCGTCGGTGTAGTCGCCGCCGATCTCCGTCCAGACATCGGATATGTCGGTGGCCAGACCCTGGGCGGCGAAGAACTGCATGCGATACCCGGCGAACCAGGTGAACACGTCGTCGGGGGTGCCGCGCAGGTAGCGGTTGATGTTCTCTTGGAACGTGTTGTGATCGACCGTGTTGATTTTGACGTCGTGCGAGGTGAACGCCTTGGTCACCTCGTCGAGCGACTTCTTGGGAATCTCGTCCGAGGCGTTGGAGCCGATCGTCACCACACCGCGTCCGGCCGCTGCGGTGCTGGTGGGAGCGGTGGTGCGGGTGGCGGGGTTGGAACAGCCGGCGAGGATGGCGGGGACTCCGAAAGCGGCGGCGCCCAACAGCAGATCGCGGCGCGTCACATGTGGGGACATGAGGTTTCCTCGATGCGTTTCGCCCAGGTTTCATCACACTCAAATGCGGCAAAGGTCGGAAGTCAACGCCTATTCACACCCATGGTGTTGATTTATGGTGATGTCGTGCTGGCACCGCAACGGCAGGCCGCGATCCTCAAACTGATCAGGACCCGCCGTGCCGTACGCGTCGCAGACCTCGTCAGGGAGTTCGGCGTCTCCGACATGACCGTCCGGCGCGACCTGGAGAGCCTCGCCGAGCGCGGCCTCATCGCCAAGGTGCACGGCGGCGCGACCGTCCTCGGCCTCGACGGCGCCGTCGAACCCGGCTTCGCCGCCAAGTCGGTTCGCGAGCGCGCCGAGAAGGAGGCGATCGCCGCGCGCGCCGCCGCCCTGGTCGAGCCGGGCACCGCCATCGCCCTGTCGGCGGGGACGACCACCGCCGTGCTCGCCCGGCACCTGGCCGACGTGGCGGGACTGACCGTGGTGACCAACTCGCTGCCCGTCGCCGAGGTGCTCCACCGCGACGGGCGCTCCGACCAGACCGTCATCCTCACCGGCGGCGTGCGCACGCCCTCCGACGCCCTGGTCGGGCCCGTCGCCGTCGCCGCCCTCGGCACCCTCCACGTCGACCTGCTCTTCCTCGGCGTGCACGGGATGGCAGAACGCACCGGGTTCACCACGCCCAACCTGCTGGAGGCCGACACCGACCGGGCGCTGGTGCGCTGCGCCCGGCGGCTGGTCGTGGTCGCCGACCACACGAAGTGGCAGACGGTCGGGATCTCGACGATCGCCGAGCTGGAGGAGGCCGACGTGCTCATCACCGACACCGGGCTGACGGCCCGCGCCTGCGAGGTGCTCGGCTCCCGGGTGGGGGAGCTGGTCGTCGTCGGCTGAGCCGTCGCCCCCGATCGTGCTCAGGTCAGCAGCCGCTCACCGATCCACCCCTCCTCCCCGCAGCCGGGCGGCAGGTAGAAGACGGCCGAACCGACCGGCGTGGTCCACTCGTTGAGCAGGTCCACCTCAGAAAGCCGCCGCTGCACCGCCGTGAACTGCGTCTCCACGTCCGCCTGGTAGGCGGCGAACAGCAGCCCGATGTCGTCGGGCCCGTCGTCGTAGTTGTAGGCGCGGCGCAACATCCGCTGCCCCGGATCGGCGACGTGGGCGCGCCGGATGTGCGCCTCGTCGGCGATCACCGGGAAGCCGAGCTCGGTGAGCCTGCCGTAGTCGGGCTCGTCGTGCTCGTCCGTGCCGGTCAGCGGGGCCCCGGTGTCGAGGCGGCGGCCGACGGTGAACTCCTTGGCCGCCGAGTCGGCCGCGTCCCACCGGTCCAGGTGCATGCGGATCCGCCGCAGGACCAGCATCGTGCCGCCCTTCAGCGGCCCGTCGCCGATCCACACCGCCCGGTCGAAGTCCGGATCGCCCGGCCGCGGGTTGACGGTGCCGTCGAGCTGGCCCATCAGGTTGCGGTGCGTCAGGCCGGGACGCTGGGTGGCCTGGCGGAAGCCCTTCTGCACCCAGGCGAGCTTCGCGAACGACCGCGTGTCCTTGACGATCATGCGCTGGGCGTGGGCCAGCGTCACCGGGTCGTCGCAGCACAGCTGCACCAGCAGGTCCCCGCCGCTCCAGCGCTCCTGGAGCCGGTCGACCGTGAACCGGGGGAGCGGGCGGAGCGGCGGCAGGGCGGCGGCCTTCATCGCCCCCGGGCCCAGGCCGAAGGTGACTGTGAGGTTGCCGGGAAGCTCGGCCAGGCCTGGCTCGGTGTCGGCGAGCGCCGGGCGACCCTGGGTGAGGCGCCTGGCGTCGTCGGACAGCAGCCTGAGCAGGCGGGCCAGGCCTTCGCGGGTGGTGGAGGGCAGGAGGGTGAAGGCCAGGAAGGCGGCGTGGGCCTGCGGCGGGGTGGCGACCCCCGCCTGGTGGTCGCCGTGGAAGGGCACCACCCGGCTGGGGAGGGCGACCTCGGTGGGGAGGGCGACCTCGGTGGCCGGGGTCTCGGCGCGGCCCGTGAGCGTGGCGGCGGCGACCGCCCCGCCCACCGCGGCCCCGCCCGCCGCCGCGGCGCCCCCGACCAGCAACCGCCGCCTGCTGACGGCCCCGTCCCGGTCGCGGGGCTCAGCCGCCATGGCCGGGCTGGTAGGTCTCGTTGGCCCCGGCGAAGTCCTTGCCCACGGCGGTGAACTCCATCGTCGCGCCGCCCGCGAGCGCCAGGCTGAACCTCACCTCCGCGCCGGGCAGCACGGGCTCCTTCAGCCCCATGAGCATGATGTGGTTCCCGCCCGGCTTCAGCTCCAGCGTGCCGTTGGCCGGGACGACGAAGCCGCCCTGCTTGGCCCGCATGACGCTCTTGCCGCCGTCCTCGACGGTCTCGTGCAGCTCGACCATGGGCGAGACGGGCGTGGAGGCGGACAACACGGTGATGTCCTGTCCCGAGGTGTTGGTGAGCGTGCCGAACGCGGCGCTCATCCCCTTCGCGGCCGTCTTGACCCACGGGTCGGCGATGGTCAGCACCGGCCCGGTCGGGCGCGGAGAACCGGAGGCGGCAGGCGCGGCGGCAGGGGTCGTGGTGGTGCCGCAGGCGGCCAGGGACAACGCGGCGGCGGCCGCGATCAGAGCATGACGAAACTGCATGACGAATCTCCTGAAATGGGCATGGCGAACGAACGCCGGATGACGTGGACCGGTTTCAGGAGAAGCAGGGAGGAGCGCGACCGCTGACCGCGTGTCGCAGCAGCGCGGAACGCGGCGGAAGCGGCTCCGCGTGGGGCGCCGCGTGGAAGGGCACCTCGATCGGCGCGGGAAACACCAGGCTCAGCCGTACGGCCAGCCTGCGCAGCAGGGCCCACAACGCGGCCTCGCCCCTGGCCAGCCACAGCGCCGTCAGCGCGACGGCCCAGCCGTGCATGACCAGCATGCCCAGCCCGGGCACCAGCCCGGAATGCCCGTGCGCGCCCACCGCCGCCGCGTCGTGGGAGAGCGAGAACAGCAGGTGGACGACCGCCTGCTGGGCCGCCAGCGCGGCCATGGTGAACCCGGTCCCGCGCTCCCGCCCGGCGGCCGGGACGGACGTCGCCAGGCTCAGCGCCACGGCGGCCAGGAGGGTGACCGGGGCGACCGTGCCACCGGCGAAGCTGTGGGCCAGCACTCCCAGCACCGTGCTCACCGCGGCGAACGCGAAGGCGCGCGCCAGGCGGAACGGGAGGGAGGGGCGGTCGGCCATCACGCAGCATCCTCCCACGCCGGGAGCGCCCTCACGAATCCGCCCCGGCGGCCGCCCTGCCCGCCGCCCTGCCCGCCGCCTCGGCCGGCGGGATCACTTGTCGGGGCGTCCCTTGGGCCGGTCGGGGTCGTGACCCGGTGGCGTCTTGCCCGAGCCTGAGGTCCGCGTCTCCTCCGGCTCGGGGCCGACCGGGCCGGCGGTGGTGGGGTCGGGGTCCGGCGCGCTGGTGGGCTCGGCCGGGCCGCCGGTGTCCTTGACGGCCGACGGGCGCACGAGCGAGGGCGACGGCCCGGGGGTGGGCCGCTTCGACGCCGGCGGGGTCGCGCTGGGTGAGGCCGGTCTCCGGAGGGGAGCGGTGCTCGCGGTGACCGTACGGCTGGGCCGTACGGTCGGGTCGTCGCCGCCCGGAACCGCGTCGGTGGACACCTCGGGCACCAGGGGATTGCCGTCTCCCTCCGGCCCGCCCACGATCTCGAGCGTCGACGGCCGCAGCGCCCCGGCGACCAGTACGCTCACGCAGGCCAGGACGAGCACCGAGAGCAGCACCACGACGGGGGTCAGCCCGGACCGGCGACGGCCCCGGTGGCGGGCGGAAGGCGCCGGTTCGGCGGGAAGGAGGGACTCGCTCACGTCGAACAGATCGTAGTGACTCCAACCGGCCCATAAGACTCTCGTGACCACTGAGGCACCGCGACCGATACGACATCGTGATTGACTGCCGTGGAAGCCGGGCCGAGTAATGTCTTTATGAGGCGCTTATCTCTCGTCGCATCCTTATCCCTGTTATGCGGCCTGCTCGTGGCCGTGCCCGCGACGGCCGAGCCCCCGCCGGCCGCCACGGGACCCAAGGTCTACGTCGCCGATCTCACCCCCGACCAGCTCGGCGTGCTCCAGCAGGAGGCTGTCGACCGCGAGGACTTCACCACCACCCAGGCCGAGGGCGGCAAGGTCCGCCTGACGATCGTCCTCAACCCCGTCATCGCAGGAAAACTCCGCGCCCAGGGCATCGACCTGCAGGAGAAGGCGGCTCCGCAGGCGCGGGCCAGGGCCGCCGCGGCCACGGTCTTCCGCCCCTACAGCGGCCCCGGCAACATCCGTGAGGAGATCCTCAAGGCGGCCAAGGACTACCCGCTGATCGCCAAGGCGGTCGACATCGGCACCACCGTCCAGGGCAAGCCGATCACCGCGCTGCGCGTCACCCTCGGCGCCAGGGTCCTGCCCGACCGGGTCAAGCCGGCCGTGGTCTACCAGGCCACCCAGCACGCGCGCGAGTGGATCACCCCGGAGATGGTCCGCCGCCTGATGCACCACTACCTGACCGGTTACGGCAAGAACCGCGAGCTGACGACCATCGTCAACACCGTGGACCTGTGGTTCCTGCCGGTGGTCAACGTCGACGGCTACGACTACACCTTCACCTCCGAGGACACCCGCCTGTGGCGCAAGAACCTGCGCGACAACGACGGCGACGGCGTCGTGGAGACCGGTGAGGGCGTCGACCTGAACCGCAACTTCCCGCACAAGTGGGGCTACGACAACGAGGGCTCCTCGCCCGTCCCGGCGAGCGAGACCTACCGGGGTACGGCTCCCGCGAGCGAGCCGGAGACCCAGGCGCAGCTGAAGTTCATGGAGCGCGTCAAGCCCAAGTTCGTGATCAACTGGCACTCGGCAGCCGAGCTGCTGCTGCACGGCACCGGCTGGCAGTTCTTCACCCCGACCCCCGACGACCTGATCCACGACGCGATCCTGGGTGACGCGGCCAAGCCCGCCGTGCCCGGCTACGTGCCCGAGATCGGCGCGCAGCTCTACACCACCAACGGCGAGACCGACTCCCACTTCGACAACGTCTTCAAGGCGCTGACGCACACGCCGGAGATGGCCACCTGCGCGACGGTCTCCAACCGCTACCCGGACGACCCGTGGATCGCCGACGACTGCGCGAGCGGCTTCAACTTCCCCGACGACGAGAAGCTGATCGCCGAAGAGGTGACCAACAACATCCCGTACGCGGTCGCGGTCGCCAAGTCCGCCTACACGCCCGACCGGCCGGTCTCGGTCGTCGGCCGGACCGTGCCCGACATCGACCCCGACGAGTTCACCACCGCCTACAGCGGCGACCAGCAGGTCGCGGCGCTGATGCGCAGGAGCCTGCCGGTCAAGCTGCTCCACTACAAGATCAACAATGGGCGCACCAGGTCTGTGCCGGTGAGCGAGTGGAAGGGCGGCGAGCGCTACGGCGACGAGTTCGACCACTACTTCGCGGAGTACCGCGGCACGATCAAGGGCCAGAAGCCGGGCGACAAGGTCCAGGTCTGGTTCACCGCCGCCACCGCCAAGAGCCCCAGCTTCACCTACACCGTGCGCGACAAGGCCGGGGCGCAGATCCTGGTGATCGCCGACGAGGACTACAAGGGCGTCAACCCGACCTACCCGACCAGCGTCACCAGTCCCAAGTACGCCCAGCTCTACGTCGACGCCCTGCAGAGCGCCGGCTACCGGGCCAGGGTGTGGGACATCGACGCCGACGGCGTGCCGCACCACCTGGGCGCCCTGGCCCACTTCAAGGGCGTGATCTGGTACCTGGGCGACAACCGGCTCACCCAGGACGCGGCCGACGAGACGATCACCGTGTTCGGCGCGCCACGCCAGAACGCGCAGGTCGCCGACCGGGCGCTCCACCTGACGCTGTCCGTGCGCGACTATCTCAACGAGGGCGGCAAGCTGCTGCACGCGGGTGAGACGTCGGCCTACTTCGGCTCCGTCATGACGACCGGCATCTACTACGGCCTCAAGGGCTTCCCCGACCGGCCGTGCGTGGTGACGATCAGCACCCGCGACGACTGCGAGACCCTGTCGAACGACTTCATGCAGTACTGGCTGGGCGTCTCCGGGCGCACCGCCACGAACCTGCCCACCGGCGTCGACGGCACCGGGCCGCCGCTGACGGGCACCGGAGCGACGTTCGCCACGGGCGGCGACAACCCGCTCAACGAGGCCGGCAACTTCACCGTCACCAGCTCGCTGCTCAACGAGCGCGACTTCCCGCTGTTCAAGAGCGAGCCGCTGGCGATCTTCCGCGGCCTGACCGGGCCGTTCGCGCCGGTCGAGGGCCAGTGGTACGCCGCCGCGCGGCACGTCAACTACACCTACAGCCGCCTGGTGCGCACGATCGACCTGACCTCGGTCACGGCCGCGCAGATCCCCCGACTGCAGGCGCAGTTCTCCTACAACCTGGAGGCCAACTTCGACCACCTGCTGGTGGAGGCCCGTACGGCAGGCGGCTCCGACTGGGTGACGCTGCCCGACGTCAACGGCAACACCACGACGCAGATCCCCGAGGAGTGCGAGGCCGGCTACTACATCGCCGCCCACCCGCAACTGCTCAACTACCTCAACCCGGGCACGCCGTGCACGGCCAAGAGCTGGAACGTCTTCACCGGCAACTCCGCGGGATGGAAGCCGGTCGCCTTCGACCTGTCCGCCTACGCGGGCAAGACGGTGGAGATCTCCATCAGCTACGTGGCCGACCCCGGCACCGGATTCCAGGGCGCCTTCGTGGACGACACCAAGGTGACGACCAGCGCGGGCACCGTCGACGCCGAGGGCTTCGAGACGGGCCTGGGCCCGTGGACGATCCCCGGCCCGCCGCCCGGAAGCGCCAACGTCGGCTCGGACTTCGCCCGTGCCACCTCGCTCGGCGCCCCCGCCGTCTCCGCCGCTGACTCGGTGGTGCTCGGCTTCGGCATCGAGCAACTGTCGACACCCGCCGAACGGAACGACTTCATGAAGCGCATCGTCGACCACCTGCTGGCCGACCCCGCCTAGCTAGCAGGCGCAGAGCAACCCGCGCAGGGCGGTCTCGAGGCATCGGCCGCTCTGCGCGGGCCTGTCCCAGGCCACGCGGACCAGCGTGGCGTCCACGCGCACCGTGGCGCCGTGCCGGTCCAGCTCCCACAACCACACCTGCCCGGCGGGGCGACCCAGCAGGCGGGCCATGCCCAGCGACAGCTGCGTGCGGTGCGAGCCGTTGATGTGCGCGATCACGCGCTCGGCGGTCTCGGCCAGCGGGTCGGGAGTGGCGTCCAAGTACTCGTCGGCGTCGAGGATGCCGGAGTCGTCGCCGGTCAGGTAGACCACCTGGCCCACGTCCAGGCGCAGCAACCGGGGCGCGTCCGGCGCGCCGTACCGCTCGATCGCCTCGAACAACCCCTCGTCGGCGCACTGCGCCGCCACGGCCACCGCGGCGTCCCGCACCTCGTTCTCGGGCACGGCCTGCACCCAGCCCTGCACCTCCAGCGTGCCGCGCGGGTGGGCGGTCTCGCCCAGCATCCTCGTGGCGCACAGGGTGAGGGCCACCACGCAGTCCTCGGGCATGCGGTGCAACGTCTCGCCAGGCCGGACGATGAAGACGGGACGTCCGCGGTCGTCGACCGCGCCGGACACCGGGTACGGCACGTCGTCGACGGTCACCTTGGTGGCGCTGGCGGTGTGAGCCAGGGTGCGAATGCGCTCGGCGAGGGGCGGCATGACATCCTCTTCGAATATAGGTTAGGCTTACCTCAGTAAGGTCTACCTAACCATATTGAGGTGAACGTGCGCTACACCGGTCCCAAGGTGCGACTGTCCCGCCGTGCGGGCGTCCCCCTGACGCGGAAGGCTGTCCGCTACTTCGAGCAGCGCCCCTACCCGCCGGGTGAGCACGGCCGCAAGACCAACCGCCGCAGCACCGGCGACTACGGCATGCGGCTGATGGAGAAGCAGAAGCTGCGCTGGTACTACGACGTCTCCGAGCGCCAACTGCGCCGCTACTGGGACCTGGCCGTGCGCCGCGAGGGCTCCTCGGGCGCCGAGCTGGTCAGCATCCTGGAGAGCCGCCTGGCCTCCCTGGTGCTGCGCGCCGGACTGGCCCCGTCGATCTACGCCGCGCGGCAGTACGTCAATCACGGCCACATCCAGGTCGACGGCAGGAAGGTCGACATCCCCAGCTACCTGGTCAAGCCCGGCCAGATCATCAGCGTGCGCCCCAAGTCGCGCACGATGCAGCCGTTCGTGGCCGCCGCCGAGGGCATCTACGCCGACGACCGCATCGCCGCCTACCTCAGCGTCGACCACGCCAACCTGACCTTCACGCTCTACAGCAAGCCGATGCGCGAGCAGATCGTGGTACCCGTCGACGAGCAGATGGTGGTCGAGTTCTACTCTCGATGACGTGAGTCAAGCGGGGGAACGGCACGCGAGCTGGCTGGAGCTCTTCTTCGACCTGGTCGTGGTGGTGGCGGTCGCGCAGCTGGCGCACCGCCTGCACCACCCGGGCTGGGCCGAGGCGGGCATGTTCCTCATCCTGTTCTACGCGGTGTGGAGCGTGTGGGTCTCCTACACGCTGTACGCCAACGTCCTCGGCGACAAGGCCAGGACCCGCAGCCTGCTGATCGGCATGTTCCTCATCGCCGTCATGGCGGCCGCCATCCCCGAGGTCGGGCACGACGAGGCGCGCGACTACTGGTTCATCAGCTGCTACATCGCCTGCCGCTACCTGGCGGCGGGCGACTTCCAGCGGTCGGGCACCTTCGTCGCCGCCTGGCCCTCCGCCCAGCTCGGCCTGGGCATGGCGCCCTGGATCGCCTCCTTCTGGTTCGACCCGCCCGACCGCTACTGGCTGTGGGCGCTGGGCGCGGCGTTCGACATCTACTTCAGCGTCCAGCGGGCCCGCCGCCCCCAGGAGACGCGGGCCGCGCTCGACCGCCGCATGGACGAGATCCGCCGGCGGGAGCTGAAGGCCCTGCAACGCGGCAGGCGCAACGTGCGCCACGTCGAACCGACCAGGCTCGCCGACCTCGACGCCGCCCACCTGGGGGAGCGGCTCGGCCTGTTCGTCATCATCGTGCTGGGCGAGGCGGTGATGCAGGTGGTCATCGCCGCCTCCGACGTCGACTGGTCCACGCCGCTGATGCTCCTGGCGCTGAGCGGGTTCGGGCTCGTGGTGTGCCTGTGGTGGCTGACACTGCAATACGGCCTCAGCGCGGTCCCCGACGCCAGCGAGCGCGGGCTCGAGCCGTACGTCGCCCTACCCGCGCACTTCGTGATGACCGGCGCGATCGCCGCCCTCGCGGCCGGGCTCGGACTGCTCCCCGAACACCCCAGCAACCCCCTGGAGACAGGCGTGCGCTGGGCCCTGTGCGGCGCCCTGGCGGTCTACTTCCTCGCCTCCGCCGTCGTCGGCCTGTTCAACGGCGCCGACCGGCGCTGGATCTGGCTCTGGGCGCTGCCGACCGCCATGCTGCCGCTGCTGGTGGGCCTGCTCGGCGGGCCGCTGCCCGCCTGGGCCACCGTCGCCTGCCTGCTGGTCGCCGCGCTGTGGCGGGTGGCCTACCGGCCCTCAGGGGGCGCTAGCGGCCCGTCTCCTGCAGCTGCCTGAGCTCCTGGCGCAACTCGGCCAACTCGGCCAGGATGCGGTCCGTCGCGGCCTCGGTGCTCTCCTCGAACTCGGCCAGCTCCGAGCGGGTCTCCGCCTCGTGCGCGCTGACCACCACCGCCATGAAGAGGTTGAGGATCACGAAGCTGCACAGCAGGATGAAGACGACGAAGAAGATCCACGCCGACGGGTGGACGCTCATCACCTCGCGGGCGATGTCGGGCCAGGCCTCGCCCGTCATGGTCTGGAACAGGGTGAACAGGCTCGTCTGGAGCGAGCCGAAGTAGTCGGGGGCCGTCGTGCCGTACAGCTTGGTCGCCATCACCGCGGCGATGTAGAGCACCAGGGCCAGCAGCAGCACGATCGAGCTCATCCCGGGCATCGCGCGCAGCAGGGCGGCCACCACGCGGCGCAGGCTCGGCACCACCGACAGCAGCCGCAGCGCGCGCAGGATGCGCAGCGAGCGCAGCACCGACAGGCCGCCCGTCGTGGGGAGCAGGGCGATCGCGATGATCACGCTGTCGAAGACGTTCCAGGGGTCCTTGAGGAAGTCGCGCCGGTAGACGAGGACCTTGGCGAGGAGTTCGGCGACGAAGATGTAGAGCGCCACGTGGTCGATCACGTGTAAGGCGGTGCCGTACTCCTTCAGGATGTCGGGGAAGGTCTCCAGGCCCAGCGTGGCGGCGTTGATCAGGATCACCGCGATGATGAAACGTTGGAAACCCTTGCTCTCCAGGAGATCTCGCACCCGATGATCTTAGGGGGGAGTTTGTGGGGACAGGCGAAACACCCGTAGATCGCGGCCGGATCTGGCGGTGTAGTGATCGAAGACCGGCCACAGCCGGAGGAGCCGGGGCCAGGCCTCAGCACGGGCGTCGCCGGTGAGCAGGGTGGCGGTGACCGGGATGTCCTTGCCCCGGAAATGCACGAGCGCCTGCGGATGGGCCAGCAGGTTGCCGCTCCAGGCGGGATGCGACTCGCGGCCGAAGTTGCTGCCGACCACCAGGAAGGCGCCGTCGGCCTCGGGCAGGCAGGCGAGCGGGGTGCTGCGCGGCTGCCCGCTCTTGCGCCCGGTTGTCGTCAGGAGCATCGTGGGAATCATCAGGTCACTGGTCAGGCCCTTTCCGCGGGTCAGCCAGTGCACGGCCCTGTCCATACGGGGGATGATCTTGGGGCCGACCCGGGGGAACCAGTCGGTCATGGTCATCCGCTGGAGGAGGCGCTTCAGCACGCTGGGAGCGTAGCAAGCGCTTGGTTAAAAGTCACCATCAGGTCAATGCAAGCGATCTGCAAGTGGGGTCGTGATATAAACCCAGCGTCACATTAAGGAAGGTAAACCCCGATGTCATACCCGCCTCCGCAGTACGGCAGTGGCCCGCAGTACGGCGGTCCGCTCACGCACCCCCAGGGCACGACGATTCTCGTGCTCGGCATCCTGAGCCTCGTGGTCTGCGGTCTTCTCGGGCCGTTCGCGTGGAACATGGGCAACAAGGCACTGCGTGAGATCGACTCCAGCGGTCAGATCTACGAGAACCGCGGCATGGTCCAGGCCGGCAAGATCTGCGGCATGATCGCCACCATTCTCTGGGGCGTCATGATCGTGTTCTACGTGATCTTCTTTGTCATCTTCGGCGCGATGATGGCCACCAGCGGCTACTAGACGCCAAAGTCACCGAGGCCGCCTTCGAGCAGATCGAAGGCGGCCTTTGCCTGTTCGCGCAGCCACGGCCTGACCTCCTCCCAGCTGTGCCCCGACATCAGCCGCAGCCACATGAAGCGCGTCAGCAGGAGGGCGGTCTCCAGGATCTGGCCCGCCACCAGGCGCGGGCGCAGGTCGTCCTCCCCGGCGCCGGTCTGCGCGGCCAGGACCCGCGCCAGCCGGTCGGCCCTGCGCAGCTCGATCTCGCGCAGCCGTGACTGCAGCGACGGGCTGCGCGCCATGATGCGGCCGAACTCCGCCGCGCCGTCGTTCATGCCGTAACGCCAGTCGCGCGTCTCGATCGCCGCCAGGAAGTCGCGGCGGAACGCGGCCACCACGCTCTCGCCCTCCGCACGCGACAGCGCCACCCTCGCCGGCACGTCCTCCACCTCCTCCTGGCGGTCCAGGAACAGGTCCTCCTTCGTGCCGAAGTAGTTGAAGACCGTGTTCACCGACACGTCGGCGGCCTTGGCGATCTCGGCGATCGTCACCTCCTCGAAGCCGCGCGCCATGAACAGCCCGGTCGCCACATCCGAGATGCGCTCCCTGGTCTCCCGCTTCTTGCGCTCGCGCAGTCCCTCTTCCATGTGGACAGGATACAACTTTGCAGTCACTCTAATTTTGTGGTTACTCTAACTTTTATGATTCACGCTCAAGAGCTGACCATGACCTTCAAGGGCGGGGTCGAAGCGGTGCGCGGCATCTCCCTCGACGTCGCCGCCGGCGAGATCGTCGGATTCCTCGGCCCCAACGGCGCCGGCAAGTCCACCACCATGCGCATGCTCGCCACCCTGCTCCGCCCCACCTCCGGCACCGCCACCGTGGCCGGCCACGACCTGCTCTCCGACCCCTCCGGCGTACGGCGCGGCATCGGCTACGTCGGCCAGGGCACCTCCGTCGCCCCCTTCACCCCCATCGGCGAGGAACTCGTGCTCCAGGCCCAGCTCGCCGCCCGCCTCGGCCACGAGGAGGCACGCGAGCGCGTCCGCGAGCTGATGGTGCTGCTCGACCTCGAAGGCCTCGAACACCGCATCGGAGCCTCCCTCTCCGGCGGCCAGCAGCGCCGCGTCGACCTCGCCTTCGGGCTGCTGCACCAGCCCTCGCTGCTGATCCTCGACGAGCCCTCCACCGGCCTCGACCCGGCCAGCCGCGCCGCCCTGTGGGAGCACGTCAAGGGCCTGGGCATCACCGTGCTGCTGTCCACCCACTACCTGGAAGAAGCCGACGCGCTGTGCGACCGGCTCTACCTCATCGACAACGGCGTCGTCACCGCCACCGGCACACCCGCCGAACTCAAGGCCGGCCGCACCCTCGACGAGTTCTACCTGGAGGCCACCCGATGATCCGCGACACCGGCGTCCTGCTGCGCCACTACCTGCGCCAGGTGTTCAAGCAGAAATACGGCCTCGTCATCACCGCCGCCCAGCCGCTGTTCTTCCTCGTGCTGTTCGGGCCGCTGTTCACCCGCATCGGCTCATGGGAGGTGCTCGTGCCGGGCCTCATCATCCAGCTCGGCCTCATGAGCGCGGGCATGGCGGGATTCGGCATCGTCGTCGACAAACGCTTCGGCGTGCTCGACCGGCTGCGCGCCACCCGCACCAGCCGGCTGGCACTCCTGCTGGGCCGCGTCCTCAGCAACGCGGCGGTGCTGCTCGTCCAGGCGGCGGCGCTGATCGCGGTCGGATACGCGCTCGGGCTGCGGGCACCCGTGCTGGGGGTGCTGCTAGGGCTCGTGATGGTGCTCGTGCTGGGCATCAGCCTGGCGGCGTTGTCCTACGCGGCGGCGCTGTCGGTGCCGGAGAGCCTGTTCCCCTCGCTGGCCTCAACGGTGGTGGTGCCGTTGATGTTGTTGTCGGGGGCGTTCCTGCCCATGTCGATGGCGCCGGACTGGTTGTACGCGTTGTCGCGGGCCAATCCGTTCACGTACTCGGTGGATGCGATGCGGGAGTTGTTCGCCGGGCACTTCCTGACGTCCACGGTGGCGGTCGGCGTGGGGGTGACGGCGGCGTTCACCGTGGCCAGCCTCTTCGTGGGGACCCGCATCTTCGGTCGCGCCAACGCTTAGAGGAGTGGACGGGTCGCGGGGTGGTGGGCTTGCGGGGCGGCCGGACCGAGCCCTCGGCCGCCCCGAGCCGAGTGCAAGGGCCCGCGTCTCCGCCCTCCGGCCCGCGTCTCCGCCCTCCGGCCCGCGTCTCCGCCCTCCGGCTTGCGCCCTCCGGCCTGCGCCCCGCCTGCGACCCCCGTGCCTTCGGCCCGCTGCCGCCCCCAGTGCGCCCCGCCCCGTCCCGCCCCAGGCCGCCCCGCTGTGCCGTGGGTCGGGGCGCAGCTCGCCCCTTGGCGGCATGGAGGCGTCGCTCCCCGCTTGGCGCCTGGCAGCCCCGCCCCTCGCCGCGCCTCCGCCCCGGGCGCCCCTAATCCCGCTTCGGCGGGCCGTACGGCTCGATGCGGGGGTCGGAGAAGTCCCCCTCCTGCCAGACCCGCTCCGTCACCCGCAAGCCGTACAGCCCCCGCTCCGGATCGATCGCCACCAGGCCGTAGTCGAGGTCGACCTCGTCGCGGTCGAGGCCGAGACGCTCGATCGCGTGCTCCAGCGTGGCGGCCGCACGCGCCAGCCGTACCGTGACCAGGACCATGGTGCCTACGCTACGCGCTTGGCCCGCCGCCGCAACGCCGCCACGATGCCCGCGGTGTCGAGCACGCCGTAGCCGTAGTCGAAGTCGTAGCCGATCTCGCTGCGGTCGTCGGCCGTACGGCGCAGCAGGGCGCGTAGCTGCGCGGGTGTGAGCTTGGCCGACGGCCAGCGGGTGCGGATGGCGGCGACGAGACCGGCGGCCACCGGGCACGCTGCGGATGTGCCCGAATCGGCCTCGTTCTCGCCGAACGCCTTCGACCCCAGGAAGTGCGTGTATGCGCACAGATCGGGCTTGCGGGCGGTGAGCCGTCCGGGGCCCTGGGAGGAGTAGCCCACCCGCTCGCCGCTGGTGTCGACGCCGCCGATCGACAACGCGCGCGCGTGCGAGTTGGCGCCGACGATCGGCCGGTCGGGGTAGGCGCAGCGGCCGTCCTTGCACTCGCGCCCGCAGTTGCCCGCCGCGAACAGCACGTCGGCGCCGGCCCTGTCCAGGCTGGAGACGATCAGGTTGAACGGGTGCGCGGCGTTGTCGGAGTAGTTGCCCGGATGGCCGACGGGGAAGTCCCATCGCGGGCTGAAGGACCCCCACGAGTTGCTGATCACCAGTGACCTGGTCTCCGGCGGCTGGTTCTCCAGCACGGTCCGCAGGTGCGCGAAGGCCGCGACCGCGTCGCTCAGCAGCCCGTCGAGTGCCGAACCGCCGGGCCGCCTCGACAGCAGCACCGGGATGTCGATCAGCGTGGACTTCGGCGCGGCGATGAGCGTGTCGAACGCGCACATCGTGCCGTGGTCCACCTCGAACTCGCCCGGCCTGCCGTCGACGGTGCTCGGGTTCCAGCTGCGCTCGGCGTCGAGCGTCACCGCCCGGCCCAGGTGGCGGGCGACGTGCGCGGCGTTGATGCCGGTGTCCAGTACGGCCAGGCACACGCCCGAGCCGTCGAGGCCTTCGGCGGCCAGCGATGCCACGTTCAGCAGCCGCTCCACGTCGCGCCAGTCGCCGACCGGCGCGTCGCCGCCGCAGGTGAGGCTCGACTCGATGACCGGGTCGGCGAACACCCCGACCACGTCGGCGCGCATCGTGGGCAGGAGCGCGACCCGCGTGGCCAGTTCGTCGTCGGAAATCGTGCCGCGCACCAGGACCGTGGCGTCCTCGGCGGCCAGCGAGAAGTCGAGCGGCTGGTTCAGGCTCAGAGGATCGCCCCCGGCCGCGGCAGGAACAGGACGGGGCAGGGCGATGGGGGTGAAACCCTCGTCGAGCTCCACCCCGGGCATGCCGCCGGCGACATCGGCCGTCGACGGGCTCGGCCCAGGCTCCGCGACGGCCGCGACCAGGTCGGGAGATGGGCGTAGTTGGATCATGACGCGCATGGGGCACCGCCGGATGTTTGGAGGGATCGAACTTTCCAACATTGATTCATTCGGGGGGACGCGTCTACCGACTCGGCAGTCTTGTGACCTGCTGATATGCGGCAAAGAAGGGCGAATGAGACGGCGGATGTTTTCGGTCCGCTGGGATTGGCGCTCCGGGTGGAGGATTTCGGGCTTGGGGCGGGCCGATTTGAGGGCGGGGCGTGGGGGCCCGGGATCGGGGACCGGGGATCGCGGGATCGGAGGTTCGCGGGATCGGGGTCGCGGGACCGGGTATCGCGGGATCGGAGGCTCGTGGGGTCGGAGGTTCGTGGGGTCGCGGGATCGGAGGATCGTCACCCATTAGCCGACTGTCACTCAGTCAGCGAACGGATACACCTAGACGAGGCGCGAGGTCGCGCTCCCACGTCGTGGTCGCGTGCCATCGGCCTTGCGAGCCCTGGCGCGGTGGGGCGGCCGCACAGACGCAGGCCGGGAACTTGTCGGTGCCACCTGTTTACATGTCCCCATGGATGCCCCCCGCCTGCTCGCATGCCTGCAGTCCGACTACGCCGCCCTGCGCACCGCCCTCGCCGCCGCCCCACCGACCGCCCCCGTGCCCACCTGCCCCGAGTGGACAGCAGCCGACCTCAGCGACCACGTCGCCCACGTCTACCTCCACAAGGTGGAAGCCCTCCTGTCCGGCGGCCCGCCCCACCCCTGGCCGCCGAGCGACCCGGTCGACCTGGAGGAGAGCTACGTCGCCCTCTTGACCGAGCTGACCTCCCGCTCCCCGGGCGAGAAGGCGTGGAGCTGGTATCCACCGGAGCAGAACGTCGCCTTCTGGATCCGCCGCATGGCACACGAGACGGTCATCCATCGCATCGACGCCGAGCTCGCCGCCGGCCAACCGGTCTCGCCGGTCCCCGACGATCTGGCTCTGGATGGGATCGACGAACTGCTGACCGCCTTCCTCGCCTTCAGCGCGACCGAATGGCCCGAGGAGATGAACGAGGTCCCCGTCGTCCCCGGCGAGGGTGTCCTGCGGGCTGGCTCCCAGGCGTGGACGATCACCTTGCCTGGTGCCCTCGTGCAGCCCGGCACCTCGCCCTCGGCCCGCGCCACGGTCACAGGGTCCCCGGAAGGGGTGCTGCGCTGGGCGTGGGGCAGGGGCGGCGATGGCGTCGCCGTGTCAGGCGACGCCGCTTGGGTCGATGGGCTTCGCAGGTGCCTGGCGGTCGCTACGCAGTAGCCAGCGCTCGGCCCACCGGCCTTTACGCGTCCCTGGCTCTGCGGGTCCCTGCCTCTACCCGTCCCTGCCTCTACGTGCGCCTCGGCCACCACGCGAGCGCCGGTCTGGACGCACGCTTCGGCGGGACGTGCACTTTCGGCGGGACGCGCGCTTCGGCCGCTACGGGGGCTTCGGCTTGGATGTGCGCGTCGGCGCGACGTGCACCTCGGCCGCTACGCGAGCTCCGGCCTTGACGTGCGCTTCGGAGCGCTGGGCGAGCTCCGGCCGCTAGGCGAGCTTCGGCCTGGACGTGCGCTTGGCCTCTACGGTTCTTCGGCTTATGCAGGGAGTACTGCTGGCAGGCGCGTGATGTCCTGCCAGCAGCCTCCCCTACCTCAGAGTCCGCAGACCTCATCCAGCGACTTGGCGGCCTTGTTGTCGTTCGGCGTGGGCGTCGGCGAGGTCGTCGCTCCGGGCGCGGCCGTCACCTGGCCGGACGCGGAGATCGTCGGTGAGTCGGACGCCGTGCCCGAGGCGGCGCTCGAAGGGGAGGCGCTCGGGGCGGAGGCGAGCTTCTGGCGCACCGGCCTGACCGACGCCTGCAGGGCCTTGCTGACGGCGACGCGGATCTTGGGCCAGTCCGCCGAGCCCGGCCAGAACTCCGGCGGCACGAACTGCAGGCTGGTGATCCGGGCGCCCTTGACCTTCAGGGCCAGTTCGGCGACCGCGGGGACGAGTTCCTCGGGGATGTTGGTCTCGGCGAGCTTCTTGGTGGCGTTGGCGATCTTGGTGAAGTTCGCGAGGATCTTGTCGGGAGTGGCCTGCTTGGCGAAGGCGCCGATGACGCAGCGCTGGCGTCCCATGCGGGAGAAGTCGTCGGACCCGACGCGCGACCTGCCGTACCAGAGGGCCTGCTCGCCCGACAGCTTGCGCGTTCCGGCCTTGATGGTGCCCGCGGTGCCGAACGTGCCGCCCCACTTCACGTCGTGGTCGACGCGGATGCGCAGCCCGCCGATGGCGTCGACCAGGTCGACGAAGCCGTACATGTTGATCAGGGCGTAGTAGTCGATCTTGAGGCCGAGGGTGTGGCCGATGGCGTCCATGAGGGCGCGCGGGCCCTTGTGGGGGCCGCCCATGATCTCGGGGTGGTCGTTGCCGTACTGCCACACCTCGTTGAGCAGACCGCCGTTGGGCAGGTCGGCCATGTAGCCGTTGGGGAAGTGCTTGGCCAGGGGGGAGGAAGCGGGGAAGCGTACGTGCTGCAGGTTGCGCGGGAGACTGAACATCACCGTGTTGCCGGTCTTGATGTTGATGCTCGCCACGGTCATGCTGTCGGTCCGCACGCCGACGCGGTTGCCCGCGCCGTCGCCGCCGACGAGCAGGAAGTTGACGCGGTCGCGGCCGTTCCAGGGATCCTTCACCGGGTCGGCCACGGGGGCGATGTCCGGGTCGCTGCCCGCCTTCTTGAAGACGGTCTGCACCAGGTCCTTGGTGGTGACGGCGGCATTGGCGACGTAGGCGAAGGGTGCCATGACCGACACGCACAGCACGCCGACGAGGACGCCGGAGACGATCTGGCCTCGGCTGTCGAGCTTGTTGGGGTTGAGCGACATGTAGGAGGTCAGGACGAGGCCGAACCAGCCGAGGGCGAACGCTCCGGCGATCACCGAGATGGTGGTGAGGGCGGCGCCGCTGGCCAGGCCCGTGAGGTCGCTGAGGTCGCGGGTCAGGCCGTAGACGAGACCGCTGAGGAGGAGGACGAGGAAGGCGCCGAGAAGGGCGAAGCCGGTACGGCGGTGGCCGGCGCGCAGGTGCGCCATGCCCGGAACGAGGACGGAGAGGGCCGTCCAGCCGAGGATCGAGCCCAGGGTCACGGGGGCGGCGAAGCCGGGCTTCGTGGAGGGGGAGGAGGGGGGCCGGGGCGTGCCGCCGCGTGATGACCGGGATGAGGCGCCTCGGGAGCGACGGCCTGGGCCTGAGCCTGGACCGGGGCTCGACGCGGAACCGGGGCCGGAGCCTAGGCCAGAGCCGGGGTTGGATGAGCTGCGGGGGTCGTCGTCGTGCCCGCCGCTGCCGGGGGAGGCGGGGTGCTGTGCCGAGCCGTGGGCGGCGCCTGGTGGGGTTGCGGAGGAGGTGGGTGTGGCTCCCCCCGGCGCGGTGCCCGCTGTGCCGTGGCCGTGGCCGTGGGCGCCGGAGCCGTCGCCGTGACCGGAAGAGTTGGGGCCACCGGGGACGGGGCCGCCTGGGAGGGCGCGGCCCGGGGCGCCCGACGGGCTCTGGGTAGCGCCGGGCGTCGGGCCTGCCGTACCGGGAGCATGGGCCGGGGCCCCGTGTGGGGTGGCAGGGCCCCCGTGTGGGGTGGCAGGTACGCCGGGCGGGGCGGCGGAGGTGCCGGACTGAGGGGCGGATGGGCCCGGCGGGTTGGCCGGGGTGCCGTGCGTCGGGGTGCCCTGCGACGGGTTGCCGTGGGGCGGGGTGCCCTGCGACAGGGGGCCATGCGACGGGTTGCCGTGCGTCGGGGGGCCGCTGTGGGGGGTTGCGGGGCCGTGTGCGTCCGCTGAGCCCGGGGTGCCAGGGTGGTCGCCGGGGCCGGGCGAGGGCGGTGTGACCTCGCGAGACGGCCGTCCGCCGCCTTCGCGGCGCGGCCTCCCGGTGCGTCCCCCGTGGCGCTTGCTCACACCGGCTCCTTCACCCGTCGTTCTACCAGGTCAAATGCTGGAGAGGATTTTAGCCCCTATATACGGACAACCGAGACAAGTGGCTAATTTGAGATGAACCCCGAGTGACGCTCAGGAGGTCGAGGAGGAGCTCGCCGACCACGTGTTGCACTGGCCCGGCGTGTTCCGTTCCCAGCCCTGCCGGAACCACCGGTTGTTGTTGGCGGGTGAGCCGTGATCGCGTGGCCAGCCCGGATAGTCGCCCACGATCCCGTAGAAGCGGAACAGCTCGGCCCGCCGCCCCGAGGGCACCGGGTAGCTGGTCGCGACCGAGCGCATCCACATCCCGCCGAAACAGGTCGCCTGCAGCTCCAGCCGCCTGCTCATCGCGAGCTGGCTGTTGCGGTTGGAGGTCTCCTGGTGGCGACCCCAGTAGGTGTTGAGGATGCCGGTCAGGTTCTGCACGTGGTGACCGTACTCGTGGGCCATCATGCTGATGATCCCGCCGTGCCAGGAGATGATCTCGCCGTAGCCGCGCGCGTTGCCGTTGCCGTTGGCCATCGCGCCGGTGGAGGCGTAGATCGTGTTGTTGCGCGGGCAGTAGTACGGCACCATGCTGCCCGCCGACGGGTAGTCGCCGCACGCGCCGCGGCCACGACCTGACGCGATCGCGTAGCCGGGCGGGCTCCACTGGATGCCCGCCTTGTTCAGCACCGGCCCCCACGCCCGGTCCATGCACTCGCCGGTCTTCAGGATCAGCCTCTTCAGCTGCGCGTGGTTGTAGATGCTGGTGTTCCCGCCCGAGCAGCTGAGCCGCGGCAGCGCCGTACCCCGGTAGACGCTGTTGGTCTTCAGGCTGGTGTCCACGCGCACCTGGGTCGGCTGCTCGACCGTCTGCTCGGTCTCGTCCGTCTCGTCGCCGCGCTGCGTGGGCTCCACCGTCGGCTGCCGGGTGGGCTGCTGCGTCGGCCGCCGGGTCGGGCGCACCGGGTCGACGGTCTTCGTGCGCTTGGGCTGCGGCTGGTACGACGGGATGGCGACCGGGGTGGTGGTCTGGGTCTTGGTGTCGTTGCCGAGCATCGCGGCGCCGACCACCAGCAGGATCGCCACCGCGGCGAGGCCGCCGAGCATGATCCCGAGCACGGTGAGGCCCGCGCTGCCGGACTTGCGCTGCTGCGGGCGCGGGGGAGGCCACTGCCCGCCGTACGGCCGCGGCGGCACCGGCGGTGGCGGCGGCGCCCAGCCCGGCCCGGCGCCGCCCTGCGGGGGCTGGTTCTGGTACGGCATGCCGCCGGGGTAGGGGGCCTGCTGCCCCGGCGGGGGTGGCGGGGGAGGAGGAGGCTGCTGGCCCGGGTAGGGGTTCTGGCCCTGCCCTGGGTAGGGCGGCTGGCCCGGGTACGGCGGCTGGCCGGGGTGCGGCGGTTGGCCGCCCTGGCCGGGGTACGGCTGGCCAGGGTGCTGGGGTTGCCCGCCCTGCCCCGGGTACGGCTGGTCGCCCTGTCCCGGGTACGGCTGACCGCCTTGCCCTGGGTACGGCTGGCCGGGCTGCTGGTACGGCGGCTGCTGGGCCGGAGGTTGCTGCCCCTGGCGCTGCGGGTAGCCGGGTGGTGGCCACGGGCGCGACGGAGGCCGCTGCGGCTGGTGAGGTCCTTGATCGTGCGGAGGGTACTGCCCGTTGCCTGTCACGCTGCCCCCACCTGTGACGGGATGTCCGACTTTTATCGACCTTTGCCGAATATGGGGCAGAAGCATACTGATTTATCACCCGTCACGGATGTAGCAGTATGCGGTTACACTCCGAAATCAGACGAGGTGATCTCCGCTATGTCCCGGACCGGACACCGGGCGTTGCCCTAGCTTCAAAGGCATGAATCTGCAGCAGCTCCGCTACGTGGTCGCGACTGCGGAGCACCGCACCATGACCGACGCGGCCAGGTCGCTCTACATCGCGCAGCCAGCGCTTTCACGTGCGATCCGGGATCTGGAGCGAGAGCTCGGCATGACGCTCTTCGCTCGCTCGGGGCGCGGTGTGGTGGTCACCGCGCAGGGCCGCCGAGTGGTCAAGCTGGCGAGGGAGGCGCTCGACGCCGTACGTGAGATCGAGAGCCTGGCCGGCCACAGCGGCGCCTCGGAGGTCGAACTGCGCATCGCCTCCACGCCCAACCTCGAGCCCGGCCTGGCAGGGCGGCTGCTGCCCGCCTACGCCGCCGAGCACCCCGGTGTCCGAGTGCACATCGTCCGCTGCGACGGCCGTGACGCCGTCGTCAGCGCCATCCGGGACCAGCGGGCCGACCTCGGTCTGACCGACCTGCCCGTGCCCCCCGACCTCATCACCCACCCCGTCGAGCGGCAGGAGATCGTCCTCATCTCGCCGCCCGGCCTGGAACTGCCCGACCCCGTGCCGATGCGCAGCCTCGACGGCCTGCGCCTGGCCCTGCCCGCCCGTGGGAGCGTGCGGCGCCGGGAGCTGGACGCGATGTTCGGCAAGTACGGCGTGCACCCGATCGTCGTGCTGGAGACCGACGAGCGCAACGGCTGGCTGAAGGCCGTGCGCTCCGGCCAGGCCTCGTTGCTGTGGTACCGCGGGCTGGCCGAGCAGGCGAGCAGGGCGGGGCTGGTCGTGCGCTCGCTGGAGCCCGCCGTGCGCCGGGTGATCGCCGTCATCCACGCCCGTCGCCGCCTCCCGCTGATCGCCCAGGATTTCCTGGCCACCGCTGAGAAGGGATCGGCTGCTTAAAACACCATAAGTCCGGAACGTTCCAAGAGTCGCCCCACGCCCCCTCCGCGCCAGGGGGCGAGGGTGCCGCGACAGGCGAGGACGACGCCCCGCTGCGAGGCTGAGCCCGGCGGGCGATCGGTGGCTTCCTGTGCCGCGCTGAGGCCCCGGCGGATCGAGGCTGGCTTCGCCTCTGGGAGATGCTCGGGTCCGCCTCTGGCGAGGGCGTTTCGGCCGGCCTCTGGTGAAGGGGTCCCGGCTCTGGTGAAGGGGTCCCGGCTCTGGCAAAGGGGTCCCGGCTCTCGTGACGGTGCCTGGCTCTCGTGACGGTGCCCTGCCCTCGCGATGGTGCCCGGCCTCTGGCGAAGGTGGCCTGGGTCTCGCGATGGCGCCTGGCTCTCGTGGGCGCGGGGCTGTCCGCGGTTGCGTGGAGGGGGCCCAAAAGGCTGCAGTGAATTGCCTCACAGGAAATGCCGCGAAAAGCGGACAAAAGGCTGAGTTAATCCTTTAAACGCGCCCCGCCCGCCACCCCCGTTCACCCCCTGTTCCCTCCCCGGCCCCCCGTCTATGGGAAAGTTTCTTTACAGTAAGGAACACAACACCTGACAGACCGGGGGTGTGACCCATGACAGCCACCTTGGCCGAGCCCGTCCTGAGCGCAGAACAGAAGTTCCTTCCAGCCCCACCCACAGATGCCGAAATATCCCTCTATTTTGGTCCGCAGCGCCGCTGGGTCCTCCTGGCAGTGCCCGTCAGCCTCACCCTCACAGCCGGAACATTATTCCTTTTCTCCCTACGCCACCCCATTCTGACGCCATTCCTCATAGCCCTCGTGCTCAACCTCGTCGGCTGGCTGCTGTCCTACGTCGACGGCCAGCGCCAGCGCACCACCACCTGGGAATCCCACCTCCTGCTGACCTCCGCCTGGCGCCCGCGTGCCGTACCCGATGTGGACGTCTTCCTCCCCACCCTGGGCGAGCCGATCGAGGTCCTGCGCAACACCTTCCACCACGTCGCCCACCTGCGGTGGAACGCTCCACTCACCGTCTGGGTGCTCGACGACGCCGCCCGACCCGACGTCGGGCGCCTCGCCGGCGAGTACGGTTTCCGCTACACCAGCCGCCCCGACCGCGGCCACCTCAAGAAGGCCGGCAACCTCAACCACGGCCTGAGCTTCGGCCGTGCCGAGCTGGTCGTCGTCTTCGACGCCGACTTCGTGCCGCGCCCCGACTTCCTCGACCACCTGGTCCCCTACCTGGAGGACCAACGGGTGGCGATCGTGCAGTCGCCGCAGTTCTTCGACACCGACCGCGAGATGCCCTGGGTGCAGCGCACCGCCGGGGCCGCGCAGGAGCTGTTCTACCGCTGGCTGCAGCCCAGCCGCGACGCCGACGGCGGCGCGATCTGCGTGGGCAGCAACGTCGTCTACCGGCGCAGCGCGCTCGACCTCATCGGGGGCTTCCCGAGGATCGACCACAGCGAGGACATCCACACCAGCGTCGCCCTGCTCAGGCACGGCCTGCGCACCAAGTACGTGCCCGTGCTGCTGGCCAAGGGCCTGTCGCCCGACAACGTCGGCTCCTACATCGCCCAGCAGTACCGCTGGGCGCTGGGCTGCATGAGCCTGCTGTTCAGCAGGGAGTTCCATCGCACGCCCATGCCGTGGCGGGCGCGGGTCGCCTACTGGAGCGGCTTCCTGTCGTACTTCCCGAGCGCGGTCAACATCGCCGCCGTGCCGCTGCCGGGGCTGATCATGCTCTACGCCTACCCGCAGGACGTGCGGGCCTGGCACATGATCCCGTTCGTCGGGCCGCTGTGGGTGGCGCTCGTGCTGCTGCCCGCGGTGTCGGTGGGCCGATACCGCTTCGAGGTGCTCAGGGCGCAGACGCTCTACGCCTACTGCCACCTGTTCGCCATCTCCCACGGGCTGCGCAGCCAGGTGGCCGCCTGGGTGCCCAGCGGCGGGGCGGGCGCCAAACGCTCGCGCATGGTCCGCACGGTGGCGCGCCTGGCGCTGGCCTGGCTGACGCTCTCGACCGCCGCCGTGTGGGCGGGCATCGCCTGGCGCGCCCCGCAGTACGGCTGGGACCACTACTGGGCGCTCACCGCCTTCGCGGTGGCCAGCAGCTACATCGCCGTCCCCCTCATCCGCGACCTCTGGAGACTCGTCCGATGAACCGGCCGACCGACCACCGGCTGCGCTGGCCGGAGACCCTGGCCCTGACCGTCCTGCTCCTGCTCGCCGTGGTCGTCGCCGCCGGCTGGGCCGGCCTGCCGGACCTGCTCCCATGACCGGCACGACAGCGCGCAGAGACGACGTCGACGGGCTCAGGGCGGTCGCCGTCACGTTCGTGCTGGCCTTCCACGCCGCCGTCCCCGGCTTCGGCGGCGGGTTCGTCGGCGTCGACGTCTTCTTCGTCATCTCCGGCTTCCTGATCACCGCCCTCACGCTCGAGCCCTTCTCGCTGGCCGACTTCTACGCCCGCCGGGCCCGCCGCATCCTGCCGGCCGCCGGCACCGTGCTGGTCGCCACCGCCGTCGCCGCCTGGCTGATCTTGCCGGGCCTGCGCCTGCGCGAGGTGGCCGCCGACCTGTTCACCTCGGCCCTGTCGGTGGCCAACTGGCGCTTCGTGGCCCAAGAGACCGACTACCTGGCCGCCGAGCTGGATCCGAGCCCGCTGCTGCACTTCTGGTCGCTGGCCGTGGAGGAGCAGTACTACCTGCTGTGGGCCCCGCTCGCGTTCCTGCTCGCCGGTCGCAGGAAGGCGCTGGCGGCGGTCACGGTCCTCATCACGGCGGGCTCCCTGGCCCTCTGCCTGGCCTGGGACGGCCCGCTCGCCTACCTCGCCACGCCCGCCAGGGCCTGGCAGTTCGGCGTGGGCGCGCTGGCCGCGCTCGCCGTGCCGTACGTCATGCGCGTGCCACGGCGGCTCGCCGCACTCCTGGGTACGGCGGGCGCCGTCGCCCTGGCGTGGTCGCTGACCATCGCCGAGACCTCCTACCCCGGTCCCGAGGCGCTGGCCCCCACCCTGGGCGCGGCCGTGCTGATCCTGTTCCGCTCGCCGCTCTCGTCGCTGCTGGCCGGAGCCCCGATGCGGGCGATGGGACGCCTGTCGTTCTCCTGGTACCTGTGGCACTGGCCCGTCCTGGTGCTCGTCGAGGCCGCCGCCGGTGCCCAGCCGTGGCCGGCCAAGCTCGCCCTGGCCGTCGCGAGCGCGGCGCCGGCGTGGCTGACGATGCGCCTGGTGGAGAACCCGGTGCGCTTCTCCGCCGTGGTCACCGAGCTGCCCAGGCGCGGCCTGGCGGTCGGAACGGCCGCGATGACCGTGCCCGTCATCGCCGCGCTGGTCCTCGGCTTCGTCACCGCGCCCGGCGGGCCCGCCGAGGGGACGCGGACCGTCGCCGTCGCCCCGGCGCCCGCCCCCACGGTGGACGCAGCGGCCGCCAGGACCGACTACCCGCGCTCCGGCGGCTGCGAGGTGGCGGCGGCCGCCACCACCAGCCCGCCCTGCGTCTTCGGCACCGGCTCGGAGCGTGTCGTGCTGATCGGCGACTCCCACGCCGGGCAGTGGTTCGCCATGGCCCAGCGCATCGCCCAGCGGCGCGGCTGGAGCCTGGAGGTGCTGGTCAAACCGGGCTGCCCGCTGCCCACGCTGACCGTCGTGGAGCCACGGCTGGGACGCGAGTACCGCGAGTGCGACGTCTGGCGCGAGCACGCCCTGGCCCGCCTCGAAGCCGCGTCGCCGCCGCGCCTGATCCTGTTCGGCTCCCTGTCCACCTACGCCGACGCGCGCCGGACCACGACGGGCTGGGCCACCACGATGGCGCGCCTCGAACGGCTCGGCGCCCCCATGGTCTACCTGCGCGACACCCCGATCCCCGGCTTCGACGTGCCCGAGTGCCTGTCGGGCAGGCCCGCCGCCGCGTGCGTCTTCCCGCGCTCGAAGGCGCTGCCCGGCCACGTGCCCGCCGAGCGGCCGGGCGTGTGGCGGCTGGAGGTCACCGACCTGCTGTGCCCGGGCGCCACCTGCCCGGGCGTGATCGACGGCGTGGTGCTCTACCGCGACGACTCCCACCTGACCGACACCGTCGTGGTACGGCTGGCGCCCCGTCTGGAGCAGCAGCTGGAGAACCTCGACCTGATCCCCACGGTGCTATGAGAATCCTGCTGACGCTCTTGATCGTGCTCGGGCTGTCCTCCTGCTCGGCCGGAGGGGAGCGCGAGATCTTCCGCGACGACTTCGACACTCTGGAGAACTGGGTGGCCGAGGAGGGCGAGGGCCGCTGGGGGACCGGCGAGATCGAGCGCATGAGCCGCGCCAACCTGGCCGTCTCCGGCGGCAGGCTGGCGATCACGCCCAGGCTGGAGGCCGGCGAGTGGACCTCGGGCCGCATCCGCAGCAAGCGGGAGGACTTCGGGGTGCCGCCCGGCGGCACGCTCCGGGTCGAGGCACGCATCGCCCTGCCCGCCGTCACCCCCGCCGACGGCCAGGGCTACTGGCCGGCCTTCTGGATGCTCGGCGGCCACACCGGCTGGCCGGAGATCGGCGAGATCGACATCCTTGAGGCGGTCAACGGGCAACCGTCGGTCATGGGGGCCGTGCACTGCGGGCAGCCGTGCAACGAGCCGGTCGGGCTGACGACCGGGCAGCGGCCGTGCCCGACCTGTTTCGGCGGCTTCCACACCTACGCGGTGGAGTTGACGGGCACCAGCGTCACCTGGTTCCTCGACGGCGTGCCGTACCACACCCTGGAACGGGGCCTGGACCGGCGCTTCTTCCTCATCCTCAACGTGGCGATCGGCGGCGTGCTGCCGGGACCGCCCGCCGTCACGACCGCGCCCGGCCGGCCGATGCTCGTCGACTACGTGAGCGTCACAAGCGCCGGAGCGGGAAAGCCGGGCGATCACCAGTAGGCTCGGTCTGATGAGCACACTTCGCCTGGGCGAGCGTACGTTCGCCCCGGGGCGGTACGCGGTGATGGCCGTCGTCAACCGCACCCCCGACTCCTTCTTCGACCGCGGCGCCACCTACGGCTTCGACGCCGCGCTGGCCGCGGTCGACCGGGCGGCGGCGGCCGGGGCCGACATCGTCGACATCGGCGGCGTCAAGGCGGGCCCCGGCGACGACGTCGACGCCCGCGAGGAGATCAGGCGGGTCGCCGGGCTCGTCGAGGCCGTCCGCGAGCGCCACCCCGGCCTGCTGATCAGCGTCGACACGTGGCGGGCCGAGGTGGGCGAGGTCGTGGCCAGGGCGGGGGCGCACCTGCTGAACGACACGTGGGGCGGCGTCGACCCCGGTCTGGCGTCGGTCGCGGCGCAGTACGGCGCGGGCCTGGTGTGCGCGCACGCCGGGCGGGTCACGCCGCGCACCAGGCCGCACCGCATCGCCTACGACGACGTGGTCGCCGACGTCGTCGACTACACGGTCGCGCTGGCCGAGAAGGCGGCGGCGGCCGGCGTCCCGCGCGAGTCGATCCTCATCGACCCCGCGCACGACTTCGGCAAGAACACCTTCCACTCGCTGGAGGTCAGCCGCCGGCTGGGCGAGCTGGTGGCGACCGGGTGGCCGGTGCTCGTGGCGGTCTCCAACAAGGACTTCGTCGGCGAGAGCCTGGGCGGCCTGCCGGTCGAGGAGCGGCACGCCGGCACTGTCGCGACGCTGGCCGTATCGGCCATCCTTGGCGCGCGGGTCTTCCGCGTCCATGACGCCGCCTCGGCCAGGGCCGCGCTGGCATGGATTAGTACGTCAGGCGAAGTATAGTCTGGCTGCTTGAAAGCCGGGTGCAAGATCTCCTGGGAAGGATGGCGTCCGGAAAGGAGACTGATGCGTTTCAAGGTTCTCGGACCGCTCGTCGTCGACCATGACGGGCATGAATTGCGGGTGGGCGGCAGCCTGCAGCGGGTCGTGCTGGCCCTGCTGCTGCTCGACGCCAACCGGACGGTGCCGCTCGAACGGCTCATCGAGGCCACCTGGGGGGAAGACCCGCCCAGCACCGCCCGCAACCAGATCCAGATCCGCGTGTCCCAGCTGCGCCGCATGCTGGGCGACCACGACCAGACGCTGCTGCTCACCCGCGCCCCCGGCTACCAGATCCGGGTCGAGCCCGGCCGGCTCGACCTGGCCGACTTCGACGCGCTGGTCGCCCGCGCTCAGGAGGAGGAGCCCGCCAGGGCCGCCGCCACCCTGCGCTCGGCGCTGGAGTTGTGGCGCGGTCCCGCGCTGTCGGACGTCGACAGCGAGCTGATCCGCCGCGTCGTGCACGACCTCGACGAGCGCCGCACCCTGGCCCACGAACGCTGCGTCGACCTCGAACTCGGGCTCGGACACCACCAGCAGCTCGTCGCCGAGCTGCGCCGCCTGGTGCAGGAGCATCCCTTACGAGAGCGGCCGCACGGCCAGCTCATGCTCGCCCTCTACCGCTCGGGACGCCACGCCGAGGCGCTGGAGGTCTACCGCGCCTTCCGCCAGATGCTGCTCGACAACCTCGGCCTGGAGCCCAGCGACGAACTGCGCCGGCTGGAGCACGCGATCCTCAACCAGGAGCCCGCGCTCGGCAACCGCGCCGAACCCGTGGCGCCGCGCCAGCTGCCGCCGATGATCTCCCGGCTGGCCGGGCGGCAGGCCGAACTCGACCGGCTGCAACTGCTGCTGCGCCCCGAGTCCTGCGGCGACGCCCTGCCGATCGCCGCGCTGACCGGCCGCGCCGGGGTCGGCAAGACCGAGCTGGCCCTGCACGCCGCCCACCGCATGGCCGCCGCCTACCCGCACGGCCAGCTCTACGTCGACCTGCGCGGCGGCGAGCTGCAGCCCGCCGACGTGCTCAGCAGGTTCCTGCGCGCCCTGGGCGTGGTCAGCGCCCCCACGACCATCGAGGAGCGCAGCGCGCTGTTCCGCTCCACCGTCGCCGACCGCCACGTGCTGCTGGTCCTCGACAACGCCGGCAGCTTCGAGCAGATCTGGCCGCTGCTGCCCGGCGGCGCCCCGGGCGGCGTGCTGATCACCAGCCGCGACCGCCTGGTCGGCCTGCCCGACCGCCAGGTCGTCCGCCTGGACCTGCTCGACCACGCCGCCGCCGTCGACCTGCTGTCGCAGGACATCGGCGCCGAACGCACCCTGCAGGACCCCGCCGCCCTCGACACCCTCGCCGAGCAGTGCGGCGGCCTGCCGCTCGCGCTGCGCATCGCCGGCGCCCGTCTGGCCGTGCGCCCGAGCTGGCGCGTGCAGACCCTGGTCGACCTGCTCAGCGACACCACGACCATGCTCGACGTGCTCAGCTACGGGGAGCACGCCGTGCGGGCCGGGCTGCAGGTGAGCTACGAGGCGCTGTCACCCGACGCGCAAGCGCTCTTCCGCGCCATCGGCCTCATGGACTTCCCCCAGGTCACCGGCTGGCTGGCCGAGCTGCTGCTGGACCGGCCCGCCGACGCCGCGCGGGCGGCGCTCACCGAGCTCGCCGACGCGTCGCTGCTGCGCGACCAGGGCGACAGGTACGGCATGCACGACCTGGTGCGCGCCCACGCCGCCGAGCTCGCCCGCGACGAGGACCCCCGGCTGGTGGCCCGCGTCTGCGGCTTCCTGTTCGCCCTGGCCCAGCGCGCCCACGAGTTCCACGGCGGCGGCTCGCACGGGCTGCTGCGCGAGGAGTCCGTGGCCTCGGACCGCATCGACGCCCTGCTGGGCGCGCATCCTCTGGCGGTGCTCGACGACGAGCGGGTCGCCCTGCGCTCCGCCGTACGCCGGGCCGCCGCGCTCGGTCTGCACGAGCTCGCCTGGAAACTGGCGCTGGCCCTGGCCACGATGCACGAGATCTACGGCTACTTCGAGGACTGGCGTTCGTGCACCGAGCTCGCCCTGGAGGCGTGCGTGGCCGCGGGCGACCTGCGCGGCGAGGCCGCCATGCGCTACTCCCTGAGCACCCTGCTGACCTTCGAGCAGGAGTACGGCGCGGCGGCCGAGAGCATGGAGGCGGCGCTGGCGCTGTTCGGCAGGGCGGGGGAGGCGCACGGCCGGGGCCTGGCCCTGGGCAACCTGGCGCAGGTCGACGTCTTCCGCGGGCAGCCGGAGCGGGCACTCGAACGTTACGAGGAGGCCCTGCCGCTGCTCAAGGATGCCGGTGACCGTCCGGCCGAGGCGTACGCCCTGGTCAACATGGCCGCGGCGGGCATGTCCGGCGGCGACCTGACCGACGCGGGGCTCATGCTCGAACAGGCGCTGGAGATCTTCCGCGCCGAGGGCGTGGCACGCGGCGAGGCCCAGGCGCTGGACCGGCTGGCCCGCCTGGAGCTGCACCGCGACCGGCCCGCCGAGGCCGCGGAGCACTTCCAGGCGGCCGCCCAGCTGATCCGCTCGATCGGCGACCGGGTGGGCGAGGTGTACGTGATGCAGGGCCTGGCCGAGGCCTGGCGGCGGCTGGGCCGCGCCAAGGCCGCCGAGCGGACCCTGCGCGCCGCGCTGGACCTGGCGGCCGAGGTGGGCGACCGGCTGATCGCCGGGCGCATCCGGCTGAGCCTCGGACTGCTGCTGGACGACGTCGCCCAGCTGGAGCTGGCGCGGGCGGTCTTCACCGAGATCGACGCGCTGCACTGGCGGGCGAAGGCCGAGGAGGCCCTCGCCCGCCTGGGCTCCTAGTCCGGGTTGGGCCAGGGGTTCGGATCCTTGTCGTAGATGCACAGGTCGCCGTCGACCTTGCCCCTGTCACACACGCCCACGTCGGCTGGAACGGCGACCCCGAGAACGCCGGCGACCATCACCACCGACAGCAGTCTCCGCATCAACCCTCCTTCCCGTCTGGGAAGGTGGGCGTCGGCGTCGGCGTCGGCGTCGGCGTCGGCGTGACGTCGGGGTCGGGCCACGGATTCGGGTTAGGGTGCGGCTCCTGGGTGCACGACGCCTGGACGATGTTGCAGTCGTCAAAGGCCTGAGCCGCCCCCGCGGTGGCCAGGCCTCCCCCGACCACGCACGCCGCCGCGAGCGTGGCGATAACGATGTTCTTCATGGCGGGCGAGTCTAGGAACGCCCGTTATGCGATCGCTTTTCCGCAGGTCAGAAGAGCTTGAAACGAAGGAGACGGCGTGCGCTTCAAGGTTCTCGGACCGCTGGTCGCAGAGCGGGAGGGCCAGGAGCTCCACCTCGGGGGCGCCCTGCCCCGCATCATCCTGGCGACGCTGCTGCTGGAGGCGGGCCGCCCCGTGCCGATGGAACGGATCATCGAGGCCGCGTGGGGCGCCGACGCCCCCGACACCGCGCGCAACCAGGTGCAGATCCGCATCTCCCAGCTGCGCCGCGGCCTGGGCGACACCGCCTCGCCGTACCGCAGGCTGATCACCCGGCCGCCCGGCTACCTGCTGCGCGTCGAGCCGGGCGAGCTGGATCTCGCGCAGTTCGAGGAGCTGACCGCGCGGGCCGGGGCCGAGGAGCCGAAGGCGGCCGCCGCGACGCTCCGGCAGGCCCTGGCGTTGTGGCGCGGCCCGGTCCTGGCCGGGCTCGACAGCCCGCTGCTCGCGCCGGTCGCGCAGGACCTGGAGGAGCGCAGGCTGGTGGCGCACGAGGCGTGCGTCGCGATCGAGCTGGCCGAGGGACGCCACGACGAGCTGGTGGCGGAACTGCGGGGGCTCGCGCGCGAGCATCCGCTGCGCGAGCGGGTGCACGGCTTCCTGATGACCGCGCTCTACCGTTCTGGACGGCAGGCCGAGGCGCTGGAGGTCTTCCGCGCCTACCGGGAGACGCTGCTGGAGACGCTCGGCCTCGAACCCGGCGACGAGCTGCGCACGCTGGAGATGTCGATCCTCAACCAGCACCCCGGGCTCGACCTGCCGGGCGCGGGCGTCTCGCGCTCGCCCCGCGCGCCGCGCCAGCTGCCCCCGCTGATCGACCCGCTGGTGGGCCGGTCGGCGGACCGCGAGCGGCTGCGCGCACTGCTCGCCCCCCTCCAGGGCGACGGCGAGGGCGGAGTGCCGCTCGCGGTCGTCGTGGGCCGCCCCGGCATCGGCAAGACGGCCCTGGCCCTGCAGGTCTCGCACGATCTGGCGGCGCGTTACCCCGACGGCCAGCTCTACGCCGACCTCGGCGAGAGCCGTCCGCGCGTCTCCGACGTGCTCAACCGTTTCCTGCGGGCGCTCGGCACCACCGCCGTCCCGCAGACCGAGCGGGAACGCGCCGCCGCCTTCCGCTCGGTGACCGCCGGACGCCGGGTGCTCGTGCTGCTCGACAACGCGCAGTCGGCCGAGCAGATCCGCGCCCTGCTGCCCGGCGGCGACTCCAGCGCCGTCCTGGTCACCGCGCGGCGGCGCCCGGCCGATCTGCCCGACCACCTGGTGCTGGCGTTGCCGCCGCTCGGCACCGCCGAGGCGGTCGCGCTCCTGACCCGCGACATCGGACCGGCCAGGGCGCGCACCGCCCCCGGCGCGCTGCGGGAGCTGGCCGCCCAGTGCGGCGGCCTGCCCCTGGCCCTGCGCATCGCCGGGGCCCGGCTGGCGGCGCGCCCGCAGTGGAGCATCGAGACCATGGTCACGATGCTCGGCGACACCCACTCCATCCTCGACACCCTCAGCTACGGCGACAGCGAGGTGCGCGCCGGGCTGCGCGTCGCCTACGACAGCCTGTCGCCGCAGGCCCGCCGGCTGCTGCGCAGGCTCGGGCTCCTCGACTGCTCCCAGAGCGGGGCGTGGCTGACCTCGCTCCTCGTCGAGCCGTCCGATCGGGTCGTCGCCGAGCTGGTGGAGGCCTCGCTCCTCGAAGTCACGGGAGGGCGCCTGCGCCTGCACGACCTCGTACGCGCCTTCGCCCGCGAGCGCGCCGCCGCGCAGGAGCCCCACGACCGGCGCACCGCGCTGGTCGAACGGTTCTGCTCGGCCGTGCTGCACCTGGCGGGCCGCGCCCACGTGCATCACTACGGCGGTCACTTCACCCTGCTGCGCGGCGGGAGTCTCCCGCCTGGCCTGCCCGAGCGGGAGGCCGACGCCCTGCTCGGCGACGACCCGATCGGACGGCTCGACGAGGAGCGCGAGGTCCTGATGGCCGCCGTGCGCCTGTCGGCCGAGCACGGCCTGCACGAGCTGTGCTGGAACCTGGCGATGACCTGCGTCGTGCTGTTCGAGACACGCGGCTACTTCGACGACTGGCGCACCGCCTGCGAGACCGCCCTGGAGGCCTGCCGTACGGCGGGCGACACCAGGGGCGAGGCGGCGATGCTCTACTCCCTGAGCTCCATGCTGCTGTTCCGCCAGCTGTACGCGGAGGCGCAGGAGCCGCTGTCGCAGGCGCTGACGGTCTTCGACGCCATCGGCGACCTGCACGGCCGCGCCCTCGCGCTGCGCAACGTCGCTCTGCTGGAGCGGACCAGGGGACTGCAGGAACCCGCGCTGGACTCCTACACGCGGGCGCTGCCGCTGCTGCGGATCGCCGGAGACCGGGCGGGCGAGGCCCACGTGCTGGTCAACATGGCGGCCATCCACGTCGACGCCGACCGGCTCGACGAGGCGGAGGCGCTGCTCGGCCGGGCGCTGGCCATCTTCCGCGCGGAGGGCGTCGGCCGGGGCCAGGCGCAGGCGCTGACCAGGATCGCCCTGCTGGCCGTACGGCGCGGCGACCAGGACCGGGCGCTGGAGCTGTACGAGGAGGCGGGCACGCTGGTGCGGGCCGAGCACGACACGATCGGCGAGGCCTACGTGCTGCAGGGCACCGCCGAGGCGCTCATCGCGTTCGGGCGCGTGCCCGAGGCCAGGCGGACGCTCGGCCAGGTGCTCACGATCGCCGAGACGGTGGGCGAGCGCCTCATCGAGGGCCGCGCCCACCTCGGGCTCGGGTCGCTGCCCGGCCTCGGTGACCACGCGGCGGAGCGCCGGCACCTGGATCGGGCCCACGAGCTGTTCAGCGCGATGGGGGCACAACAATGGCGGGCCAGGGCCGCCGAGGCCCTCGCCCGCCTGTGAACGATCTCGCCGCTACCGGGGAGGGTCGTCGGTCCAGTACATGTCGCACGGGTAGAGGACGTCCCTCTGGCAGTAGATCGGGTCGAGCTTCGCCGCCGCCGGGAACTGCACGCCCGCCAGGACGGCGGCGGCGAGGAGGGCGACGGTGAGTGGCTTGCGCAACGTGTGCTCCGATGAGGCGTGGACGGCGACGGGCGACACTCTAGGCGGCGCCGCTTTCGATCCGCTTTGCGCGCCTCACCCCATGCGGAAGGCCGGCAGCCTCACCACCGCCCGCAGGCCGGGGCCGGCGTCCTCCAGGTGCACGCTGCCGCCGTGGGCGCGCACGGTCTCGCGCACGATCGCCAGCCCGAGCCCCGCGCCGCCCTGGTCCCGGCCGCGTCCCTCGTCGAGCCGGGTGAAACGGTTGAACACCCGCTCCATGTCGGCCTCGGGGATGCCCGGCCCGTCGTCGGTGACCGTCAGGGTGCCGTCGGAGGTCAGGCGCACCTCGACCGTGCCGTCGGCGTGCCGTACGGCGTTGTCGAGCAGGTTCGTCAGCACCCGGCCCAGGTCGAGCTCGTCGCCCTCGACGAGCACCGGCTCGCAGCGGGCGACGCGCACCGACGGATAACGCTCGGCGACGCGCCGCACGACCGACTCCAGCTCGACCGGGTCGTGACGGGCGGGCGTGCCGCCGCGCTCGTCGAGGCGGGCCAGCGCCAGCAGGTCCTCGGCCAGGCGCGACAGCCGCAGCGTGTCCTCCAGGACACCCTCGGCCGTCTCGATCCAGTCGGCGCCCTCCGGATGGCCCAGCGCGACCTCCAGCTGGAGCCGGATGCTGGCCAGCGGGCTGCGCAGCTCGTGGGCGGCGTCGGAGACCAGCGCACGCTGGCGCCGCTCGGCCTCCTCCAGCCGGGCGAGCATGTCGTTGAGCGTCGTGGCCAGCGCGTGCACCTCGTCGCGCGACACCGGCACCGGCAGGCGGCGCGAGCGGGCGGTGTGGGTGATCTCGGTGGCGCCCTCGCGCAGCGAGCTGATCGGGCGCAGCGTGCGGCCGATGATCAGCCAGCTCGCCACGGCCAGCACGATCGTCAGCGCGGGCGTGCCGATCAGCAGCACCCGGCCCGCCACCCGCACGCTCTGGTCCAGCCCGCGCACCGGCCGGGCGGCCAGCACGGTCTGCCCGCGGTCGGCGCGCAGCGCGATGACACGCAGCGGACCGGAGGAGTCGTGGGAGAACGCCGGATCGCCCGAGGCCAGCGCCCCGCCGCGCCGCTCGGCGTTGAGGAGCGGCACCAGCCGGTCGGCGCCCGGCGTGGCGTGCGTGATGCGGCCGCCGGCGTCGAGCACCTGGATGATCGTGCCCTCGGTGGAGGTGAGCACGCGCGGGATGGTGCCCGCGTCGGCCATCACCCGCACCGCCTGGGCACGCTGCGTCATCGCCTCGTCGCTGGCGTCCGTCAGCGAGGTGGTGAGCACGCTGAGGAAGACCGACGCCGACAAGGCGAGCGCGAAGGCGAGCACGGTGGCGGCCACGGCGGTCAGCCGGAAACGCAGGCTCTGCCGCCGCCACCACGACAGCGGGCTGCCCGGCGCGCGAGCGCGGCGGCGGGGCAGGACGTCAGCCACCGTCGCCCGCCAGCCGGTATCCCGCCCCGCGCACGGTCTGCAGCGCGCCCCTGCCGAACGGGGCGTCGATCTTGCGCCTCAGGTAGCCGACGTACACCTCCACCACGTTGGGGTCGGTGTCGAAGGTGTCCCAGACGTGCTCCAGGATCTCCGACTTGGAGACCACCTCGTCGTGGCGGCGCATCAGGTACTCCAGCAGCGCGAACTCGCGGGGCGTGAGCTCCACGGGCTCCTCGCCGCGCTGGACCCGGCGCCGTGCCGGGTCCAGCGTCAGGTCGCCCGCCGCCAGCACGGCGGGACGCCGGCCGGCGTCGCGCCGCAGCAGCGCGCGCAGCCGGGCCACCAGGACCACGTACGAGAACGGCTTCGTCAGGTAGTCGTCGGCGCCCAGGTCGAGCCCGTCGGCCATGTCGTATTCGCCGTCCTTGGCCGACAACATCAGGATCGGCACCCAGTTCTCCTCCGCGCGCAGCTGCTTGCACACGTTGTAGCCGGACAGCCGCGGCAGCATGATGTCGAGCACCACCACGTCGTAGTCGCCGACCCTGGCCATGTGCAGGCCCTGCTCGCCGTCGTGGGCGAGATCGACGGCGAACCCCTCGGCCTGCAGGCCCCGCTGCAGGGCCGCGGCCATGCGCCGCTCGTCCTCGACCACCAGAACTCTCATGGCGTGGAGTTTAGGCAATCACGACTGAGAACCTTCTCAGCACGTGGAGCTGCGCACCCACCGGTGGCCCGAGATGTCGTCGTCGAGCCTGCTGCCGTCGTTGAAGGTCGGGTAGCTGGTGTTGCCGCCCGGGACGGAGACGGGCTTGAGGCTGAAGCGCGAGCCGTTGGGGATGCAGCGCCATCCGCCGCTGCCGGTGTCGGGCGCGCCGTTGTCGTAGACGATGACGTCGCCCCAGCCGTCGTCGAAGCCGCGGTTGTGCAGCGAGGACGCCTTGTTGTTGAAGTTGCCGCAGTGGGTGGACGACCAGCTCAGGTCGTCGCCCGACCACGCGCAGGACGCCCCGGTGAAGCTGCCGGTCCAGGCCCACAGGTTGCCGTCGGGCCCGGCGGCCGTCTGGGCGCTCGCGCTGCCGGTCAGCAGTCCGCCGCCGCCGATCGCCGCCGCGACCAGGCCGGCCAGGATACTTTTCCTCATCGTGCCTCTCTCATGATCTGTCTCGCGCGCGGGAGCGCGGCGAGTTCGAGGCGGACCTTGTTGTCGGCCTCGGTCCTGAAGAGCGCGGGCGCGGCGGCCAGCAGCCGCGCGTGCAGCCGCTGGACGGTCGCGCCGTAGGAGGTGGACGCGGCGCAGCGCGCCTCGGCGAGCGCCCGCGCGGGCGGCCCCTCCTGGGCGGGCGCGGCGAGCGGGTGCCCCGCCGCCTCCATGCACGCCGACCACCGGCCCAGCGCCGCCCGGTAGGCCGGGTCGGCCGTCACCCGCTGCCTGATCTGCAGGTCCAGGGCGACGGCGACGTTGCGTGCCCGGTACCAGGCGCGCACGTCGCCGTAGAGCTCGTCCTGCGCCCAGGCCACGCAGCCGGTGTCGGAGGCGGTCAGCACCCCGCCCGACGGCATCGGCGCCGCCAGCCCCTCCGGATCGCGGCCGTGCAGCAGCGTGAGCGCCAGGCTCCTGCGCTGCGGGGTCAGCGAGCGCAGGTAGCGGCCGTTCACGTCGTCGCCGGGCGGGCCGTACCCCCGGGCCGCGGCCCACCGCTCGTCGGTCACGCCGTACGGGAAGTCCCTGCGGTACGGCACGGCGGCCAGCACGAAGCCCTCCTCCGCCATGCACCGCCCGGTCAGCCGCTTCTCCGCCTGGTCGAGCAGCTCGTACTCCTCCCCGCTCACCGGACGCAGCGGCTGCCCCCGCCACCCCTCGCCGGCGGCGCAGCCCGCCAGCATGATCGCCAGCATCGCGGCCATGACGGCGGCGAGCATGACGAGCCCCAGCACCCCGATCGTTCTCACAGCCCGCGACCGTAGGCGCGGCCGTTATGCGCGGGCTTTGCTCCCGCTATCTGAGAGGCCTCTCAGCGCCTCTCAGTCTCCGCACAGGATCATTCGCGCAGGCTTCCGGGTGAACGCAATACCGTGAAGGAGTGACATGCGAACAGGCAAGCTCGTGAGATGGGGAGTGCCAGTGGCCGCCGCCGCCGTGATCGGCGCCGCCGTGGCGGCGGGACCGGTCATCGCCGCGGTCGGATCCGATCCGGTGCTGCCCGAGCGTACGGCGGGCCAGCTCCTGGCCGACGCCGCCGCGGCCGCGGAGCGCCAGTCCGGCGTCCAGCCCATGTCGGGCACCGTCACCAAGACGGCCTCGCTCGGCCTGCCGGCGCTGCCCGGCATGGACGCCGGAGGGGGAGACTCGCCCCTCTCGCTGCTGACGGGGGCGCACGAGGTGAAGGTCTGGTACGGCAGCGGCGACCGGTTCAGGCTGGCCCTGCCCGGTGAGATGAGCGAGAAGAACCTCATCGTCAACGGCGGCCAGGCCTGGCTGTGGGACAGCGCCAGCAACACCGCCACCCGCCTGAAGATCGACCTCGGGCCGCAGGCCCAGCACACCCCGCCCACCCCGCGGCCCACCGACGTGACGCCGCAGCAGGTGGCCGAGAAGGTGCTGGCCGACGCCGAGCAGCACAGCACCGTCAGCGTCACCAACACCGACCAGGTCGCCGGCCGCGCGGTCTACCAGGTGTCGCTGGCGCCGAAGGACCCGTCCACCCTGGTCAAGGAGATCAAGGTCGCGCTCGACGGCGAGACCTACGTCCCGCTCCGGGTGCAGATCTACGCCAAGGACTCGGCCGAACCCGCCTTCGAGGTGGGCTTCACCCAGCTCAGCTTCGCGCCTCCGGCGGAGGAGAACTTCACCTTCACCCCGCCGGCCGGGGTGAAGGTGAAGGACCAGACGATCACCGGCGCCGAGCTGGCCAAGGCCGAGCGCGTGGACCGCGTGCCGGCGCTGAAGACGGTCGGCCAGGGCTGGAGCACCGTCGCGGTCGTGCCCTTCGAGCTGCCGTCCGACGCCCAGGCCAAGCAGGCGGTCGACTCCTTCCTCAAGGGGGCGACGCCCGTCAGCGGCACGTGGGGGAGCGGCAAGCTGATCAAGACGAAGCTGCTCACCGCGCTGCTGACCGACGACGGCCGGGTGCTGGTCGGGGCGGTCACGCCCGACAAGCTCACCGAGCTGGCCGGATCCCGGTGACCGTGGAGTCACCTGCGGAGCTGACTGTGCGGGCGCCCGAAAGGGCGCCCGCCGCCCCGCCCGCAGCCGGGGACCCAGCGGGCGCGGCGATCGTCACGCGCGGGCTCACCAAACGTTTCCGCGGCGGCCAGGTCGCCGTCGACGGCCTCGACCTGACCGTGCCGGCGGGCAGCGTCTTCGGCTTCCTCGGGCCCAACGGCTCGGGCAAGACCACCACCATCCGCATGCTGCTCGGCCTGGTCGCCCCCACCGGCGGCACGCACGAGCTGCTCGGCCTGCCGCTGGCCAGGGCGCTGCCCGCGGTCGGCGCGGTGGTCGAGGGCCCGGCCTTCTACCCCTACCTGTCCGGTTCGGCCAACCTGCTGCGCTTCGACGCCGCCAACCCCGCCGCCTCCGGACGCGACGCCGCAAGGCGGGTCGGCCAGGCGCTGGAGCGGGTGGGCCTGTCTGCGGCGGCGGGCAAACGGTACCGGGCCTACTCGCTGGGCATGCGCCAGCGCCTGGCCATCGCTGCGGCCCTGCTGACGCCGCGCCGCCTGCTGGTGCTCGACGAGCCCACCAACGGGCTCGACCCGCAGGGCACCCGCGAGGTGCGCACGCTGGTCAAGGAGATCGCCGCCGACGGCACCACCGTCTTCGTCTCCTCGCACCTGCTCGCCGAGGTCGAGCAGATGTGCACGCACGCGGGCATCATGAGCCACGGCAGGCTCGTCGCCCACGGCACCCTGGACGAGCTGCACGCGGGCCGTTCGGCCCGGCTGCGGGTCGAGACGCCCGACCTGGCCCACGCGGCCGGGATCCTGGCCGCGCTCGGGCTGGCCGACGTGCGCGCCGCGGGCGAACAGGTCACGGCGGAGCTGGGCGAGCACGCGCCCGACCAGGTCAACGCCGAGCTGGTACGGCAGGGCGTGGCCGTACGAGGGCTGGCCGTGGCCCGGCCCAGCCTGGAAGAGGTGTTCGTCGGACTGACCGGGGAGGGTTTCGATGTCGACGGCTGAGGCGCTGGTCCTGCCCGCCACCCGCACGTCCGTCACCTGGCGGCTGCTGCGCTCCGAGCTGGCCCTGACCTTCCGGAGGCCGCGCAACCTCGTCATGCTGGCCATCCTGGCGGCGGTCCCGATCATCATCGGCGTCGTGATCCGGCTGGTCGGCTCCGAGGGCGACGCGAGCGGCATGATCGCCCAGACCGCGGGCAACAGCCTGATGCTCACCGTGGTGTCGCTGTTCGTCCTGGTGCCGCTGCTGATGCCGGTCGCGGTCGCGGTGGTGGCGGGCGACGCGATCGCCGGGGAGGCCGGCACCGGGACGTTGCGCTACCTGCTGACCGCTCCGGCCGGCCGGGGCAGGCTGCTGGCCGTGAAGTACCTGAACGCCGTGCTGTTCGGCCTGGCGCTCACCCTCACCGTGGCTGCCGCCGCGCTGCTGACGGGCCTGGTGCTCTTCCCCGCGGGCGACGTCACGCTGCTGTCGGGCACGACCATCTCGCTGGGGGAGGGGCTGCTGCGGGTGCTGGCCATGGTCGGCTACGTCGCGGCGGGCATGGCGGCGCTGGCCGCGGTGGCCGTGGCCCTGTCGACCTTCACCGAGGTCGCCATCGGCGCCATCGCCGCGACGGTGGTGCTCATCATCGTCACGCAGGTGCTTCGGGCGATCCCGCAGCTCGACTGGCTCGCGCCGTACCTGCTGCCCACCCGGTGGACCGGCTTCGACGGACTGCTGCGCGACCCGGTGCCGGTGGCTGAGATCTGGCAGTCGCTGCTGGCCTTCGGCGCCTACATCGTGCTGTTCTGCTCGCTGGCCTGGGCCCGCTTCAGCGGCAAGGACATCACCTCCTGAAGGCGACCGGGGGAGCGGCGGACGCGGGCCTTCGCCCGGCCCGCCGCTCCCGGGCACGTCAGGCGCGGCGGCGCAGGCCCAGCACGCCGACCACGACGCCGACCACGCCCACGACCAGCCCGGCGCCGCCGAGCAGGCGGGCGGTGCCGTCGGTGGTGTCCGACGCCGCCACGGGCGTCACCGACGGCCCGGCCGGCTGGGTGGACGCCTGGGCGGCGGGCGCGGTCGTGGCGGGAGCGGCCCCGTGGCCGTCGCCGGTGGGCGGGGTGAGCTTCAGCACGGGAGCCGGGTGCTCCACCTCGGCGCCGTCCGCGGCGGGCGGGTCGGCCCACTTGACGACCTCGCCGCTGGAGTAGGTCTGGGTGGCGGGGAAGACCAGCTGGTCGACGCCGGTGGGCAGGCGGCCCATCGAGACCTCGAACTCCTGGAACTCGCCGGGGTTGATCTTCCCGCCCGACCAGACGACCTTGGTGACGGCCTCCTCGAGCTCGCCGTCCTCGACCTTGACCGGGGTGGGCAGCTTGCTCTCCACGACCTCGGCCTTCCAGCCGGGCAGCGGCTTCACCGAGACGAAGGCCAGCGGGTGGTCGGTCGGGAACGACACCTCCAGCTTGGTCGTGCCGGCGTCGTCGCGTTCGTTCGGCACCCGGAAGGCGACCTTGGTGAAGCCGCCCTGCGGGGCGGTGCCGGGCTGGATGGTGACGTGGGCCAGCGCGGGCATCGCCAGGCCGAGCGTGAGAGCGGTGGCGGCGGCGAGCACGCTCGCGCCACGGCGGATGTAGGACATGAGAACTCCACTGGGAGAGATACGCGAACGGGGTGTCAGGGGATCAGGCGGGCAGTGGAGGACCGCGCCTGCTGACGATGTGCCGCAGCTCGCTCTGACGCGCGAGCACGGGCACCGGGAGGATGGGAGCCTGCCGCGTCATGGGCAGGCCGGGCAGGACGAACAACGCCAGGCGCAGGAACAGCCGCCGCAGCAGCGACCACAACGCGCTCTCGCCGCGCGCCAGCCACCATCCGGTGACCAGGGTGGCGCCCAGGTGCGCCAGGAGCATGCCGACGCTGACGCTCAGCCCGCCGCCGCCGTGGTGGGCGGGAAGGTAGTCGGTCTGGGTGCCGAACAGCTCGTGCAGGCCCAGCTGCGTGGCGCCGAGCGCCACGGTGAGGACCGGCTGGCCGCGCTCGGCCCCGCCCAGCGTCAGCGCCACGAGGAAGACCGCGCCGGTGCCCAGGGCCAGCGTGACCGCGGTGGGCGCCGCACCCTCCGCGACCAGGTGCGCGAGGGCGGCGAGCAGCACGCACACGGCCGAGAAGGCCGCCGCGCGGATGGCTCGCAAGGGGGCGTGTGCGTTCATGGGCGAACCCATGCTCTCACGTGTACCAAGGCGTGCAATCCCTGGCCGATTTGTGTGCTTTGTCGCTAGGGTCGGAGCAGAGGTGATGTTCGTGCGGCATTTCGCAGGTTTGCTCGTCGGGCTGGTGGTAAGCGCCATCCTGCTCGGCGGGGGCGGCTGGGCTGTGTACCAGGCGACGGCCAGCGCGCTGGCCAATCCGCCCGGGGGACGGCCCATGTGGATAGCCCTGGGCGCCATGGCCGCCGTCGGCCTGGTGCTCGGACTGGTGATGTCGGGGCGGATCTCCCCGCTGGCCACCTTCGTGCCGTCGATGGTCCTGCTCGCCTGGACCGTCGTCTACGTGCTCGACATCAACCGCGCTCTGTCCTTCATCCCCAAGGAGCCGTCGGTGCACCAGCTCCTGCGGGAGGCGGGCCTGGGCAACCAGACCCTGCTGACGACCGGCGTCTACGCCCTGCTGGGCGTCGCCCTCTTCCTGCCCGTGCTGATGCCCTCGCGCTGGGCACGCCGTGACGAGGACCTGGAAGAGGACGACTACGAGTCCACGCAGGGCGCGTACTACTGAAGAGAGCCGGTGTAGAGCCGGGTGACGACCTCCTCCAGTGAGGACTCCCCGGCCATCAGATCCTCCAGCGTGCCGTCGAACCCGAGCCGGCCGTGGTCGATCACCATCACCCGGCGGCACAGTCGCTCGATGTCGCCCAGGTCGTGGGTGGTGAGCAGGACCGTCGTGCCCCGCTCGGCGTTGGTCCGCTGCAGGAAGTCGCGGATGCCCGCCTTGCTCACCACGTCCAAGCCGATGGTCGGCTCGTCGAGGACCAGCAGGTCGGGCCCGTGCAGCAGCGCGGCGGCCAGGTCGCCGCGCATGCGCTGGCCGAGGCTGAGCTGACGCACCGGCCGGGCGAGGAACTCCGCCAGGTCCAGCGTCTCGACCAGCTCCTCCAGCCGGGTCGCGAAGAGCTTGCGATCTACTTTGTAAAGGAGCCGGATCAGTTCGAAGCTGTCCTTGAGCGGCAGATCCCACCACAACGTGGTGCGCTGCCCGAAAACCACACCGATGCGCCGGGCCAGCGTCGTGCGCTTGCGCGAGGGATCGAGCCCGGCCACGCGCACCCGCCCCGAGGTGGGGGTGAGGATGCCGCACAACATCTTGATCGTGGTCGACTTCCCGGCGCCGTTGGGCCCCAGGTAGCCGACGAACTCGCCCGGCTCCACGCGGAAGCTCAGGTCCTGTACGGCATGCACGACCTGCCGCTTGACCTTGAAGGAGCGCCCGGCGCCCAGTAGCTCGATCATCTTCTCAGCTCCCCGTCGAACGGTAGTGGCGGATGCCCTGACGCCAGGCCAGCCCTGACAGCGCGAGCAGGATGAGCGCCGCGGCGGGCGCGAGCAGCCCGGCCCAGGAGGGCAGGCCGAACGGGTCCTGGCGGCCCAGGACGTACAGGCCGGGCAGCCAGTTGACGAAGGCCAGCGGGAGCACGAACGTGGTCGCCCTGACCAGGTCGCGCCCGTAGATGCTGAGCGGATACTGCACGTAGGTGCCGCTGCCGTAGGTGAAGGCGTTGACCACCTCGGGCGCGTCGGTGAGCACGAACTGCAGAGCCCCCGCGAAGGTCCACAACGCCGCGAAGATCGCCAGGCCGCACAGGACCATCACCGGGATCATCCACGGGCGCTCCAGCTCCAGCGCGGCCACGGCGTACCAGAGCACCGCGGCGGCCTGCAGCACCCGGCCGATGCGCGCGGGGAAGAACCGGTCGGTCGCCAGCTGGATCCAGGCGCTGACCGGGCGGATGAGCACGGTGTCGAGGCTGCCGTCCCTGATGTGCTGGCTGACCCGGTCGATGTTGCTGAACAGCAGGTCGGCCAGGGTGAAGGCGAGCGAGGCCGTGCCGTACAGGAACAGCACCTCCTCCCTGCCGAACCCGCCGAGCGAGGTGGTGTTGGCGAAGATGACGAGGATGACGGCCAGGTCGATGCCGGCCACGACGAAGCCGAAGACCGTCATGAGGGCGAAGGAGGCGGGGTAGGCCGTCGCGGCCCTGGTCCAGGTCCACGCGAGCAGGACGTAGCTCCTAACCACCCTGGATCACCACCTTGTAGCGGATCAGGCGGGTGCCGGCCGCGCCCAGGGCGAGCAGGACCGCCGCCCACACCACCTGGAAGACCAGGCCGTCGCTTTTTCCGAGGTAGACGTCCATCGGGACCTGGACCATGGCGGCGAACGGCAGCGAGCGGGCCAGCTCGCCGAGCCAGCCGGGGAAGATGGTCAGCGGCAGGACCAGGCCGCTGAAGAAGGTCATCAGGACCATCGAGACGGTGGCCACGCCGCGCTCGTCGATCAGCCAGCAGACCGACAGCGCCACCAGGTAGCGCCAGGCGAAGCTGACGACGACGCCGAGCGCGAACGACAGGGCGAACAGTGCCCACCGGCCGGGGCTGTCGGGACGGGTCAGGCCGAACAGCAGGGCGCCCAGGAGGGTGGGCGGCAGACCGCGCACGACCAGCAGGTAGCCGGCCCTGCCCAGGTCCTCGGCCAGTGTCCAGGCTTGGAGCGAGGCGGGCCTGACCAGGTCGAGGGCGATGTCGCCGCTGCGGATGCGCTCGGGGATGCCCAGGCCGCCGCCGAACAGCTGCATCGGGCCGATCATGGCCTGGGTGATGAAGCAGAAGGTGACGGCGTCGACCACGTCGTAGCCGCCCAGGTGCGGCCTGGCCTGCCACAGGGCGATGAGGACGTAGGCGCGCAGGATGCCGAAGACGGAGTTGGTGAAGGCTCCGGCCAGGGCGGCCCAGACGTAGGTGGCGTGCTTGCGGAAGCCGTACAGGACGAGGGTGGGATAGAGGTAGATGGCGGTCACCTCCGGAGCGTGAGGGAACGACGACAGCCCGTGCCCACGGGTGGACACGGGTCGACGGGCGCGATTATCCGCGCGGCGGTCGCGGGTCGGCAACCCGATTAAAACGATGTTCTGGGGGAACCCCTCCTTATGGAGGCTCGCATGCTCGACCAGGACCTCTTTCCCCGTCACCCTCTCAGCTGGCAGGCCCGCGCGCTCACCCACGTGCTGCGCGGCGCGGTCAAGCCGATCGGATCCCTGTTCCTGCGTCACCCGCTCGCGCTGACGGCGTGCTCGCTGCTCAAGGCCGTCCCGATGCGCCCGCCGAGCCATGTCGGGATCGTCCCGCACCGGTTCGCGCGCTGCGGCGGCGAGTGGGTGCGCGCCGGGCTGGGCCTGGACGAGCGCAAGGCGCTGCTCTACTTCCACGGTGGCGGCTACTTCTCCTGCTCGCCCGCCACCCACCGGCCTATCACGTGGCGCCTGTCGGTGGCGGCCAGGAGGCCGGTGCTGGCGCTCGACTACCGCCAGGGGCCGATGCATCCGCTGAAGGCCTCGCTGGAGGACGCGCTCGACGCCTACGAGTGCCTGCTGGAGCGCGGGCACGAGCCCGGCGACATCCTGCTCGCGGGCGACTCGGCCGGCGGGCACCTGACCCTGGCCACGCTGCTGGCGCTGCGCGACCGGCGCAGGCCGATGCCCGCGGGCGCGATCTGCCTGTCGCCGTGGGCGGACCTGACCGACTTCCCGCGCCGGGCCAACCGGTGGCAGGACCCGATGTTGTCGGCCTCGCGGGTGCGGTGGCTGGCCAGGCGGTGGACGGCGGGGCTGGACGCGCGCGACCCGCTTGTCTCGCCGGTGCTGGGCGACTACGCCGGGCTGCCGCCCCTCATGATCGTCACGGGGTCGACGGAGGTGCTGCGCGAGGAGGACCGGCGGGTCGCGGTGCGGGCCCGAGCGGCCGGGGTGCCGGTGCGTTACGAGGAGTGGGACCGCATGCCGCACGTCTTCCCGATGCTGGCCGACGTGCTACCCGAGGCCAGGCTGGCCTACCGGCACATCGCGGAGTTCGTCGCCGATCTCGGGGCCGCCGATTCGGCATCCGCGGCCGCCGCCTGATAAGTTAGGGTTACCTAACTAGTCTCGTGGGGGTTCAGGATGGCGCACCGAGGTGTCGTGTTGCGAACCGAGCGGATCACGCCGCACATGATCCGCGTGGTGCTCGGCGGTGACGGGCTGGCCGGCTTCGCCACCTCGGGCCTCACCGACCACTACGTCAAGCTGGTCTTCCTCCAGGAGGGGGTCGACTACCCCGAGCCCTTCTCCATCGACGCCTGCCGCGAGAGCGTGGCCCGCGAGTTCTGGCCGAAGCTGCGCACCTACACCGTGCGCGCGTGGGACGCCGACGCGGGCGAGCTCACCCTCGACTTCGTCTACCACGGCGACGAGGGCCTCGCCGGGCCGTGGGCGGCCGCCGCGCGGCCGGGCGACGAGATCTACATGCTGGGCCCCGGCGGCGGCTACGCGCCCTCGGCCGAGGCCGACTGGCACCTGCTGGTGGGTGACGAGAGCGCGCTGCCGGCGATCGCCGCCGCGCTCGAGAGCCTGCCGGAGGACGCCCTCGTGCACGCCTTCATCGAGGTGGAGGATCCGGCCGAGGAGCAGAAGCTCGACTCCAGGGTGACGTGGCTGCACCGCGGCGACGCGCCGGTGGGGGAGCGGCTCGTCGACGCGGTGCTGGCCCTCGACCACCCCGAGGGGCAGGTCCACGCCTTCGTCCACGGCGAGGCGGGCTTCGTCAAGGTGCTGCGCCGCCACCTGCGCGTCGAGCACGGGCTGCCGATGGCGCAGCTGTCGATCTCGGGCTACTGGCGGCTCGGCGTCGACGACGAGGGCTGGCGCCAGGTCAAGCGCGACTGGAACCAGGCGATCGAGGCCGAGGAGGCCGCGGCCCTCACCTGAGGGGTCACTGCGTGCAGAACGGCGTCGGCCGGAAGTCGATCTGCCAGAAGTAGGCCGTGCGGTAGGCGGCCGGCACCTCGCGGGCGCCCTGGCACAACTCCAGCGTGCCGCCGGTGGTCAGCAGCTTGACCTGGCAACCGGGCGGCGGGTAGTTGCGGTAGGAGCCGACGACGCGTCCGGGCACCGGGTTGATGAAGTCGACGCACTCGGTGAGCTCGTGGGAGACGATCGGGTTGGCGAAGCCGGTGTCCGAATAGAGGGTGAAGCCGTACTTCTCGGCGCCGGCGGGCGAGGCTCCGATCATGAGCACCAGGGCCGCCAACGCTGCTGTCAGAACTCTCATGGCGCCAGGATGCCGACCCGGCGCGCCGCTCGTCCTTGGCACATGACGACCTGTTGCCTGCAGTCAGCGCACTGACTGGCGGTAAAGGCTCGGAGGCATGCCGTAGGCCGAGCGGAAGGCGCGGCTGAACTGCGCGGCGTCGCGGAAGCCCCACCGCGAGGCGACGGCGGCGATCGAACGGTCGCCGTCGGCCAGGTCGCGGCGGCAGCGCTCCAGGCGCCTTCGCCTGATCACCCCCGACACAGTGCCGCCCTCGCGCTGGAAGAGGCGGTGCAGGTAGCGGGTGGAGATGCTGCAGGCGCTCGCCACCCGGCCGGGCGTCAGGGCCGGGTCGTGCAGGTGCGCCTCGATGTAGGCGTACGCCTGCCGTACGAGAGGGTGGGTGGCGTCGTCGGGGGCATGCTCGATGGCGGCGGCCAGCAGGTCCATCAGCACCGCGGTCAGCCGGGGCGCGTCGGTCTCGGTCAGCTCGCGGCCGTGGGCGGCCAGGGTCAGCACGAACTGCGTCAGCAACGCGCCCACCCCGCGATCGCCCGCGAGCCTCAGGGGGACCAGCGGCCGCACCCGCCGCTCCGGCAGCGGGAGCAGCGCGCGCGGGAAGGCCAGCAGCAGCCCGCACGGCGCCAGGAGCGGGCGCGAGGCGTCGTCGAGCACCAGCTCGCCCGGCCCCAGCCAGAGCTGGTAGTGCCCGGGCCCGCCGGTGCGCGGACGCGGAGCGCAGCCGGTCCTGTGGACCAGCACGGAACCGACCCTCGTTGTGTGCACGTCGCCGTCCCCCGGGCCAGTGCCAGTGTGCGACGTAGGCTGCGCGGTATGGTGCCCCCTCCGCGCCGTTTCGTCGCTGATCTCATCATCGCCGCCGTGGTCGCGGCTGTCATCGTCTTGGCCGTTTTCGTCGGGCAGGTCGACCTGCGGCCCGCGTGGCCGTTCGGGCACGTGCTGCTGGCCGCTGCGTGCGCGCTGCTGGCGGCGCGCACCCGCGCGCCGGTCGTGGTGCTGGCCCTCCAGATGGTCCTGACCTGGAGTTACTTCCTGCTCGGCTACCCGGAGGTGCCGGTCTACCTCGGCACCGTGGTCGCGCTGTACACCGTGGCCGACCTGCGCGGGACGTGGGTGGCGCTGCTGTTCGCGCTGGCGGGCGTGGGCGGCATGGTCTGGCAGGAGCTCGCGGACGGCGTGCCGCGCCAGGACACGGTGCTGATCGGAACCGGGCTGCTGCTCGTCGTGGTTGCGGGCGCGTCGCTGCGTGACCGGCGCGTGCTGGCGGCCGAGAGCAGGCGGCGCGCGGTCGCCGAGGAGCGCCTGCGCATCGCTCGTGACCTGCACGACGCCGTCGGCCACCACCTGTCGCTGATCAGCGTGCAGGCGGGGGCGGCGCTGCTGCGTTTCGACGAGCGTCCCGACAAGGCGCGCGAGGCGCTGGCCGCGGTCAAGGAGTCGAGCCAGGAGGCGCTGCGCGACCTGCGCGGCGTCGTCGGCGAGCTGCGGGAGGGCTCGCCCGCGGGCATCAGGCGGCTGGCGGCCACCAGCCCGCTGGAGGTGGAGTTGTCGCTGCCCGAGCTGGAGTTGCCGCCGCAGCTCGGCCTGACCGCCTACCGGATCGTGCAGGAGGCGCTGACGAACGCCGCCCGTCACTCCTCGGCGAGCCGGGCGCGGGTGGCGCTGGCCGTACGGGACGGTCAGCTGGTGGTATCGGTGACCGACGACGGTGCGGGCGAGGGCGGCTGGGTGCCCGGGGACGGGCTGCGTGGCATGGAGGAACGGGTGGGGGCTCTGGGTGGATCGCTGAGGTACGGTCCCGGCGTGCTGGCCACGCTGCCGCTGGGGGAGGGCGCATGACACGGGTGCTGCTCGCCGACGACCAGCGCCTGGTGCGGGCGGGCTTCCGGCTGATGCTGGAGGGCGAGCCCGACCTGGAGGTGGTGGGAGAGGCCGACGACGGTCCCGAGGCCGTACGGCAGGTGCTCGAGCTGCGGCCCGAGGTGGTCCTCATGGACGTGCGCATGCGCACGGTCGACGGCATCGAGGCGACCAGGCGCATCGTCGCCGACCCTCGCCTGGCCGGGTGCCGCGTGGTCATCCTGACCACCTTCGACCTGGACGAATACGTCTACGGGGCGCTGCGCGCGGGGGCCAGCGGGTTCCTGCTGAAGGACACCGAGCCGATGGAGCTCATCCACGCGGTGCGGGTGGCCGCCAGGGGCGACGCGCTCATCGCGCCCGCGGTGACCCGGCGGCTCATCGCGGAGTTCGTCCGCCGCGAGCGGGCCGACGCGCCGCTGGAGCTGGGCGGGCTGACCGCGCGCGAGCGCGAGGTGCTGCATCTGGTGGGGACCGGCCTGGCCAACGAGGAGATCGCGCGGCGGCTGGTGCTCAGCCCGGCCACGGTCAAGACGCATGTGAGCCGCATCCTGACGAAGCTCGCGGCGCGTGACCGGGCGCAGCTCGTGGTGATCGCCTACGAGGCCGGCATGATCACACCCCGCTGGCTCCGTGAGTAGCCAGTTTTCGCAGGTGTCACTGGCATTTACTTACCTTTGAGAAAGATGTCGCTTACCCGCCATACCGCATAGGAAAGTCCGGAGAAATCGGCCTCCCGTCGGGGTCAGAGTGTGCCTTGTCGTGCACACCGACCGGAGGGGCGAAGACCGGATGGCGCGAGGCGGATCGGGTGAGGGCATGCCGCCCGGCGTGCGACCGCTCACGGTGGGCGATCCCGTCATCATCGGCCGGTACCTGCTGCTGGGCCGGCTCGGCGTCGGCGGCATGGGTGTGGTGTACCTGGCCGAGCACCCCCGCGGCGGGCTGGTCGCGCTCAAGACACCCCACGCGGTCCACCTCAACGACGCGACCCTGCGCGCCCGCTTCGCCGAGGAGATCTCCTCCTCGCGGCGCATCGTGCCCTTCTGCACCGCGGCCGTGCTCGAGGACGGGCTCGACCGCAACCGGCCCTACCTGGTCACCGAGTACATCCGCGGGCCCGCGCTCAACCAGGTGGTCTCCGAACGCGGGCCGCTCACCCCCGACCTGGCCTACGGCGTCGCCCTGGGAACCGCCGCCGCCCTGGTCGCCGTGCACGACGCGGGACTGGTGCACCGCGACCTCAAACCGGCCAACGTGCTGCTGTCGCCGCGCGGGCCCTGGGTGATCGACTTCGGCATCGCCCGCGACCTGCACGGCTCCGGGGGCGAGTCCGACCCGCTCACCCAGGCCGGGCAGGTCATGGGCAGCCCCGGCTGGGTGGCGCCCGAGCGGCTCACCGGCGGCCCCGCCGTACCGGCCTCCGACGTCTTCTCCTGGGGCTGCCTGGTCGCCTACGCCGCCACCGGCCACCACCCGTTCGGCTCGGGCGAGCAGGAGACGCTCATCCGCCGCATGCTGCTGGAGGCGCCGCGGCTGGCGGGCGTGCCGGAACTGCTGCGGCCCGCCGTCTCCGCCGCGCTGGCCAAGGCGCCGCAGGACCGGCCCAGCTCGGCCGAGCTGCTGCGGGCGCTCCTGGCCGCCGGGGGCGTCGGCGACCCGTGGGACCTGCGCGAGGCCGTCGCGCGGGTGCTGGGCGAGATCTGGACCGCCGTGCCCGCCGTGTCGGTGTCGCAGCCGCCCCGGCGGGAGGAGCGGCAGACCGGCCAGACCGCGCCGCGCCGCCGCCGCGCGCGGCAGAGCGCCCACCTGTCGCACGCCAGCTTCGCGGCGCTGGCCACGGTCTCCATCGCCGCGCTCACCGTGGCCGCGGCCTCGGGCGGCGTCACCGGATTCGGCGCCGTGCCCGCCCCGGAGACCGTGCCGATCATCCGGCCGCACGGGTCGGCCGAGTCGACCATCCGGCCGATCGTCGCGGGCACCTCGCAGATCGCCACGCCGTCGGCGCCCGGCTCGGGCGAGCCCACGATCATCGTGACCAGGACGGCCACGGTCAAGCCGTCGTCCGTGGTCAGCAGCCGGTCGATGCCCGGCTTCCAGGACGGCACGCCGCGGGGCGACGGGCGCGACGACGAGCCGCCGCCCGACGGGTGCCTGAACCCGGCGGGGAACCGGCGGGGCAACTCGAAGCGGTGCCCCGAGCCGTCGTCGAGCATCAGCAGCATCCCGCAGGAGGGTCCGGGCGAGGAGTCGCCCACGCCGACGCCCAGCGGGTCGATCACCACGATCCCGCAGGAAGGGCCGGGGGAGGAGTCCCCGGCCCCGACGACCTCCACGGTCCCGTCGGCCACCGGATCGTGAGCCGTACGGCCCGTACAGCCCGGCTCCCGGCCTACGTGGTCAGCCGATCCTGAGCGGCAGCGTGCGCGGCCCTCTGACCTGCCCGGTCGCCCAGGTCACCCGCTCCGGGTCGGCCAGCTCGAAGTCCGGGAAACGCTCCAGCCACACCTCCAGCGCCACCCGCAGCTCCATGCGCGCCAGGTGCGAGCCCACGCAGCGGTGGATGCCCAGCCCGAAGGCGGCGTGCCGGTTGACCTCGCGGTCGATCACCACCTCGTCCGCCCGGTCGAACTGCCCGGGATCGCGGTTGGCCGCCGGGAACGACAGCAGGATCCAGTCGTCGGCCTTCATGTCGGCACCACGCCAGTGCATGTCGTGCTTGACCAGCCGCGCCATGGTGACCGGCGCGAAGGCGCGCAGCAGCTCCTCCATCGCCGTGGGCAGCAGGTCCGGCTGCGAGACCAGCCGCTCCCGGTCGGCCGGGGTCTTGGCCAGGTGCCAGAGCGAGGCGCCGATCGCGCTCCACGTGGTGTCGATCCCGGCGATCAGCAGCAGCGCCATCGTGCCGGCCACGTGGTTCGGCTCCAGCTTCCTGCCGAAGATCTCCGCCTCGATCAGGTAGGTCGTCAGGTCGTCGCGCGGGTTGTCCAGGTGGTCGTGGATCTGCCTCATCAGGTAGTCGAACAGCTCGTTCGAGCTCTGCAGCCGCTGCTCGGGCGGCAGGTTGATGCCCTCCAGGGCGCTCTCCACGAACTCGCGGAACTGCGGGCCGTCCTCGGGCGGGAAGCCGAGCATGTCGGCGATCACCCGCATCGGGATGTGCTGGGCGTAGTCGTGGGCGGCGTCCACGACCTCCTGTCCCTGCAGCTTGTCGATCAGGCCGTGACAGAAGGCCCGGGTGGCCGGTTCCAGCGCCGCGACCCGCGTCTTGGTGAAGGCGGGCAGCAGCAGCTTGCGCGCGTGCTGGTGGAAGGGCGGGTCGGAGGAGATCGGCGGGACGGCGCCCATGGGGGCCAGGTCGAGCGAGGGGCGCACGTTGCTGACGATGATCGCCCGGGAGGAGAAGTTCTCGGTGTCGTAGGCGATCGCCGAGACGTCCTCGTAGCGGGTCGGCAGCCAGGCGCCGCCGAACCGGTCGGTGTGCGCGATCGGGCAGCGCTGCCGCAGGTCGTCCTGGATGGGATAGGGATCGGCGGCCCACTCCGGTTCGGCGTGGGAGAAGTCGGTCGCCCAGTCGGAGACCGGGCCGGTGACGACCTCGTTGATGATGGCCGGCATGCGGTCGTCCGGCTCCTTGCTGAGCTGGGCGAAGCGGTCATCCACGGTCATGGGGACTCCTAGACGATCTCGATGGCGCGCTCGGGACAGTTGGCGACCGCCAGCCGGGCCGTACGCTCCTGCCCGTCGGGCACCTCGCCGGCGGCCAGGACCCTGCCGTAGCCCTCGTCGTCCTCGCCGAACAGCTCGGAGGCGAGGTCGTAGCAGCGGCCGTGGCCCTGGCATCGTTCGCTGTCGATGCGCACTTTCATTCGTGGCTCCGTGGTGGTGGTGCGAGAGCGGACACGAGACGGCCGAGCAGCGCGCTCCAGTCGGCGTCGGACACCTCGTGCAGGTCGGGGGTGACGAGGGCGCTGCCCATCGCGAGCAGCAGGCAGAAGTGCGCCAGCGCCTCCGGGGACAGGCCGGAGTCGAGCTCGCCCGCGCTCTGCGCGACCTGGACCAGCCCGGCCAGCCAGTCGGTGCGCTCGCCGACGTAGCCGCGCATGGGGGCGGCGACCTCCTCGTCGCGGCGCGCGGCGACCAGGGCCTCGACGATCAGGTAGCCGGCCGCCTCGCGCCGCCGCGGCAGGCACCTGCCGACGACGAGCAGCAGCTCGGTGATCGAGCGGTCGGGGTCGGCCGCGAACAGGTCGGCCAGCAGCTCGGGACCGTGCCTGCGCAGGGCGGCGACCATGAGTTCGGCCTTGGAGCCGAAGTGGGAGTAGAGCGCGCCGTTGCTCACCCCGGCGGCGGCCGCGATGTCCGCCACCCGGGTCCCGTCGTAGCCTCGCTCCGCGAAGACCTCGGCAGCGGCCTGCAACAGCCGCTCTCGGGTTTCCGCTGCGGTCACACCGGCGATACGCCCCATAGGCGAATTAAATGAGTGTTCATTTCATTCGTCAACGGTATGGTGACATTTCCTGATCAACTGGGGGTTCGCAGTGCCCATCGCCGTCACTCACGGAGTCCGCGTGCTCACCGTCCCGGCCGACGGGCCGCCGATCGCGGGCGAGCAGGACGCCCTCGACCTCATCGGCGAGGCCTTCGGCGAGCAGGCCGAGATGGTGGTCATCCCGGCCGGGCGGCTCGGGCCCGACTTCTTCCGGCTCTCGACGCGGCTGGCGGGGGAGATCACGCAGAAGTTCGTCAACTACCGGCTGCGGCTGGTCGTGATGGGCGACATCGCCGCCCACGTGGCGGGCAGCACGGCCCTGCGTGACTACGTGTACGAGGCCAACCAGGGCAGCCACCTGTGGTTCGTGGCCGACGAGGCGGAGCTGGCCGGCCGCCTGGCCTGACCCCCTCGACCGCGGAAGGCCCGGACCGTCGCGGTCCGGGCCTTCGGGTGCAGATGGGGTGGCCATCTGACTTCCGCGGGCCGGTTCCCTGGGCGGGTCCGCGGAAGCGTCTGTTGGTGCACCCCCGGCTGACGTGGACAGCCGGGGGTGCGAACCCTCCTCAGCCCAGGAGGGAGCCTGTTTCTAGTGGAACTGCTCCTCCTCCGTGCTGCCGCGCAGCGCGGTGGTGGAGGAGTCGGGGGCGATGGCCGTGCTGACCAGGTCGAAGTAGCCGGTGCCGACCTCGCGCTGGTGCTTGGTGGCGGTGTAGCCGCGCGACTCGGCGGCGAACTCCTCCTCCTGCAGCTCCACGTAGGCGGTCATGCCGTCCTGCGCGTAGCCCTGGGCCAGGTTGAACATCGAGTAGTTCAGCGAGTGGAAGCCGGCCAGCGTGATGAACTGGAACTTGTACCCCATGTGGCCCAGCTCCTTCTGGAACTTGGCGATCGTGGAGTCGTCGAGGTGCTTCTTCCAGTTGAACGACGGCGAGCAGTTGTAGGCCAGCATCTGGTCCGGGTAGACGTCCTTGATGGCCTCGGCGAACTCGCGCGCCACGTCCAGGTCCGGGGTGGAGGTCTCCATCCACAGCAGGTCGGAGTGGGGCGCGTAGGCCAGGCCGCGGGCGATGCAGGCGTCGACGCCGTTGCGCACCCGGTAGAAGCCCTCGGCGGTGCGGTCGCCGGTGGTGAACTGCTGGTCGCGGGGGTCCACGTCGCTGGTCAGGAGCGTCGCGGCCTGGGCGTCGGTCCGCGCGATGACCAGGGACGGCACGCCGCAGACGTCGGCGGCCAGGCGCGCGGCGTTGAGCGTCTTGATGTGCTGGCCGGTGGGGATGAGCACCTTGCCGCCGAGGTGGCCGCACTTCTTCTCGGAGGCCAGCTGGTCCTCCCAGTGCACGCCCGCCGCGCCGGCCGCGATCATGCCCTTCATGAGCTCGAAGGCGTTCAGCACGCCGCCGAATCCGGCCTCGGCGTCGGCCACGATGGGGGCGAACCAGTCGTCGGGGGCGTCGGCCGTACCCTCGGACCAGGTGATCTGGTCGGCGCGCAGCAGCGCGTTGTTGATGCGGCGCACGACGGCCGGCACCGAGTTGGCCGGGTACAGCGACTGGTCGGGGTAGGTCTGCGCGCCGAGGTTGGCGTCCGCAGCCACCTGCCAGCCGGACAGGTAGATCGCCTTCAGGCCGGCCTTCACCTGCTGGACCGCCTGGTTGCCGGTCAGCGCGCCGAGCGCGTGGACGTAGTCCTCGGTGTGCAGCAGGTTCCACAGCCGCTCGGCGCCGCGCCGGGCCAGCGTGTGCTCCTCCTGGACGCTGCCGCGCAGGCGGATGACGTCCTCGGCCGTGTAGGACCGCTCAATGCCGGCCCAGCGGGGGTCGGTCTCCCACTCGTGCCGCAGCTCCTCAGCCGCTCCCTTGAGGCGATCGTTCATGTTCGCTCCTTATGTCGTCCCCTGGGTGCTTGTTGATGAGTGTGTGTCCCCGTGCAACCCCCTGACACCCCCTCATCGAGAGTGAAGAACGTAGAAAATTCTGCTAGAGAAAATACTCACGGGTATTCCAAAGAGAAAAAGTCGCAACTTTTCCCGTTGGCCTAGACCAATCCAGCGAGGTCGGGACAAGCCATGGAAGAACGGCAGAATTTCTGTCTATGATGCGGACATGGCCTCCTTGCTCAGCGAAGAACCGTTGTCTTTGACGCAGGAGCTGGATCTGATCGCCTTCGGTCAAAGGCTGCGCCACCTGCGCAAACAGCGCGGCCTGACGCTGTCCGACCTGGGCGAGCGGGTCGGGCGCGCACCCTCGCAGTTGTCCCTGCTGGAAAACGGCAAACGCGAGCCGAAGCTGACGCTGCTCAAGGGTCTGGCCGCCGCGCTCAACGTGCCGGTGGAGGAGCTGCTGCGCCGCCAGGCGCCCAACCGCCGCGCCCAGCTGGAGATCGCGCTCGAGGAGGCTCAGCGCGATCCCCTCTACGCCGGCCTCGGCCTGCCCCGCCTGAAGGTCTCCGCCCGCGTCCCCAACGACGTGCTGGAGCACATCCTCGGCCTCTACGGCGAGCTGCGCTCACGCCAGGCCCGCGGCACCGCCACCCCCGAGGAGGCCCGCGCCGCCAACGCCGAACTGCGCCGCCGCCAGCGCGAACTGGGCAACTACTTTCCCGAGATCGAGCTGGCCGCCGCCGAGGCGCTGGCCTCGGTCGGCTACCGCACCGGCGCGCTGTCGCAGTCGACCGTGCAGGCGCTGGTCACCCACTTCGGCTACACCGTGCACACCGCCCAGGACCTGCCGCGCTCTGTGCGCTCCATCGCCGACACCCGCAACCGGCGCATCTACGTCAAGAACGAGCAGCTGGGCATGCACACCCCGCGCACGATCCTGCTGCAGACCATCGGGCACCTGGCGCTCGGCCACGGCAAGCCGCGCGACTTCGCCGACTTCCTGCGCCAGCGCACCGAGGCCAACTACTTCGCCGCCGCCGTGCTCGTGCCCGAGAAGACCGCCGCCTCCTTCCTGGCCGAGGCCAAGCACGACAGGGCGCTGTCGGTGGAGGACCTGCGCGACGTCTTCGCCGTCTCCTACGAGATGGCCGCCCACCGCTTCACCAACCTGGCCACCACCCACCTCGGGCTGGTCTGCCACTTCGTGCGCAACGACGCGGGCGGGATCATCTACAAGGCCTACGAGAACGACGGCATCGTCTTCCCCGCCGACGAGCAGGGCGCCATCGAGGGGCAGCGCATGTGCCTGCAGTGGTCTGGCCGGCAGGTGTTCCTGTCACCCGACCGCTTCTCGGTCTTCTACCAGTACTCCGACTCCCCGACCGGGACCTACTTCTGCGTGGCCCACGTCGACCCCTCGCGCGAGCGCGACTTCGCCATCACGCTCGGCGTGCCGTACAAGGAGTCACGCTGGTTCCGCGGGCGCGAGACCACCAACCGCACCAAGTCGACCTGCCCCAGCGGCGAGTGCTGCCGCCGGCCGCCGGTCGAGCTGGCCGAGCGCTGGGACGGCTACGCGTGGCCGTCGGCGCGGGCCAACTCGCACGTGCTGGCCGCGTTGCCACCCGGCTCGTTCCCCGGCGTCGACGAGGCCGACGTCTACTCCTTCCTGGAGCGTCACGCGTGAGCCCCTATCCTGGACACTGATCAGGGTGTCGGGGGAGGGGCGGGCGTGCTGCCTGAGGTTGAGTCGTGGCTGCGCGACCGGAGCTTCTCGGCGTCCGGCTGGTCGCTTCCGCGCCTCCACGAGCTGAAGGGCTCCACCACGGTCAGCGTGGTGCTGCCCGCGCGCGACGAGAGCGCCACCGTGGGCGAGATCGTCCGCGTCATCCGGCGCGAGCTGGCCGGGCTGGTCGACCAGGTGGTCGTGATCGACTCGCGCTCCACCGACGACACCGCCGCCGTGGCCGCGCGCGCCGGAGCCGAGGTCCACGCGCAGGACGAGATCCTGCCCTCGCTCAAGCCCCTCGACGGCAAGGGCGAGGCGTTGTGGAAGTCGCTGGCCGTCACGCACGGCGACCTGATCGTCTTCATCGACGCCGACCTGCGCGACTTCCGGTCGTCGTTCGTCGCGGGACTGCTCGGGCCGCTGCTGGCCGACCCCTCCGTGCACTATGTGAAGGGACACTACGACCGCCCGCTCGGGAACGCTCCCACCGGCGGCGGCCGGGTGACGGAGCTGGTCGCCCGGCCGCTGCTCAACCTGCACTGGCCCCTGCTGTCCGGCTTCATGCAGCCGCTGGCCGGCGAATACGCCGGGCGCCGCTCCGTCCTGGAGCGCGTGCCCTTCGTCACCGGCTACGGCGTCGAGCTCGGGCTCCTGGTCGACCTGCTGGAGCTGTCGGGGCTCGACGCGCTCGCCCAGGTCGACCTGGGCTCGCGCGCCCACTCCCACCAGTCGACCGAGGCGCTGGGCGGCATGGCCGCCCAGATCATGCTCGCCGCCTGGTCACGGCTCGACCGTCAGGGCAAGGCCCTCATGCTGGAAGAACCGTCCGTACGGCTGACGCAGTTTCACCGGAGCGCCTCGGGGCACCGGGTGGTCGACCGCGACGTCTCCATCGCCGAGCGACCCCCGATGATCACGATCAACCGCTGATCCCCCCGTCGCTCTTGAGCAGCTGGCCGTTGATCCAGCCGCCGGCCGGCGAGCACAGGAAGGCCACCAGGTCGGCGCTGTCGCTCGGCACGCCCAGCCGGCCCAGCGGCGTGGCCTGCACGATGTGCTTCTTCAGCTCCTCGTCCATCCAGCCGGTGTCGTTGGGTCCCGGGTTGACGACGTTGGCGGTGATCCCCATCTCCGCGAACTCGCGGGCCGCCGCCAGGGTGATGCGGTCGAGCGCGCCCTTGCTCGCGCCGTAGGGCAGGTTGTGGACCGTGTGGTCGCTGGTGAGAGCGATGATCCGGCCCTCGCCGAAAGGTACGGCATGGCGCGTGCCGTACTCCTTGATCAGCAACCACGTGGCCCGGGCGTTGACCGCGAAGTGCAGGTCGAAGCTCTCCACGCTGGTGGTCAGGATCGAGGAGTCGACCGACTCGGCATGGCACATGACCAGCGCCGTGACCTTGCCGAGCGTGCTCTCCACCTGGTCGAAGATCCTCGCCGGCGTTCCCGGGTCGGACAGGTCCGCCTCGATCGCCAGATCGGCGTCCTTCGCGCCGTCGTCGCTGCCCCACGGCATACGGTCGTCGTAGGGATGCCAATAGGTCGCCGCCGTCGCCCATCCCTGCTCCGCCAGCCGGCGCACCACCGCCGCGCCGATGCCCGCCGTCCTGCCGACACCCGTGACCAGTACTGTCTTCTTCTCCGTCATCCCACCATGATCCTCTCAGGATTCTGTCGGTGGACGACCCTAGAGTGCCGGGCATGACTGCCGCACCCGTAATTCTGGTCCCCGGATCCTGGCTCGGCGCCTGGGCGTGGGACGAAGTCGCCACCCAGCTGCGCTCCGCGGGCCACCACGTCACGGCGATCACGCTGCCCGGCCTCGAGTCCCCCGACGCCGACCGGTCGGCCATCACCATGGACGACCACGTCGAGGCCATCTGCGCCGCCGTCCGCGAGGCCGGCAGGCCCGTGGTCCTCGCCGTGCACAGCAGCTCCGGCGCGCCAGGCTACGGCGCCAGCGACCGCGTGCCCGAGCTGGTCGCGGCGATGGTCTACGTCGACTCGGCGCCCGCCAAGGGGGCGCTCGACCCGACGTTCAAGGGAGTGGAGCACGCGCTGCCGTCCTTCGAGGCGCTGAAGGAGGACGGCGAGAACCTCGACGGGCTGACCGAGGAGCACCTCGCGCGGTTCCGCGAGCGGGCCGTGCCCCAGCCCGCGTGCACACAGCGGGAAGCGGCGGAGTTGACGAACGAGGCGCGGCTCGACGTGCCGTCCGTGGTCGTCTGCACGGGTTTTCCCTCGGAGCAGGTCAAGGCGGCGGCGGGGGAGGGGTATGCCTGGGTGGCGGGGCTGCTGGAGCTGCGGCAGGTGACGTACATCGACCTGCCCACGAGCCACTGGCCGATGTGGTCGCGGCCGCAGGAGCTGGCGGCGATCATCGGTGACGTGGCCAAGGGACACGGGTCCTGAGGGCAGACGGCCCCTCCGCCCGCCGACCGACTTGGAGACGATCACGTGGCGTTGACCATGCGCCGGCTCAACCGGGCGACGCTCGCGCGGCAGCTGCTGCTGAGCCGTGAGCCGCTGCCGGTGCCCGAGGCCGTCCGGCGCGTCGGCGCGCTGCAGGCGCAGGAGGCCGCCTCGCCGTACCTCGCCCTGTGGAACCGGCTCGCCGGGTTCGACCCCGCCGACCTCGACGCCGCCTTCGCCGCCCGCGAGGTGGTCAAGGCGACGCTGATGCGCATCACCCTGCACGCCGTTTACGCCGACGACTACCCGGCCCTGCACAACGCCATGGTGCCCAGCCTGCGCGGCTCACGCCTCTACGACCGCCGCTACACCGGCGCCGGACTCACCGTCGCCGACGCCGACGCGCTCCTGCCGCACCTGCTCGGCTTCGCGGCCACCCCGCGCGCCAAGGCCGAGATGGAGGAGCTGATCCGCGAACGCCTCGGCATCGCCCAGCCCCGCCTGTGGTGGGCGCTGCGCACCTTCGCGCCGCTCCACCACATCCCGACCGGCGGCCCCTGGTCGTTCGGCCCGCGCGGCTCCTACGCCGCCACCCGCCTGCCGATCCTGCCCGACGAGAGCAGGCAGGAGTCGGTGCGCCGGCTGGTCAGACGCTACCTGCAGGCGTTCGGCCCGGCCTCGGTGCTCGACGTCGCACAGTTCAGCCTGCTCGGCAGGGCGGTGGTCCGCGAGGCGGTGGCGGGCCTCGACACCCTCGAAGGGCCCGGCGGGGCCGTGCTGTACGACGTGCCAGGCGGGCTGCTGCCCGGCGAGGAGGTGGAGGCGCCCGCCCGGCTCCTGCCCATGTGGGACAGCGTCCTGCTCGCCTACTCCGACCGCAGCCGCGTGATCCCGCCCGACCTGCGGCGGCTGGTGATCCGGCAGAACGGCGACGTGCTGCCGACCCTGCTCGTCGACGGCTACGTGGCCGGGGTGTGGCGGCCCGTCGAGGGCGGCATCGAGGCGACCGCCTTCCGGCCGATCGGCGATCGCGGGTGGGCGGAGCTCGAGATGGAGGCCCGGGCGCTGGTCGCGTTCCTGTGGGGGCGCGATCCGGCGGTCTACCGGCGGTACTCCCACTGGTGGGGCAAGTTGCCGGAAGGGGAGGTGCGCGTGCTGGGGGCTGGTCGGTCCTCGTAGTCGCCGCCCCCGCAGGCCGCGGTTGGCCAGGAGGTCACTGGCATGCGCACCCTCCTCCGTGGGGTCCGGGAGGTGCGCACCTCCCGCACCCTCCTCCGCCGGGAGCGAGAGGTGGGCCCCGCGCTCTCCCGCTCGACCGCGTGGCGGCGATCCGACGAGTGCCTCCCGCTCGCGGCGGAGGACGCATCGGCCGTGTCCAGCGGGCGCCCTGCGCGGTACGGCGGGTTCTTCGTCTACGAAGGCGGGCCCTGCCGACCGCCGTTCAGGGCGGCCGCGGTGAAGGCGCTGACATGCTCCCGGAGCGCCTCGTGCTCCCCGTCACCCTCCCCGACCATGATGCGGGCCAGCTGCGGCAACATCGACGGCAGCAACGCCAGCCCCGTCAGCACGAACAACGTGCGAGCCGTACTCTCCGACGGCTCCTGGCCCAGCCCCTCGGCCAGCGAGGCGTTCTTGCGGCGGCACCGCTCCACCCGGGTCTCCTGCCCGGGCAGCAGCTCCTGCCCGCGATAGTTGAGCGCCTCCCACATCAGCAGCCGCACCACCTCGGGATGCTTGTCGTAGTAGCCGCTCAGCCGCGTGACGTAGTCGACGGGATCGGCTCCTGGCAGGGCGATCTGCGCGGTGAGGTCGTCGAGCGCGTCGGTGATCACCGCGTCGAAGAGCTTCTCCTTGTTGCCGAAATGCCCGTAGATGCGCTCCTTGTTGACCCCTGCCAGCTCGGCGATGCGGTCGACGCGGGCGCCGGCGATGCCGTGAGCGGCGAACTCGCGACGGGCGGCGTCGAGGAGGGCGGCGCGGGTGGCGGAGGTGGAGTCCTTGGGCGGCATGAGGCCATCCTAGCGCTACCAACCAGTTGGTTGACATCCAACTGGTTGGTTGGCTAGCGTCCGTGAACCATGAAGACCGCCACGCATGCGCAATCACGGCACGCCAGAACGGCGCCGACCCTGAACCTCTTCGTGTTGACCGCCTTGATCGTCTCCGGCCAGCTCTACGTCGTGATCCCCCTTCTGCCCGCCATGGCCGATGGCTGGGGAGGAGGCGCCGGCGGCTGGGGAGGAGGCGCCGGCGGCCTCACCTGGCTTGTGACCGCCTTCGCCCTCGGCTACGGCGCCGGGTTCCTGCTGTTCGGACCGCTTTCCGACCGGTACGGCCAGCGCAGGGTGCTGATGTGGGGCATGCCGCTGGCCGCCCTGGCAACCGCCTTGGTCGCCGCGAGCCCAGGGCCGGAGGCCGCGATCGCCCTGCGCGTGCTGCAGGGCCTCCTCGTCGCCGCCTTCCCGCCCGTCGGCATGGCCTACCTGGCCACCCGCCTGGACCCGCGCCACCGCACGGTCGCCCTCACCGCCGTGACGGGCGCCTTCCTCGCCTCCGCCGTGCTGCTGCAGATCGCCGCCCAGGCGCTCAGCGGCCTGATCGGCTGGCGAGGGCTGTTCCTGCTGTCGGCCGCCGGACTCGCCGCGGCGACAGCCGCTCTGCCCGCGGTCATGCTCCCCGACGTGCCGCCCACCCGGGCACGCTCGATCTGGGCGACGTACCGGATCATGCCGTCGCTGCTGGTCAGTCGTACCCTCGGCCCGCGATACCTGGCCAGCCTGCTGCTCCTGGCCGGATTCGTGGCGGTCTACACCGGGTTGCAGCTCTCGGGCGTCATGTCGTCATCCAGCGAGCTGTTGTGGTTGCGGGCTGCAGGGCTGCCGTCCATGATCCTGGTTCCGCTGCTGATGCCGTTCGTGCGTGACGTGCGCGCGCCTCGCCGCGCGGTCGTGTTCCTGCTGGCCGCGGCCGCCGCGCTGGCGCTCACCGGATGGATCATGCCCGGCACGGTCGGGCTGGCGGTGCTGCTGGCCGTCTACATCGCGGCGATCACCGCGGGCCTGCCGTCGCTCAACGAGTCCGTCTCGGAGGGCGCCGGATCGGCGCGCGGCACCGCCATCGCCCTGTTCTCGGCGTCGATCGCTGCAGGTGGCGCGCTCGGGCCGCAGGTCGCGGGCCTGTTCCCGGGATTCGCCTGGCTCATGTACGGCTTGGCGGCGCTCATGGTGCTGGCGGCGCTCGCCGTACTGCCGACCACGCGCAGCACCACACCGGCGACGCGGCCCTAGCGTCATGCGGGCTTTCGCGTCATCGTGGCGAACCTAGCGCCATCCGGGCGACCCTATCGGCATTCCGGGTGGACCTAGCGCCATCCGGGCAGACCTAGCGCCGTCCGGGCGACCCTAGCGGCATCCAGGCAGACCTAGCGCCATCTGGACGAGGCTAGCGTCACCCCCCGGCGGACCTAGCGTCCTCCCGGCGGTCTCGCCAGGCCGCCGAGCGTCAGATCGGTCTTCTCTCCGGGCTCGTCCCGCGCGACCAGCCCGGAGAGGTCGATCCCTGCGGAGCCGAGCGCCCGCCCGAGCGGGTTGAGCGGTTCCAGCAGGGGCTCGCACTGCGAGGGCGGCGTGCCGAGCGAGTAGGCCAGCGAGCACAACCACATCGCCATGTCATCGGTCTGCCCGTTGAGATCGATCCGCGCCCGGAACGTCCCCGACTGCGGATCGTAGGCGTTGCTCGCGTTGTTGATCGCCAGCGGAGCCGTACTCAGGAAGGTCTCGATCGAGCGCCGGTGCCTGGACAGCAGCCCCGTGATCCGAGACAGGTCCTTCGCGTTCGCGCTGATCTCGCCGCGGTTGTCCTCGACGAACCCGGCCACCCGTGTCAGCGTGCCCGACAGGGCTACCAGCATGGCGCGCAACTCCTCGCGCTCACCCTTGAGCTGCCCCGACACCGTGGCCAGATCGCCCATGAACCGGCGGATAGCGGCGTCGTCGCGCGCCATGGTCTCGGTGATCGCCGCCAGGTTGCGCACGGTCTGCCCGAACTCCTCCCGCCCGGACGTCAGCGCCTCTGCCGCCCGCGCGAGCCCTTCGACGGTCTCGGCGGCCTTCGTGCCCTGGCCCTCGAACGTCTCCGCCGAAACCCCCAGCAACCGGGCGAGCCCCCCGCCGCTGTCCGGTCCGAGCGCCCGCGCCAGCTCGTCGAAGGCGGCCATCGCCTCGTCGATCTCCACCGGCACCCGCGTCCGCCCGAGCGTGCCGCCGTCGGCCAGCACCGGCCCCGAGGTGTACGGCGGAGCCAGCTGCACATATCGGTCGGCCACCACGGACCTGGCCACCAGCACCGCCTCGGCGTCGGCGGGCACCTTGCCGTCGTACTCCAGCACCACCCGCACCCGGGTCCCCATCGGCGTGACCTCGGCCACCCGGCCCACCTTCACGCCGAGCACCCGCACGTCGGAGCCGGGATACAGCCCCACCGCGCTGTCGAACCAGGCCGTCGCCCGCGTGGCGTCGTGACCCGGCAGCAGCAGGAATCCGGCTGCCAGGGCGAGCAGGGCGACGATCGAGCGCTTCATGAGTGACGGCCATGTTACTCACAGCAAGGCTTCTCCCGGGCTTCTACCGACCGGTAGGGTGTTACCCGAAGTAACACGTAAGGAGTCCCCCATGACCGGCTTCAACCCGGAACTCAGCCCCGACGTGATCGAGGTCCGCGATTGGGTGCGCACCTTCGCCCGCGACGTCATCCGCCCCGCCGGCGCCGAATGGGACGAACGCGAAGAGACCCCGTGGCCCGTCATTCAGGAAGCCGCCAAGATCGGGCTCTACTCGCTCGACTTCTTCGCCACCCAGTGGTTCGAGCCCTCGGGCCTGGCCCTGCCGGTCGCCTTCGAGGAGATCTTCTGGGGCGACGCCGGCATTGGCCTGTCCATTGTCGGCACCGGCCTGGCCGCCGCGGCCCTGTCCGCGAACGGCACGAACGAGCAGATGGGGGAGTGGCTGCCGCGCATGTTCGGCACCCCCGACGACGTCAAGCTCGGAGCCTTCTGCGCCTCGGAACCCGACGCCGGATCCGACGTCGGCGCCATCCGCACGCGTGCCGTACGCGACGGCTCCGACTGGGTGCTCAACGGCGTAAAGACCTGGGCCACCAACGGCGGCATCGCCGAGGTCCACGTCGTCGTCGCCTCGGTCGACCCCTCCCTCGGCACCCGCGGCCAGGCGACCTTCGTCATCCCGCCCGGCACACCCGGACTCTCGATGGGCCAGAAGTTCCGCAAACACGGCATCCGTGCCTCCCACACCGCCGAGGTCGTGCTCGAAGACGTCCGCGTGCCCGAATCATGCCTGCTCGGCGGTCTGGACAAGCTCGAAGCCCGCCTCGCCCGCGCCCGCGCCGGCGAACGCACCGGCCACCAGGCGGCCATGCGCACCTTCGAGACCACCCGGCCCTCCGTCGCCGCCATGGCCGTCGGCATCGCACGCGCCGCCTTCGAATACGCCCGCGACTACGCACGGGAGCGCGAGCAGTTCGGCCGCAAGATCGGCGAGAACCAGGCGATCGCGTTCATGCTCGCCGACATGGCGACGCGCGTGGACGTGGCGCGGCTGCTCACGTGGCGAGCGGCGTGGATGGCGCGGAACGGGCGGCAGTTCGACCAGGCGGAAGGGTCGATGTCGAAGCTGGTGGCGGGGGAGACGGCGGTGTGGGTGACGGAGCAGGCGGTGCAGATCTTGGGCGGGGCGGGGTACACGCGGGAGCATCCGGTGGAGAGGTTTCATCGGGATGCGAAGATTTACACCATCTTCGAGGGGACTTCGGAGATCCAGCGGTTGATCATCGGGCGCGCGGTTACTGGACTCCCTGTTCGCTAGGTTGACCAGCGAAAACGCGCCCCTGCCGGGTCGGCGTGGCCGAGGTGCTCGGTGAGTTCTTTGGTCGAGACGCCTCCCGCGAGGGTGATGCTGGCGTAGTAGTGGCGGAGCTGATGAGTTCCTTCGCGGCGGGTGGTCAGATAGCGCGGGCGAGTACGGGGTTGGCCGTCGCGGCCGGGCTGTTCCGGCTTGGGTGTGCGGATGGGCGGGGCGGTGATGCCCGAGGCGACAAGGGCGGGTTCCAGATCTGTTCGCTGTAGGTCCGGTACTTGATCTGTCTCCGTACTCGAACGACCCTCTGTGTGAAGTCGAAGTCTTCCAGCGCGAGACCGAAGATCTCTCCCTCGTGCAGGCCGCAGGAAGCCCCGATCTTGGGCATGCACCTGTCCCAAAGGTCTGTGTACGGCCAGCCTCGTATCGCGCGAACGCTCGCAGCGCTGGAGAACGGTCGGTGATCGAGGCATCACGTGGAGTGCTGCGCCACCGATCTGCGCACCCCGACGAGATCGGCGGATTGCCAGACGCGGGCCGGTAGGAAAACCGCCATGGGGCTGTCCAGCTGTGATCATCTCGATGATCGGCAACCTGCTGAGCCTGCTGCAAAGTCCCCTAAGTCTGCAGGTCTAGACACACGTATGTCCTACAAGGCACCGGCATGCGCGCGAAGGCGGCGTTCCTCCGCCATTGCCGCGAACGAGCCCGATCATCTCGTTACAATGCCGATTCCGTTGAAGGATGGAGGCGCTCCGCATGGCGCTGGAGATCAGGTTCCTCGGCCCGTGGCAGGTCCTGGCCGGTGGCGAGCCGGTCCGGATCGCCGGGCACCGACGCATCGGCGTGCTGGCCAGACTCGCGCTGAACGTCAGGCAGGTCGTCCACACCGAGCGGATCCTCACTGACATCTGGGAAGACGGCTCCGCGGCGACCGCGGCCAAGCAGCTACACATCGTGATCTCCAAACTACGTGAAACCCTCGCGCCGCACACCGCCGAAGAGATCATCCAGACTGTGCCCGGTGGCTACCGGCTCGCGCTCGAACCCGACCAGGTCGACGCCCACCTGTTTACCCGGCTGGTCAAACGCGCCCGCACCGCCCAGGCACAAGGCGGCAGCGCCGCCGCGGACGCCCTGTTCCGCACGGCCCTGCAGTTGCGGCGCGGCGAGCCGCTGGCCGGACTGACCGCCCCCTGGGCACGGATCGAAGCCACCCGCCTAGAAGAGGAACACTTAGCCGTCCTGGAAGACCACGCCGATCTCCGCCTGGCCGCAGGTGACCACCATGCGGCGGCCGCCGACCTGGCCGCACACGTGCGCGCCCACCCCCTGCGCGAACGCCCCGCCGCCCAGCTCATGCTCGCCCTGCACCGTGCCGGCCGCCCCTCCGAGGCGCTCGCCGTCTACCAGACCACTCGCCGCATCATGATCTCCGAGCTCGGCATCGAACCCGGCACCGAACTGCGCCGCCTGCAGCAGGCCGTCCTGGTCAAGGACCCCGTCCTCGACCTGACCACCCCGGCCCAGCAGGTCACGGTCAGCGAGCCGTACGTCCCGGCCGAACTGCCCGCCGACACCCACGCCTTCACCGCCCGCGCCACCGAGATCCACCGCCTGCGCACTGCACTCGGCCCCGCCGATGAGCCCGCCCACGCCCCTGCCGTCACCGTGATCGACGGGCCTGGCGGCGTCGGCAAATCCGCCCTGGCCGTCCATGTCGCCCACGCGATGGCCGCCCGGTTCACCGACGGCGTCATCTACCTCAACCTGCATGGCTCCACCCCCGGCCTCGACCCGCTGACCCCGGCCCAAGCATTGCGCCACCTGCTGCGCTCCCTCGGCTTGGACGGTGCCGCCGTCCCCGCTGACCCGGGTGAGGCCGCCGCCCGCTACCGCTCCCTGACCACGACCTGCAACCTGCTGGTCATCCTTGACAACGCCCGCGACGTTCGCCAGATCCGCCCGCTCATCCCCGCAGGACCCGGCTGCCGAGTCCTCGTCACCAGCCGCGACCCGCTGACCACCCTGGACAACGCCCGCCACCTCCGGCTGAGCAACCTGAACGCCGCCGACGCCGCTGCGCTGCTGTCCCGCCTGGCCGGACCCGGCCGGGTCCGCGCCGAACCGCAGGCGGCCGAGGGGATCGTCCGCCTGTGCGGCGGTTTCCCTCTCGCCCTGCGGATCGTCGGCGCCCGCTTGGCCGCCCGACCCGACTGGGCGCTGTCCGACCTGGAAGCCCGCCTGGCCGACGCCACCCGCCGCCTGGACGTGCTGGAGTACGCCGATCTGGCCGTCCGCGCCAGTATTGCGGTCAGCCACCACCACCTCCGAGAAGAACCCGCTGGCCGTGACGCCGCCCACCTGTTGCCCCTGCTCGGCCTCCTGGGCCTGCCCATCCACACCCCTGCGGCCACCGCCGCCCTGACCGGCTGGCCGCACCACCGCGCCGAAGCCGCCCTGGAGCGCTTGCAGGACGCCCGTCTCCTTGAGGCCGCTGGACTCGACCGTTACCGGTTCCACGACCTGGTCGGACTCTACGCCCGCGAACGCGCGCGCCAGGACCTGCCGCAGGAGGAGCGCACCGCCGCCGTACGGCGCGCGTTTCACCACTACCTGATCACCATCTGGATGGCGAGCACCATGCTTGCCATCGACCCCGTCCCGCGACCCCCCGTCGAGCTGCCCGACATCATCTTCGAGGACTCGGCCGAGGCGGAACGATGGGTCCAGGACGAGCGGGACAACCTGCTCGTCGCCGCGCAGCAGGCGCTGGCCGGCCCCGACCCGGCGACCGCCATCGGCCTGGTCATCGGACTCCACTGGCCCTTCAGCTACCAGGGCTGGCACACCCAACTGGCCGACATCTACACGCACGCCATCGACATGGCCGACCGCATCGCGGCATGGGAGGACAAGGCCCAGCTCCGTAGCTTCCTCGGCTGGGTCTACCGGGACCAGGGCCACTACGACGCTGCGATCGAGCAGCTGAAGACGGCTCTCACCGATTGGGACCGTGCGGAACTCCCCCAGAGGAAGGTGGGAGCCCTCAACAACCTCGGCGTCATCCACACGATCATGGGTCGTCTCGACGACGCGCTCACCTACCTGGAGTCCGCTCTGACGCTCATCGACCACGTCGAGCGCCCTGCGGCCACGGCCGCGATCCGCAATAACAGGGTTCACGTCTACTCACGCCAGGGGCGCTTCGACGAGGCGATCGCCGAAGCACACCAGTTGGTGGAGCTGTGGCCGAAGGCGGACCCGCGCACCGGTGGGGGCTCGGCACACGACTCGCTGGGTGACGTCTACCGCCACGCCGGTCGGCTGCCCGAGGCGGTGGAGAGCTACGCGACGGCCGTACGGCTGCTCCGCGAGTCGGGATACCGCCTGAAGGAAGCCATCTCACGATGGTGGTTCGGCACCACGCTGCACGACCTCGAACGGTACGGCGAAGCCCGGGAACAGTGGGAGGAGTCCGTCCGCCTCCTGCGTGACGCTCGCCTGCTCACCCCAAAGGAGGCGGACGGACTCCTCGCCCAGCCCGTGCCGGAAACACCCCAGCCCATCAAGAACATGCTCTGACCGGCAAGGACGTCGTCGACCAGCCTGTCACCCCCCAACACGTAATCCATCATGAGCATCGGTGAGGCCCGCCTGAGGAGTACGCCCAGGTGATGGCGGTCTGGCGCGAATCTGGCTCTGGGATGTGATCGACAGAACGGCGATGTACGCGCCGTCGGTCCCTGTACGGGCTTGTACGGATGATGCCGCCAGGGCTTCTTCGGCCGCCGCGTTCTCGTCAACGTGGTTCCGGTAACCACCCGTCGCGGAGCGCATGGCTTCGCGCCACCAGAGAGGGGAACCCGTTGCCCAGTCTCGTCAAGGTCGTGTCCGCCGCGGCGGCGCTATCCGGAGTTCTCGCCCTGACGGTCACGGCGGCCCAGGCCGTGGCCAGCTCGCAATCGGGCACGCACACCAGCGTGCAGCACTTCGCCGGCGAGAGCAGCCCCTGGACCGCCCAGACCATCGGTGCCTGGGGGAACATCCCGACGGCGGCCGTCAACATCACCGTGCCCGCGGGGACGACCCGGTTCGTCGACGCCCGCTTCACCGCCGAGTCGCTCTGCGCAGGCGCGGCCGGCGCCTGGTGTTCGGTCCGCATCGTCGCGGTCAACTCCGCCGGGACGACCATCGAGCTGCAACCGGTCGCGAGCACCGACTACAAGTTCGACACCCCCGACGGTGAGGAGGAGGCGCGCGCCCTCGAACGGTTCTCCCCCTCCTTGGCCCCGGGCAACTACACGGTGCGGGTGCAGGCCCTGCGCATCTCGGGCATCAGCCAGTTCGTCCTCGACGACTACGCGTTCGCCGTCGGCGTCGTCGAGCCCTGAGCCGGGCGGGGAGCCCCGGGACATGACCCCGTGCGCCTCGGTCACGGGCACGGGGGACGGTAGGGCAGCCCGGGCAGGCGGCGGGCCCACTCCGCCGCGCTGATCACCGGATGGGCGAGCGCGCAGGCCTGCCCGGCGGCACGGCCGATGTCGGTCTCCCAGAGCCGGACGGCCGCGTCCACGCCGCCGGTGATCAGCGTGCGGCCGTCCGGGCTGAACGCGGCGGCGTACACCCGGCCGGTGTGGCCGCGCAGAGTGACGGCGGCGTCCGGCCGACCGGCCCGCGTGAGGTCCCACAGGTGCACGGTGCCGTCGAAGCCGGCCGAGGCCAGCCGGCGCCCCTCCGGGTGGAAGGCCACGGCCGCGACGGCGCTGGTGTGGCCGGTCAGCGGCACGGGCGCCCGCGCGGGCCGGGCGGCGAGGTCGTGTAGCAGGACCACGCCGTCCGCGCCCGCCGAGGCCAGTCGGCGGCCGTCCGGGCTGAACGCCACGTCGTTGACGGCGTTGCGGTGGCCGGCCAGCGTGGTGGTGACGGCCGGGCGGCGAGGGTCGGTGACGTCCCACAGCCGGACGGCACGGTCGGCGCCGCCGGTGGCCAGGGCGCGCCCGTCGGGGGAGAAGGCCACCGCGAGGACGGTGTCGCCGTGCCCGGTGACCGTCGCCAGCGGCCTCGGGTGGCGCGGGTCGGAGACGTCCCAGGTGCGCAGGGCGCGGTCGGCGCCCACCGTGACCAGGATCCGCCCGGACGGGTCGAAGGCGGCCGAGTACACGTTGTCGGTGTGGGCCTCGATGGTGGCCAGCGGGCCGTCCTTCCCGCCCGCGCCGGCCTGCCAGAGCCGTACGGTGAAGTCGAGGCCGGCGGTGGCGAGCACCTCGCCGTCCGGCCGCCACACCGCCCTCACGATGCCGTCGGTGTGGCCTGCCAGGACGGGCCCCGGCGCGGGCGGGCGTCCCGGGACGAGGCTCCACAGCCGCGCCGTCCGGTCCGCGCCCGTGACCAGGGTGCGGCCGTCGGGGCTGACGGCGACCGTGAAGACGGTGCCGTCCTGCCCGCCGATCAGCGGCGCCCGCAGGTCCCACAACCGGACGCTTCCGTCCCTGGAGGTGGTGGCGAGCGTCTCGCCGCCGGGCCGGAACTCCGCGCCGAGGACCGTCTCGGCGTGCCCGGTCAGGGTCAGCGGGACGCTGGCCGGCCGTTGGAGGTCCCACAGCCGGACGGTCATGTCATAGCCGCCGCTGGCGAGCCGCCGGCCGTCCGGGCTGAACGCCAGCGCCGCGACGCCGTTGGTGCGCCCGGTGAGGGTGCCGATCGGCTCCGGCTCCCGGGGGCGGCCGACGTCCCAGAGCCGTACCGTGTTGTCGAAGCCGGCGGTGGCGAGGGTGCGGCCGTCCGGGCTGAACCGGGCGGCCAGGATCGTGGCGGTGTGGCCGTCGAGGTCGGCCAGGGGGCGGGGACGGCGCGGATCGGCGACGTCCCACAGGCGCGCGGCCCCGCCGGGCCCGGCGCTGACCAGGATGTCCGCGGCGGGGGCCAAGGCCGCCGTGGTCATGGAGCCGGGCTCGACGGGCAGCTCGGCGGCCAGGCGCGCGCGTAAGGGGTCGGACACGTCCCACAATCGCGGGACGCCGTCATGGCCCGCCGACGCCAGGGTGCGGCCGTCCGGGCTGAACGACACGTACCGGATGCCCTGGGTGTGGCCGGGCAGTACGGCCAGCGTGCGCGGAGCGCGCGGGTCGCTCACCTCCCACAGCCGGACGGTGCGATCGTCACCGGCCGTGGCCAGGACACGCCCGCCAGGCGCGAACGCCACCGCCAGCGCCGGCCCGACGTGGCCGCGCAGCACCGCCAGCCCCTGTGAGCGCTGCGGGAGGCGCACGTCCCACAGGCGCGTGGTGCCATCCGTGCTCGCCGTGGCCAGCAGGCCCCCGCCGGGCTGGAACGCCGCCCCGTAGACGGCGTTCTCGTGGCCGGTCAGCAGGGTCGCCGGCATCCCGGCCACCGCGCTGAGCAGGCCGCCCTCGGCGTCGGCGGTGGGGGACAGCCGGTAGGCGGCCAGGGCGAGCTGCGCGGCCAAGCCCGGATCGCCGGTGCGCAGCGCGCCCGCGTCCGCCGCCGCCTTCCGCGAGAGCGCCTGGTCGCGCTGGGAAGTGGCGGTGCGCTCGGCGTCGGTGGCGGCACGCTGGGCGCGTACCGCCACCCCTGACGCGACCAGGGCCAGTACCAGCAGGGTCGCCAGCGTGGCGACGACCTGGTGCAACCGGCGGGTCCGCCGCCGGGACTGGCGGACGCTCGCCTCCAGGAATTCCCGCGCGTCCGCCGGAAGCCGCCCGCCGTAGTCGTCGGCCCATTCCCGCGCCGCGACGAGGCGCCCGCCGCGATAGAGCGCGTCGGGATCGCGGTGCAGGCGCGCCCAGGCCGCGGCGTCGGCGGCGAGCCGGCGCGCGACGACCAGCCCGGCGCGGTCGGCGTCCACCCAGGACCGCAGCAGCGGCCAGGCGCGCAGCAGGGCCTCATGGCTGATCTCGACGGTGTCCGCGCCCGCGGTGATGAGCCGCCGCGCGACGAACCGGTCGAGGACCTCCTCCATCTCGGCCGCCTCCTCGCCGTCGCAGCCGTCGAGCAGCTCGGCCACGGTGGCCCTGCGCCGGGTGTCGGCGGCGTCGGGCGCGACGTGTACCAGATGCAGGAAGAGCCGTCGGGCCAGCTCGCGGCGACGGGCGCCGAGCCCGTCGTGGACGGCGTCCGCACTGGCCGCCACCGCGCCCTCGATGCCACCCACCGCGTGGTAGGCGGCCACGGTCATGCTCCGGCCCTGCCCCTGGCGCCAGGTGGTGTACAGGGCGTGGGACAGCAGCGGGAGCACGCCGGCCTCGTGCGCGCCGTCGTCCGTGGCGACGCCCCCGGACGGGGCGACCTGCCGCAGCAGCAGCTCGACCAGAGCGTCCTCGATCTCGACGCCGGCACGCCTGGCCGGCTCCACGATGGCCTCGCGCAGTTCCGCCTCCTCCATCGGGCCGACGGCGAGCTGGCCGCTCTGCGCGAGTGCGACCAGCTCCGGATGCCGCAGCGCCGCCGCGTAGAAGTCGGCACGCAGCCCCAGCAGCACGAGCGCGCCACCGGGCGGCGTGGCCACGGCATCCACGGCGGCGATGAAGGCTCGCCGCTCCGCCTCGTCCGCGCACTCGGTGAACACCTCCTCGAACTGGTCCACCACCAGCACCGGCGGCCGGTCCCCGGCTCCGGCGCGGGCGGCGTACCGTGCCGCGGCGCCGGGGTCCTCGCGGAGGGTCGCGGCGATCTCGGCCGCCGGCCCGCCGGTCAGGGCCGCCAGCCGGTCGGCCAGCTCGGCCACCGGCCGCGCGCCGGGAACGGTCACGACCACCGGCCAGTTCGCCGACCCGGGCAGGGCGCCGTCGCGGAGGGCCGCGACCACGCCGGCCCGCAGCAGGGAGGACTTGCCCGACCCGGAGGCCCCCACGACCAGCCGTACCCCTCCGCCCTCCGCCCGCATCCCGGCCACCTGCTCCAGCAGCCGGCCGGTCAGCGCGCGCCGCCCGAAGAACCAGCCCGAGTCCTCCGGCTGGAAGGCGGCCAGTCCCCGGTACGGCTCGGGCCCGGCGACGCGGCGGCCGGGCGCTCGCCGCACCCGCCGCCAGGCGGCCAGCCACGCGCCGGCCTCCGCCGGATCGGCCACGCCGCACACCTCCAGCACCCGCACCAGCAGGTCGCGCGAGGACGTTGACGGCAGCCCGCGGCCCGCGAACCAGTCGCCGAGGGTGCTGTGCGAGCCGTACGCACCGGCCTTGGCCGCCACCTGCCGTACGGTCAGCCCGGCCTGATCGCGCAGGGAGGAGAGCTCGCGCGCGAACTCCTGGCGGGTGGCGATCCCGTCCGGATCGGGGCGCCCCGCGTGGGAAGGGCTCGGATCAGGACGGTCCCGATCAGGACCGTCCTGATCGGCGTCGGCGGACTTGGACACACGGTCTCCTCTACGATCGCCCGGCTAGGCGCCGTCGACCGGCGCCCCCTGTATGTCGCCGCCCGATCACAACTGGTTACAGCCGTCTTGTACGGGCTTGTACGGATGATCCGGCGACCGTGGCGGAGCGGCGGCATGACACCTCACCGTCGAAACATCGACGACCAGCACCCGAAGCTGGTCACCCCCATCCCTAATCACGGAGGGTCCACACCCATGACCACAGCATCGACTTTCGCTCCGAGCCGGCTCGACCAGCGGCGAATGCGGCGGATCCGGCGGCGGGCAGGCTCATTCCTCGCCTCCGCGTTGATCGCCGCGGCCGTCCTCCCCGCCGGCACCGCCCGCGCCAACGCGGACGTCGCCGTGAGCCTGGACCTGCGCGGCGCCTACGGCTCGGTGAGCGTCCACGTCAACGGAACACCCACCGGCACCTGCTCTGTCTGGCATTGCCTGCACATGGTGCCCGCCGGAGCGACCGTGCGCCTGACCCCCGACGGAGACGTCACTTCCTGGGGTCCGGGCCCTTGCCACAACGTGTTCGGCACCCAGCCCTGCATGTTCACGGCACTGTCGAACATCGGCTTCCAGGTGGTCTTCCTCGGCTGAGCCGGTGGGTCTTCCCGCAGACCGAGCCCTTCACGTCCCGCCTGGCTACGACGAGCCCGCCTACGCCGACGCCGATACGGCGAGGGCGCGTCGTGCGAACGGGAAACGAGCAGCAACGCGTAGGACGTTCGATCCGCTCCAGGGGCCAGACCCGGCGCATCCGCGCTCCTGGCCTCGGGGCACCTATCCCGGGGGTCCCCCAGAGTGCGGCCATCATCTGGTAGCCCCGGAGATCCCTGGGGTCGGCGCTTGCAACGGCGGGTGGATGCCGTGGTTCCGTGCAGGAGGACCTGCGGGCCGAGGCGGAGGGCCTGATGGCCGGCATGTCGGCCCCGGCCCGCCCCGGCATAGCTTGATCCTTGTCCTCCAGATCGTTGTAGTTCTGCGAGTGTGCGGCCGCGTTTGACGGTCTTGCCGACGAAGTGTGTGAATTCCAGCGGTAAATGGCCGAGAACTTGGAGAGCTACCTGGCCGGGGATGGCCGTTGCCTTGATCAGCGCGAAGCGTGCGCCCTCCGGCGGTCATAGCGTCCGCGAGCGCCTCAGCGTACTCGCCGGAGCCGATGCCCTCGACGCCCTCTTCATCGGGATGAGGCCACGATCCCGCGGAGAATATTCGGTTGCCCGTCCGCCTCGCGATGTCACACGATGTCGCGCATGTCTTTGACGACCCCCACCCTGCACACCTCCCGCCTGCGACTTCGCCCCGTCGCGAACGCCGACGCCGACCGCCTCTACGCCATGCACAGCAGCCCCCTCGTGATGCGATATTGGGACTCCGCGCCGTGGAAGGAGCGCTCTCGTGCCGAGCTGTTCATCGCCAGGTGCCAGAAGCTGGCCGATGAGGGCGAGGGGGTGCGGGTGGCCATCGACCGTGCCTCCGATGGGGTCTTCGTCGGGTGGGGCGGACTGATCGAATGGGATCCCGACTTCCGCAGTGCGTCGCTGGGCTACTGCATCGAGGAGGCGATGTGGGGCAACGGCTATGCGACGGAAGCCATGCAAGCCTTGCTGGGGTGGGGGTTCGACACGCTGGACCTCAATCGGGTGCAGGCCGAGGCCGACACGCGCAACGTGGCATCCGCAAGGGTTCTGGAGAAGGTCGGGTTCGTGCGCGAGGGGACGTTGCGCGAAGACTGTGTCGTAGACGGCGTGGTCTCCGACTCGTGGGTGTACGGGCTGCTCAGGCGGGAGTGGAAGCCCGTTTCAGCATGACCGCGCAACCGGCGAAGTCGCCCTAGCCAGTTGAGGAACCGCGCGGCGATGGGCGCGGGCATGGCTGAGCCCGCACCGCCGCCTTCCACCTCCACCGAGGAGGCCACATCCCCCGGTACCCGAGCCGTACTCGGCGGTGCCGGTCTTGCTTGCAGTACCCGGAGAAAGGGCGTCGAGTGGGCGGTGACCACCGCGAGCATCCGTGAGCGGCGCAGGGCCTTGAGGGCCGCGGGCTGCGCGGGCAGGAGGTTGGAGGGCGCGAGGCACGGCGCGCGAGGTGCCGTTCGGCAATGGCGGCGCCGACCGTCGCACACGTCGAGGCACTCGGGCTCGTGGACCTCGGCGGCCTCGACCAGGCGCCGGGTCTGCTCGTCGTGGTCGAGATCGGGCCTCTTCGGGGTCCTCTCGCAGCAGAAAGTGAGCCCCGTCACGGGTGCCTTCTCCTGGACCCGGCGCAGGCACCAGGCCCGGCGGTCGATGTCCCGTCGCGGGAGGCGGCTTGAGGCCGTCAGGACAGATCGGCCCAGGGGTACGGCGGAGCCGATGTGAAGAAGCGGAGCAGGCCGAGAAGCCGGCTGCCCGGCGGCGCGGTCCAATGGCGTTCGCCCGGGCGCGGGAGCGGATCCTTCAAGCGGCCGAGAGCCCAGGTGAGATGGAACCACAACACGCGAGCTTCCCAAGCCGGTGTGCTCGACGAGGCTTCCTGGCCGGTCTCCTGCCGGTAGCCGTCGAGCATGGCCGGGATGCTGGTGAGGGGCATCTTGGCGAAGTCAACGGCAGGGTCGGCCCACTCGGCATCGCCCCAGTCCACGATCCCGTTGAGCTGAGCCGGCTTCCAGGAGACGAGCAGGTTCTGTGGCGCGATGTCGCCGTGGATCAGGACTGGGGGCGGGCTCGCGGGGAGGTGCGATGAGAGCCGGTCGAACCAGTGTGTGAGCCAGCGGGCGGTCTCCGCATCGATCCAGCCTTCTTTGAGGAGGTGGCTGGTCAGGGCCCAGGGGTCTGTGGCGCCACTGTCCATCGGGACGATAGCAAGGGGCGGTGAGGCGCCAGGAGTGAGCCGGTGTAGTTTGCCCAGTTCCCGCCCCACTTGCCGGTGGAGATGTTCGATGTCGGTGGTGGGTGGTTCGATGCGGGCGAGATCCACTCCCTGCGTTCGGGTGAGCACCATGTAGGGCACGTCCACCAGGGAACAGGTGTCGTCAAAGGTGACAACTTCCGGAGTGCGCACGCCAGCCTGCCGGGCGACGGGGATGACCGCGGCCTCCTTGACCAGGTCCCGGAGGAACCGTTTGGTCCGCGGGATGCGCAGGACCAGGTCGTCGCCGAGCAGGAAGACATGGTTGGCCATCCCGGCGGGAAGCGGCCGTACCTGCTCGATGGTGGTCCCGTACTGGCTGGCGATGGCGGCCAGCGTCTGGTCGCTCGTCTCGTATTCCACCATGATCGAGCATGTTGGCATGGATGGGTGAGAGGGGTCCCACGCTTTTCGGCAGCGGGCGCGGCTCAGGCGGTCGACTGCCGCTTGGGGCGGTTTCCGCTCGCGCTGTCGCGTGCCCCGCCTTCGCCCTGCCCCTGGCTCACTCGCCGGTGGCGGGCGTTCGGCTTGTCGGGCGGGCACGTATGTGCATCCGCTCGCCTTGGCGGCCGAAGATGCTGAGAACCTCGACCGGTCCGTCCCCCGTACTGCCGAACCAGTGCGGTAGCCGGGTCTCGAACTCGGCCACCTCGCCGGGGCCGAGGACGAGGTCGTGGTCGGCCAGGACGAGCCGGAGCCGTCCGGAGAGGACGTACAGCCACTCGTAGCCCTCGTGGGTGCACAGGTCCGGGGTGGAGCGGCCCGCCGGAATGACCATTTTGTAGCTCTGCAGCGGGCCGGGCTGGCGGGTCAGCGGCAGCACGGTGTTGCCGTTCACGGCGTGCGGCTTGAGCCGGACGCGCGGATCGCCCACCTCCGGAGCGCCGACCAGTTCGTCGAGGGGGACCTGGTGAGCCTGAGCGATGGGCAGCAACAGTTCGAGGCTGGGGCGGCGGTGCCCCGTTTCGAGGCGCGACAGCGTGCTCTTGGAGATGCCGGTGGCCTCCGACAGCGCGGCGAGAGTGACGCCTCGAGCGGTACGGACCCGCTTGAGGCGGGGACCGACGGCGGACAGAGCCTGGGTGATCGCTGGTGACTGCTCCACCTGGTGCATTAGACCGATCTGTTGCTGAAGGCGCAACAACGGGTGCGGTTTCGGACGTACGGCGTGGCTGTGATCAGGTTGAATGCCGATCGGCCTTCCAGCCCCGCTCTCGATGGTGCTCAGTCGTAGTCGCGAAAGCCCGGCGGCCAGCAGGGTGAGGCCGCGGCCGCCGGCCGTACAGGACCTTGTCTGTTCAGAGCGTGGACCGGGGAGTGCAGCGCGAGGTCAGTTCTCGCTCGTCTGCGGGCTCCGCGCCCGACCGCGGGCCGTCGTCCGGTCGATGAGAACGACCGGGATGGTGATGAGCGCCAGGCCGGCGCCCAGCCAGGGAATGGCGGTCAGGCCGGCGCCGGAGCTGAGGGCGACTCCCGCGAGGACCGGGACCAGGCTGATGCCGAGCTGGAACATGGAGACGGCGGTGGCTCCGGCGAGCGTCGGCGCGCCGGCCGCGACGGTGAACACCCGCCCGTAGACGGCCGGGTTGAGCACGAAGCCGGCGACGCCGAGCAGCAGCACCAGGACGACGACGGCGATCGGCTGTCCGGCGAGGAGCGCGAGCAGCACCGAGGTGACGAGGATGCCGACGGCTCCGATGAGAAGGGCGTGGTGGGGTCGCCCGTCGGCGATCCGGCCACCGATCGACAGCCCGACGAAGGCGCCGACACCGAACAGGACGAGGATCGGCGGCACCCACACAGAGTCCACTCCGGTGATGTCCGTGAGGAACGCCGCGAGGTAGTTGTACGAGATCATGTACGCCGCGGTGCTCAGAAGCGTCGCGGCGTACACCACCCACAGCTGTGGCTGCCGCATGGTGCGCAGTTCGCGGCTGACACTGGGCTCCTGCGCGGCCGTGGTCGCGGGGACCGCGACAGCCGTCGACACGGCGCCGAGCACGGTCAGGGCGACGACCGCCCAGAAACCGCCCTCCCAGCCGGTGAAGTGGCTGAGGAAGGCGCCGGCCGGTCCGCCGCCGACCATGGCGATGCTGAGTCCGCTGACCACCACCCCGGAGGCGCGGGCCGTACGGTCGGGGGTGACGAGCCCGATGGCGGTGACGGCGGCGACCGCCCAGAATCCGGCGTAGGCCAGACCGCACAGGAAGCGGGTGACGATCAAGACGCCGAAGTCGTCGGTCACCAGGCCGATCGCCACGCCGACGGCGAACACGACCTGCGAGACGACCAGCGTCGTGCGCCGCGGCCAGCGGAGCGTCAGGACCGCCAGGGGCGGTCCGCCGATGACCACGCCGATGGCGAACGCGGAGATCAGGGCGCCAGCGGAGGAGAGCGAGATGTTGAGGTCGTCGGCGACGTCGGGCAGGACGCCGGCCAGCAGGAACTCGGCGCTACCCATCGCGAACAGGCTGAACGCCAGCAGGTAGACCGCGAACGGCAGCCGGCCGCGCGAGGTGGTTTCGTGGGTATCGGCCTGGACGCTCATCGGCGGCCGTCGAGGGGAGGGGGAGCGGTCGGACGCATAGGGGAGTTCCTTCTTCGGACGGATCGGGGTGGGCGGTTCATGGCGGGTGTGCGCCGGTCTTCCGGGCGTGTCTTCCGGCACCGCCGGACGCCGCGGGGATCCGCCGGTCCACGGTGATCACCACTGACTCCCATCCTGGGAGCGAGCGTGGCGGACGGCCAAGATTTGTTGCCGAATCCGGGACGCGCGGGGGACCGACGGGATGAGCGACGTCATAACCATCCAGGGCCCTCTGAGCGCTGATCGCGGCGATGCGAGCGTCGACGTCGACCGCTGCGGCTCTGGTCGGCTCATCGGCCGATGCGTTGCGGGGGTCGGTGGGAAAGAAGAGCTGCCGTTCCGAGGCGGTTGTCCGGTCCAACGTGAGGACGGGATGGTGATTTCGCAGTGCTGTCCGGACCTGCCGCCACGGTTGTTGTCCGTCGCTGCTGATGTGAACGGCCACGACGGGCTCACCCAGAACGAGAACCTCTCCGGTGGGATGCGACTCGAGGCCGGCGGCGCTCAGGATCTCCTTCCCGGAGCGACTCCAGGGATGCTTGTTCAGCTGCGGCGGAGTCGCTCGTGATCTGGCCTCCGCGCGCCGGCTCGGTCGGTCAATGGCTGCCGGCGAGTTCGCCGGTGAGCTTGCCGTGCAGGTCGGCGCTGGGGTCGTTCAGGCCGGTGATCTCGACGCTCTTGCCGCGCTGGGCGTACTTGGTCTCGATCGCGTCCAGGGCCGCGACGGACGAGGCGTCCCAGATGTGCGCAGCGCTCAGGTCGATGATCACCTTGTCCGGGTCGGTGGCGTCGTGGAACCGGCCGACCAGATCGTTGGAGGAGGCGAAGAACAACTCCCCGGTGACCCGGTAGACGACCGTGGCACCGTCGGGGTGGGTCATGGCGGTGACCTCGGCCAGATGGGCGACCCGCTTGGCGAAGATGACCATGGCGGTGATCGAGCCGATCACGACGCCGATCGCGAGGTTGTGTGTGACGACCACCGCCACCACCGTGACCACCATGACGGAGATCTCCCCGGCGGGCATCCGCCGAAGGGTCTTCGGCGCGACGGAATGCCAGTCGAAGGTGGCGAACGACACCATGATCATGACGGCGATCAGCGCGGCCATGGGGATGTCGGAGACGACCGGGCCGAAGACGACGCACAGCACCATGAGGAACGAGCCCGCCAGGAAGGTGGACAGGCGGGTACGGGCGCCGGAGACCTTCACGTTGATCATGGTTTGGCCGATCATGGCGCAGCCGCCCATGCCGCCGACCAGGCCGGTCACGATGTTGGCGATGCCCTGGCCGATCGACTCGCGGGTCTTGTTGGAGTGGGTGTCGGTGATGTCGTCGACAAGCTTGGCGGTCATCAACGACTCCATCAGCCCGACGAGTGCCATCGCGAACGCGTACGGAGCGATGATGGCCAGTGTACCGAGGGTGAACGGCACGTCGGGCAGGCTGGGCATCGGCAGGGAGGAGGGCAGGGTGCCCTTGTCGCGCACGGTCGGTACGGCGATGCCCGCTGCGACGGTGATGAGGGTCAGGATCACGATGGACACCAGAGGCGCCGGAACCACGGTAGTGATCTTGGGGAAGAACACCATCAGCGCGAGGCCGCCGACGATGAGCGGGTAGACGGCCCAGGGGACGTCGCTCATCTCGGGGACCTGGGCCATGAAGATCAGGATGGCGAGCGCGTTGACGAAGCCGACCATGACCGAGCGGGGGACGAACCGCATCAGTCTCGCCACTCCGAGCGAGCCCAGGATCACCTGGAAGACACCGGCCAGGATGACCGCGGCGATCAGATAGCCGAAGCCGTGCTCGCGGTTGAGCGGCGCGATGACCAGGGCGACAGCGCCGGTGGCAGCTGAGATCATCGCCCGACGGCCGCCGACGACAGAGATGACCACGGCCATGGTGAAGGACGCGAACAGGCCGACGGCGGGGTCGACTCCGGCGATGATGGAGAAGGAGATCGACTCGGGGATCAGTGCGAGCGCGACCACCAGCCCGGCCAGCACCTCGGTGCGCCAGACCTTCGGATCGGACAGCCAGTCGGGCTTCAGGCCGTTGAGCCGTGCGGCGACAGAGACAGCGGGAGACAAAGAACAGGTACCTGTCGTACTCGGGGCAGGCCCGGCGGCAGGCCGGGACATGCGAGAGGAAACCGGCGCCGGGACGGCACGTCGGCGGGAGGCCTGGCGCAAGCCAGGGCGGGGAGCGGAGCTGGAGGCCTGCTCAGATCCGGCGGCGCGGCCTCATCATGGCGGGCAGGCGGCGGCGCCGGGCATCCTGGGCTCGCGCACGCATCTCTCCTGCGGGGATTGGACTCACCAGGGCGACCGCCCCTGACCGGACAAGGGCTGGACGGCGGCAGGCCGACCTCGCCACGGCAACTCTATCTGGTCGTTCCCTCTGCCTGCTCTCGGGGAGGTTTCCGCCTCTACACCGAGTCCGACGTCGCGCGCCTGATGGTGGTCCGCCGGCTGAAGCCGCTCGGCTTCTCCGTGGAGCAGATGCGCGGCCGGATGGAGATCGTCGAGCGCCTCGATGTCGCCCCCGGGCCCTGGCGGGCGGGAGCGCGGCGCTCGGCGATCAGGGCGGTGAAGGAGCCGCAGCGGGGCGTTGGTGGCCGGTGGATCCATGGAGGGGGGCGGCAGGTCACTTGGCTGGTTGGTCGTCGAGCTGGTGCACGCGCCGGCTCGACGCGGCGAGGGGCGAAGCCGTCTCTGGCGGCCGGAGCAACTGCTCCGCGCGGGGCAGCCTTCGGCCCGTGGGCCGGTTCGCCCTCACACGTCCGGCGATTCGAGCGGCCGCGCAGGGGAACCGGCCGAGCCGCGCGGGGGAACCGGCCGAGCCGCGCGGGGGAACCGGCCGTACCGGGTGGAGGGCCTCATCCCAGCCGAGTTCGCGCATGAACAGCGTGTTGTTGACCTGGCGGCCGGAAGGGTTCGAGACGGGACCCGCTCGAGAATCGCCCTCTACTCAGAGCCATGAACCCGCGCAAGCACCTCCGCCCGCGAGTTGTCGTCGACGGCCAGGACGCCGCCGTTGGCCACGTCGTCACCGCCGATCTCGGTGAACACGATCCGCACGTCCTGCCGGCGTGCCCCGAGGATGTCGACGGCCTGCTCGGTGACGGCGGCGACGAACTCGCGCCGCTGGTCGAGGGTGCGGCCGCGGAGCAGTTCGACGGTGATGTTGGGCATGGGGGACTCCCGGGGGGTCAGGGCCTTCTCGTCAGTTGCCGCTCCAGCCGGCGGCGGGCTTCCAGCAGGTGCTCGGCGATGGTCGCGCGGGTGGTGTCGTTCAGGCGGGCCAGCGGGACCGAGACGCTGATCGCGTAGCGGCCCGGCTGGGTGAAGGGCAGGGAGACGGCGATGCAGGTGAGCCCGACGCAGGACTCTTCGTTCTCCACGGCGTAGCCCCGCTGCCGGACCTCCGGCAGCAGGCTCATGATCTTGTCGGGGTCGGTGATGGTGTGCGGGGTCACCGGTTCGATGGCCGGCGGCAGGGCGGCGCGTGCCTGCTCGTCGTCCATGTCGGCCAGGAGTGCCCTGCCGAGCGCGGTGGAGTAGACGGGCAGGCGCCGCCCGACGGCCGAGAACATGCGCAGGGGATGGACCGATTCCCGCTTGGCCGTGTAGACGACGTGGCTGCCTTCCAGCCTGGCCAGGTGCACGGTTTCGCCCGTCGCCTGGGCCAGGTCGTCGAGCAGTGGCGCGGTGCGGCCCACGACCAGGTCGCCGTCGAGGTAGGCGGAGCCGACCAGGAGCGCTTGGATGCCCAGGCCGTACAGCGTGCCGGAGGCGTCGGTCTCCACCCAGCCGCGCCCCTCCATGGTGCGCAGCAGCGCGTGGAGGCTGCTTTTGGGCAGCCCGAGCCTGGTGGTCAGCTCGTGCAGCGACGCCTGCCCGTTGGCGGCCAGGTCTTCGAGGATGTCGAGTGCGCGCGCGGCGGACTTGACGGGCTGAGCCCCCGGATTCTCACCCATGCGTTCAGGATACAGGATTTCATTCACATCCTTGACTTCCCTCCTCTCCCCGCCCATCCTGATCCTTGAATTCGATTCATGTCAATGAATGTGAGGGATCGTCATGGAGGCCAGGCATGCCACCGCCCCCGACTCGGTGGAAACCGCCACCATGGCGCAACTACGCGCCCGCTACCTGGTCGAGGAGCTGTTCGTGCCGGGTGAGGTGCGCGGCGTCTACACGCACGAGGACCGCATGGTGATCGCCGGCGCGATGCCCGACGGCGAGCCTCTGGCGATCCCGTCGTGGGAGCCGGTCGGCACGGCCCGGCACCTGGAACGCCGGGAGCTCGGCATCGTCAACCTGGGCGACCCCGGCGAGGTCACCGTCGACGGCGTCGCCCACAAGCTCGGACCGCTCGACGGCCTGTACGCAGGCAAGGGCAGCGAGGTGCTGATGAGCGGCTCCGGCGCCTGCTTCTACCTGGTCTCGGCTCCCGCCGACACCACCTACCCGGTGGCCAGGTTCGGCCGCGACCAGATCGAACCCGTCGAGCTGGGCGAGGACGGCAAGGCCAGCAGGCGCAGCCTCTACCGCTACGTCTGGGGCGGCGGGCATCCCTCCTGCCGCCTGCAGTTCGGGGTCACCGTGGTCGCCGACGGTTCGGTGTGGAACACCATCCCGCCCCACCTCCACGAGCGGCGCACGGAGATCTACCTCTATACAGGGCTGGCTCCGGGGGAGCGGGTGGTGCACCTGCTGGGCCGCCCCGGGGCCACCCGCCATCTCGTCGTGGCCGACCGGCAGGCGGTCATCAGCCCGTCGTGGTCGATTCACGCGGGCGCGGGCAGCACGCCGTACGCCTTCGTGTGGGCGATGGCGGGCGAGAACACCGATTACGGTGACCTGGCGCCGGTCTCCCTGGAGAGCCTGTGAGCACTGCGCTGTTCTCCCTGGAAGGCCGTACGGCCCTGGTCACCGGTGCCGGGCGCGGCATCGGCCGCTCGCTGGCCGTGGGCCTGGCCGAGGCGGGGGCGGACCTCATCCTGCTGGGCCGCCGTGCCTCCCAGGAGCCGACCGCCAGGCAGATCGAGCAGGCCGGCCGTACCGTCAAGATCGTCGACCTGGACCTCGCCGACCCGGAGAGGGTACGGCAGGCCGGAGAGTGCCTGGCCGAGCGGGAACGTGTCGACATCCTCGTCAACAACGCCGGAGTGATCGACCGGCGGGAGGCCCGGGCGATCGGCCACGGCGACTGGGACGGCGTGGTCGCCGTCAACCTCAGCAGCCTGTTCTTCCTCACCCAGCAGCTGGCCGGCCCGATGATCGACCGCGGCGGCGGCAAGGTGATCAACGTGGCGAGCCTGCTCTCCTTCCAGGGAGGACTGCGGGTGGCCTCCTACACGGCGACCAAGCACGCCGTGGCCGGGCTCACCCGGGCCCTGGCCAACGAGTGGACCACACACGGCGTGCAGGTCAACGCCATCGCCCCCGGCTACATCGTCACCGACAACACCCGCCCCCTGCGCGAGGACCCCCTTCGCGCGGAGGACATCACCTCCCGCATCCCCGCCGGACGCTGGGGCGAGCCCGCCGACCTCGTCGGCGCGGCCGTCTTCCTGGCCTCCAGCGCCTCCGACTACGTCAGCGGCCACGTCCTCGTCGTGGACGGCGGCTGGACCGCCCGCTGACCCCGGCTCCCCAGAATCACCCACCCCCCAGAGGCGGCACAGATGACCACCTTACGCACCACCTCCCTCCTCCTGATCGCTTCGCTCCTGCTCGCCGGCTGCGGGAGCTCGGGGAACGGCAACACGGCGGCGGCCCCGGCCGCGAGCGGCTGCAAACCCCAGGACGTCAAGCTCATCGGCCAGGTACGCAACCAGACCAACCCGTACGAGGCCGCCTGGCTGACCGGCGGCGACGCCTTCGCCACCAAGGTCGGGCTGGCCCAGCAGCGGCTCACCTACGACGGCGAGTCGGCCAAGCAGCAGGAGCAGATCCGGCAGGTGCTGGCCACCGGCAACGCCCAGTGCACCGTGCTCAACGTGCTGCCCAACGGCGACTCCGACACCACCCCGATCGTCAAGCAGGCGCAGGCCGCGGGCGCCTTCCTGGTCACCCAGTGGAACAAGCCCGCCGACCTCAAGCCCGCCGACTACGACAAGTGGATCGCCCACATCACCTACGACGGCAAGGAGTCGGGCAAGCAGATCGGCGACGCGCTGATCAAGGCCATCGGCGGCAGCGGAGGCATCGTCGCCCTGCAGGGCATCCTCGACACCGCCGCCGCCAAGGACCGCTTCGCCGGGCTGCAGGCCGCGCTGTCGGCCAACCCGAACGTCAAGCTCCTGGACGAGCAGACCGCCGACTTCGACCGCACCAAGGCGCTCAACCTGACCAAGACGTTGCTGACCAAGCACGGCGACGCGATCAAGGGCATCTGGGCGGCCAACGACGACATGGCGCTCGGGGCGCTGCAGGCACTCGAGGCCGCGGGCAAGTCCGGCACGGTGGCCGTCGTCGGCATCGACGCCGTCCCCGACGCGATCAAGGCGGTCAGCGACGGCACCATGACCGCGACGGTCTCCAGCGACGGCCCCTGGCAGGGCGGGATCGGGCTGGCCATGGGCTTCTGCGCGGCCACCGGCCAACTCGACGTCAAGACCATCCCCGCCCAGAACCGGGCCTTCTTCGCCAAGCAGTTCCTCATCACCAAGGAGAACGCCCAGCAGTTCGCCACCCCGAAGGTGGAGGCGTCGGAGTTCGAGTGCGCCAACGTCTTCAGCCGGGTCGCCGGAGCACTCGGGTGACGAGCAGGCTCGAGTCGTACGGCCCCGCCGCGGCGCTGGGGGCGCTGGTGCTGCTGTTCGCGGCGCTGAGCCCCCAGTTCCGTACGCTCGGCAACCTGCAGAACCTGCTCGACGCCGCCGCCGTGCTGGCCGTGGTGACCGTCGGCGCGACTTATGTCCTCTTGCTGGGCTGCATCGACCTGTCGACCGCGGGCGTGATGGGCGCCTGCGCGCTGGCCGTGTCGCTGCTGGTGGCCAACAGCCGCACCGCCCTCGACCTCGGCGGGCTGGGCGTCGTGCTCGCCGTCGTGCTGGGCGCCGCGTTCGGGCTGGCCAGCGGCGCGCTGTCGGTCGGCCTGAAGGTGCCGTCGTTCATGACCACGCTCGGCGTCTCCGCGATCGGGCTCGGGGTGGCGACGGTGCTGTTCGCGGGGGTGCAGCCCGCGGTGACCGATCCGTGGCTGCTGCAGTGGGCCAGCGGCCGGTGGTTCGGCTTCACCCGGCTGACCTACCTGGCCGCGGCGGTGGTCGCGCTGGCCTGGTGGGCACAGCGCCACACCAGGCTGGGCCGCTACGCCACCGCCATCGGCGGCGGCGAGGACATCCTGAAGTTGTCCGGCGTGCCCGTCGGCACCTACAAGATCGCGGCCTTCACCGTCGCCGGGGCCTGCTACGGGCTGGCGGCCGCCATGGTCACCGCCCAGCTCGCCTCGGGAATCGTGCACGCGGGAGCGGGCCTGAGTTTCGCGGCGATCACCGCGGCGGTCGTGGGCGGCACCGCACTCACCGGGGGCAAGGGCGGCGTGGTCCACTCGCTGGTGGGCGTCCTCATCCTCACCGTGCTGGCCAACGGGCTGGTCCTCGTCGGCGTCAGCCCGTACGTGCAGCGTGCCGTACAGGGAGTGATCGTCGTGGTCGCCGTCGGCGCCACCCTCTGGCCGCTGCGTCACCGGCTGGAGGTCGTCAAGTGATCCTGGAGGTCGAGGGCCTGCGCAAGGCCTATCCCGGTGTCGTGGCACTGGACGGCGTCAGCCTGCACGTGCGCCGGCACGAGGTCGTCGGCCTGGCCGGAGAGAACGGGGCGGGCAAGTCCACCCTGCTCAAGGCCCTGACGGGGCTGGTGCGCCCTGACGCGGGCAGCATCCGCGTGCGCGGACGCGAGCTGCGGCTGCGCGGCGTCGCGCACGCCGCGTCCGAGGGCATCGGCATGGTCTTCCAGGAGCAGTCGCTGGTGCCCAACCTCACCGCCGCGGAGAACATCCTGCTCGGATGCGAGGGGCAGGGCGTACGGCACGGCGTCTACCGGTGGCGCCGCCTGCGCGAACTGGCTCAAGTCCAGCTCGACAAGATCGGCTCGAAGGTGGACCCGCTGGCCCGAACCGACACGCTCACCTTCGCGGAACGCCAGATGGTGGAGATCGCCAAGGTGCTGGCCATCGAGGAGCGCACCAGCGCGGAACCGGTCGTCCTGCTCGACGAGCCCACCTCGGTGCTGGAGCCCGAGGAGGTCGAGACGCTCTTCGCCCAGATCGACCGGTTGCGCCGCCACGCCTCGGTCGTCTTCGTCTCCCACCGGCTCGACGAGGTGCTGCGCGTGTGCGACCGCGTCTACGTGCTGCGAGGCGGGCAGGTGGCGGGAGAGGTCGATCCTCGCGCCGTCGGCGCCGGCACGTTGCACCAGATGATGATCGGCGACACCTCGCCCGGCGGCCACTTCCACGAGCACCTGCAGGTCACACCCGACCGCTCCGCCGTACGGCTCAGCGTGCGCGGGCTGAGCGGCGACGGTTTCCACGACGTCACCTTCGACGCCGCGCCCGGCGAGGTCGTCTCCATCGCCGGGGTCCAGGGCTCCGGGCGCGAGCAGCTGTGCCGCGCCCTGTACTGCGGCGGCTCCACCACCGGCGAGATCGTCCTGGACGGGCAGCCCGTACGGCTCGGCGGACCGCGCGACGCGCTGCGGGCGGGCATCGGCTACGTCCCGGCCGAGCGCAAGGTCGAAGGAGTGGTGGCCGCGATGTCCGTGGCCGACAACATGGCTCTGCCGCACCTGTCCAGGCTGAAGCGCGCCCGGCAGGGCGAGCTGGTGGAGGAGTGGATCGAGCGGCTGCGTATCAGGACGCCCTCCGGTTCGTCGAGCGTGGGCGCCCTGTCGGGCGGCAACCAGCAGAAGGTCGTGCTGGCCAGGTGGCTGCTGACCGGCGAGCTGAAGGTCCTGCTGCTCGACCACCCGACCCGGGGACTCGACGTGGGCGCCAAGTCGGAGGTCTACAAGCTCATGCGCGACCTCACCGCGACCGGGGTGGCCGTCGTCCTGCTCGCCGACAGCCTGGAGGAGTGCATCGCCATGAGCGACCGCGTGCTCGTGATGCGGGAAGGGCGCGTGGCCGCCGAACTGGAGGCGCCGCCCGGCGCGAAGCCGGAGCAGGTGGACGTGGTCAGGGAGATGGTCTGAGGTGGCGGCGACGGAACACAAGGCGGCCGTGCCGTCCCCCGGGGTCCTGCGGCACGCGACGGCGTTCATGCCGGCGGCGGCCTTCCTCGCGCTGCTGGCCGCTCTGGCCGTGGCCAATCCCGACCTCCTCCAGGTCGCGAGCCTGCTCGCGCTCGCCGACTCCGCCGCGCCGCTGGCCACGCTGGCCGCCGGGGCGACGATCGTGGTGTTGTGCGGCGGGATCGACCTGTCCATCGCGGCGCTGGCCTCGCTCGCCTCGGTGCTGCTCGCCAGCTGGGCGCCGGCGCTGGGCGCGGGTGCCGTGCCCGCGGTGATCGCCGCCACCGCGCTGGCCGGGGCGCTGCAAGGAAGCGTGCACGTCGCCTTCCGCATCCCCTCCTTCGTGGTCACACTCGGCGGCATGACCCTGTGGTCGGCGCTCGCCCTGCTCGCGTCGGGCGCGGCGACCGTGCCGATGGCCGACAGCAGCCCCACGGACTGGGCGTTCACCAGGCTCGGCGGGATCGTCCCGTCGGCCGTGCTGGTCGCCCTGGCCGCGCTCGCGCTGCTGACGGTGGCCATGCGGCTCAGCCCGCTCGGCCGCTACGTCGCGGCGATCGGCCACGCGGAACCCGCGGCGCGGCTGGCCGGCGTGCCCGTCGCCAGGGTGAAGACGCTGGCCTTCACCCTGTCGGGCGCGTGCGCGGGACTGGCGGGGACCCTGCTGGTGGCCAGGACGTTCAGCGGAGCGCCGACCCTCGCCGACAGCCTGCTGCTTCCCGCGGTGGCCGCCATCGTCGTCGGCGGCACCGCCATCACCGGAGGGCACGGCGCGCTCTGGCGCACCCTCGTCGGCGCGGGCATCGTCACACTACTCCGCGTCGGCCTGTCGCTGGCCGGGATCGACGCGGCCTACGAGTCCATCCTGTACGGCGTGCTGATCATCGCGGCCGTCGCCCTCACCATCGACCGATCCAAGTTGTCCATCGTGAAATAGCCGGGAGTGACCATGACTGTCGAGGACTTCCTCAAGGGTGATCTGCAGCTGCTGATCGGCCCCGACTGGGCGCCCGCCGCCGACGGCCGGACCTTCGCCACGGTGAACCCGGCCACCGAGGGCGAGCTCGCCCAGGTCGCCGAGGCGTCAGCCGTCGACGTCGACCGCGCCGTACGGGCCGCGCGCGCCGCCTTCGAGCCGGGCTCGCCGTGGAGCCGCACGACTCCGCGCGAGCGCGGCAGGCTGCTGTGGCGCATGGCCGAGCTGATCGAACGCGACGCCGACCAGCTGGCCAGGCTGGAGTCGCTGGACAACGGCAAGCTGGTGCGTGCGGCCAGGGACGGCGACGTGGCGACCGCCGCCGAGCTGTTCCGCTACTTCGCCGGCTGGGCCACCAAGATCGAGGGCACGACGATCCCCATGTCGTCCGAGCGGACCTACCATGCGTACACCCGCCGCGAGCCGCTCGGCGTCGTCGCCGCGATCGTGCCGTGGAATTTCCCGCTCCTCATGGCCTGCTTCAAGATCATCCCGGCGTTGACGGCGGGCAACACGGTCGTGCTCAAGCCGGCCGAGCAGACCCCGCTGACGGCCCTATGGCTGGGCCGGCTGTTCCTGGAGGCCGGCTTCCCGCCCGGCGTCGTCAACATCCTGCCGGGCTTCGGCGACACCGGCGCCGCCCTCGTCGCCCACCCCGGCGTCGACAAGGTCGCCTTCACCGGCTCGACCGAGGTCGGCAAGAAGATCGTCGCCGCGGCGGCGGGCAACCTCAAGAAGGTCTCCCTCGAACTCGGCGGCAAGGCGCCCAACATCATCTTCGCCGACGCCGACCTGGAACGAGCCGTCGCGGGCGCCGCTCTGGGCGCCTTCTTCAACGAGGGCCAGTGCTGCGTCAACGGCTCGCGGCTCTACATCGAACGCTCCGTCTACGACGAGGTGGTGGCCGGGATCTCCGAGGCCGCCCGGTCGATCAGGCTCGGCAGCGGAACCGACGAAGCCGACATGGGGCCACTGGTGTCGGCCGAGCAGCACGACAAGGTGCTGGGCTACGTGCGCGGCGGCCTGGCCGCGGGCGCCCTGGCCGCCGCCGGCGGAGGCGAACGCGCCCGCCCGGTCGGCTACTTCGTCCACCCCACGGTGCTCACCTCGGTCACCGAGGACATGCCGGTCCAACGGGAGGAGATCTTCGGACCCGTGGTCACCGCGGTCGCCTTCGACTCCCAGGAGGAGGTCGTCGCCCTGGCCAACGACACCCGGTACGGCCTGGCCGCCGGCGTCTGGACGCGCGACATCGGGCGCGCCCACCGGACCGCGGCGGCCCTGCGGGCCGGGACGGTGTGGATCAACGCCTGGCACGCCGACGACGTCACCCTGCCGCGCGGCGGCTACAAGGAGTCGGGGTGGGGGCGGGAACTGGGGTCGTTCGGGCTGGACGACTTCACGGAGCTGAAGACGGTGGTGACCGACATCACCCCGTAAGCGTCCCGGGTACCGCGCGCAGCACCGGGCGCGCCGGCCGCCGCGGCCTGCGCGCGGCCGGCCGACGGTGTGCCGGTACGGCGGCGCACCGGAGCGGCGACAGCGTCAGCGTGGCGGTGCCGGCGAGGGCGTGGTGAGGGGCTTCGGCCGGTGAGCCGATATTTCGGCGAGTGCCTGCCCGACGGTCGTGCAGGTCCGCAGGTGCGGCAGGAGACCCGCGATCTCCAGCAGCCGGTGCGGCCGGGGATGCAGGGCCGCCAGGCGAAGGTGGAGGCCGTCGTGCGCTGACTGATTGTAGGCCCGGAGCAGGACATTCAAGCCGCTGCTGTCGAGGAAGGTCATGGCGCTGAGGTCCATGACGATGGGAGCGCCAAGGCGTCGTGCTTCGTTGAGAGCCGCTGCCAGCCTGGCGTGGTTGGTGGCGTCGACCTCGCCGCAGACGCGGATGACGGTGCTGTCTGCTCGCTCGTCGATGGTCAGCGTGAGGCTGGTCATCGCACCCTCCGTTGTCGGCAGAGGTCCGGTGCGGCAACCTTAATGCACGAAGCAGGTTTCGTGAAAGTGGGTGCCTTATGGGAAGGTGAAAGTGGCCTGCTTGGACAAGCGAGGCAGGCCACTTGGCGGTCGAGACGAGGCGGAGAGCATGATGGGCCGATGAGTCGCTCAGAAGATCGGTCGACCTGGACGTTCTTGACCCACCACGCCCGTGTGCTGCTGGAGATCGCGCGCGATCCCGAGATACGGCTGCGTGACGTGGCCCAGAACATCGGCATCACCGAACGCGCCGTGCAGAACATCGTGTCCGACCTGCACGAGGCCGGCTATCTGACCCGTGACCGGGTCGGACGCCGCAACCGCTATCACCTCAACCTCGATCGGCACTTCCGCCACCACACCGAAGCTCATGCACCGGTTCGTGCCCTGGTGGAGTTGTTCGCCGCCTTCGAAGCGACCATCCAACGGGTCGGCCTGGATGCCGGTGACGGACATCCCGCAGCCGAGCGTTCCTAGGGCACCCGGTGTCATCGAGCGCGCTCCGGCTCAGGCGATCAGCGGGCCGACCGTGTGGTCGGCCTGGCCGGGGGTCCACGGCTCGCCCAGCAGCGTGTAGTTCATCCGGGGGAAGAACCCGTACCTGGTGCCGAGCTCGCCGCTCAGCAACGTCATGCGCTCCACCGTCCGGGCGTTGACCAGGGCCCCGGCGTCCAGGTGGCGGAACGGGGTGCCCGCGCCGAGCCGGATCACCTCGGTCCTGGCCTCGTCGTCGTCGGAGACCACGTAGACGTCGCTGCGCCTGCCGCCGAAGTCGGGGGCGTCGAAGACCTCCCACCAGACGTTCTTGAACGCTCCCACGACCCGGGTCCTGGGCAGGCGGGCCGCGATCTGCTCGGCGCCGCTGGTGGTCCATGGGGTGACGAAGTCGGAGTAGTCGTCGTTGAACGGGTTGGTGATGTCGATGAGGATCTTGCCCGCGAGCCGGTCGCGCATGTCCTCGAGCTGGTCGAGGAGGCCATCGCGGATGAAGATGGCCGGCAGCACCACCGGAGCCTCCAGGGCGCCGCGGTAGCCGCCGCCCGTCAGCAGCGGATGGTCCAGTTTTTCGGCGATGCCGGCCGCGCGCGCCGGGTGGCGGGAGCCGAGGACGACCTCGTGCCCCGCCTCGCTGTACATGATCGCGAGCCGGACGCCCATGCGCCCTGTGCCCAGGATCCCGATCTTCATGAAGGGTCCTCTCGGAAGTGGATGTGGGGGACCCGGCCAGCCTGCCGCCGGACTGCCTATCGAGTCCAACGAAAGATTTCGCTCAGGCCTATCGGCAACGCCGATAGGCTGGGCGCATGGACACGCGGCTGCTGCGTACGTTCCTCTCCCTGCACACCACCGGGAGCTTCACCGCCACCGCCCAGGAACTGGCCTACGCGCAGTCGACGGTGACGGCCCACGTCCTGGCGCTGGAGCAACGGCTCGGGGTGCGGCTGTTCGACCGGCTGCCCAGCCGTACGCTGCTCACCGCCCACGGGCGGCAGCTGCTGCCGATCGCCCGGCAGATGCTGGAGCTGGTGGAGCGCGCCGAGCGCATCGGCGACCCGGCCGCCGGCGGTCACCCGGTCCGCATCATCGCGCCGGGCACCATCTGCGGCCATCGGCTGCCGCGGGCCGCGTCGATCCTGCGCGGGCAGGCGCCGCCGGTGCAGATCTCCGTGGCCGCCGCCGGCACCGCGCGGGCGCTGGAGGCCCTGGGCGACGGCTCGGCCGACGTGGCGCTGATCTTCGACTGCGAATGGTCGTCCGGCGCCCGGGTGGAGGGCGAGCGGGTCGGGGCCGAGCGGCTGACCGTCATCTGCGCGCCGTCCCATCCGCTGGCGGGGCGGCGGGCAGGCTGGCAGCGGCTGGCCGAGCACGAGTTCATGCTGCTCGAAGAGGGGTGCAGCTACAGCGACGTGGTCGCCAGACGGCTGGCTATGGCGGCCAGGGGACGGGCGCAGGTCAGCCGGTTTGGCAACATCGACGCGGTGCGCGCCTGCGTCGCGGCCGGGCTCGGGCTCAGCGTCGTGCCCCGCGTCACGGTCGACGACGCGGTGCGCGAAGGGCGGCTGGCCACGATCGAGGCGCCGGGGCTGCCGTCGCCCAGGGTGCTGCTCGTGGCGCGGGACGGCGAGGACGTCGAGCCGGTGGTGGACAGGGTGTCGGAGGTGCTGCGGGAGGTCTTCCGCACGGACGGGTGACCGGCTACTCCTTGTCGTAGCGGGCCCGGGCCGCGTGGACCTCGGCGATGTGGCTCTCGGCCCAGGCCTTGACCGCGCGCTGGATCGGGAGCAGGCCGAGCCCGAGCTCCGTCAGCTCGTAGTCGACGCGCGGCGGCACCGACGCCGTGACCGTGCGCTGGACCAGCCCGTCGCGTTCGAGCTTGCGGAGCGTCTGGGTGAGCATCTTCTGTGTAGCCCCCGCGACGATGCGGGCGATCTCGCTGTGGCGCAGCGGGCCGTCCGCCAGCGCGCTGAGCACGAGCGTCACCCACTTGTCGCTCAATGTCGCCAGGATCTCGTGGCCGGGACACTCGGCGAGGTTGGCGTTGTACTCGCGTCTCAGGACTTCCCGCCGGTCGGCGGCGCTCATCGTGGCCATCGTCTCTCCCGCGTACCGTAGGCACTTCCGGGTGCCGCCTTCCCGCCGCGCCCCGGCCTTCCTAGCGTCGATCGTATGCATTCCGTGATCGTCCGCCGGTTCGGCGGCCCCGACGTCCTCGAAGTGATCGACACCCCCATGCCGGAGCCCGGTCCCGGTCAGGTGCGGGTGAGGGTGGCCGGAGCTGCGCTCAACCCGATCGACCTGTCCGCGCGTGCCGGGCGCCTCACCCAAGCCGGGCTCGTGGCCCCCGTCGAGCGGCTCGGCCTCGGCTGGGACGTGTCCGGCACGGTGGACGCCGTCGGCGCGGGAGTCCACCGGTTCCGGTCCGGCGACCCGGTGATCGGGCTTCGCGACCTGCTCTTCGCGGGCGGCGCCCACGCCGAGTACGTCGTGCTCGACGAGGCGGCCGTGGCGCCCGCCCCCACCTCGGTGTCGCCGGTCGAGGCGGCCGCGCTCCCGCTGAACGCGCTGACTGCGGACCGGGCGCTGCGGCTGACCGGGCTCGAGCGAGGGCAGACGCTCCTGGTCACCGGCGCGTCGGGCGGCGTCGGCGGCTTCGCCGTCCAGCTCGCCGCGCTGGCCGGGCTGCGGACGGTGGCGCTCGCCCGTCCCGATGACGCCGCCTGGGTGCTCACGCTGGGCGCCGCCGACATCCTGACCTCGGCCGACGACCTCGGCTCCGCCGTACGCGCGATCGTCCCCGGCGGCGTCGACGCCGTGATCGACGCCGCCGTGCTCGGCATCCAGGCGCACCAGGCCCTGCGCGGCGAGGGCACGTTCGTCGCGCTGGTGGCCCCCTACGCGCCGCCGCCCATCCGCGGCACGCGCGTGGTGGTCCAGGAGGTGTACGCCGACGGGCGGCGGCTGGCCGAGCTCTCCGCCCTCGTCGACGCGGGTGCGCTCACGCCGCGCGTGTCCAGGACCCTGCCACTGGCGCACAGCCGTACGGCTCACGAGCTGCTCGAACGCGGCGGCATTCGCGGCCGGGTGGTTCTCACCCCGTGAACGTGTCACATTCGGCGGGGCTGGGTCGTCTTAGTGCTGGGAAGGCATCGTCAGGACTAGCAGAGAACGGTCGGAGTGATGAACGAACCCCTGGAACGCCTGCACGAAGCAGGCCTGCGGCTTCCCGAGGCGCCGCGACCCCTGGGCTCCTACGTGCCCGCGTTCCGTGCGGGCGGCCTGCTGTACCTCAGCGGCATGCTGCCCCTGCGTGACGGCGAGCCGCTGGCGACCGGGCTCGTGGGTGAGGACCTGGACGTCGGCGCGGGCCGGGCCGCCGCGGAGGCCGCGGCGCTCAACGCGCTCGCCGTCGCTCACGCCGAGGTCGGTCTGGCTGAGGTGGCGGCCGTGGTGAGGCTGGCGGTGCACATCGCGTGCCCGCCCGCCTTCCACGGCCACGCCGCGGTCGCCGACGGCGCGTCCCGGGTGTTCGACCTCGCCTTCGCACCCGTCCGGCACGCCCGGCTGGCCTTCGGCGCCGCCTCGCTTCCCGCGGGGATGCCCGTGGAACTCGACGTCATCATGGCCCTTCGCTGAGGAGACCGGCCGGAGCTCGAAAGGTGTGTCGTCATGACTCTCAAGGACACCCGCATCGAGGAGATCCTCGACGCTCTGGACACGCGCCGGCCGCAGGTGAGCTATCGCGTGAAGACCTTTCCCGAAGGGCAGCGCCATGTACGGCTGAGGCATCCCGGCGGTGGGCGGGCGATTCTGTTCGTGCACGAGCAGCAGTGGGTGTGCCTGAGCGAGAGTGCCTCGGGTGTCGAGGCGCAGGGCATTCTGGGGCGGGTCGACGAGGCTCCCGAGATCATCGCCGACCGGCTGCGGTTCGTCGTCCCCGGCCCGTCCCGCTCCCGTTGGCCGCTCACCCTGCTCGCGGTGTCGCTGGGTCTGGTCTGCGCCGTGGCTGTGGGGATCTTCACCGCGTCGTTGTTCATCGTCCTGGCGCGGGGCCTTCGGTACACCGAGGCCGCCGACCTGTACCGGTGGATCATCGCGGCCCTCGCGGTGACGTCGGGGACCTTCGCGGGGAGCTGGGTCACCTGGGTGATCGGGATCCGGCCGCGCGGCCGGGGACGCCGTGGCTCCCGGCGCTGATCGAGGTGGGGTCGATGCCGGTGAGCTCGACAGACCGTGACCAGAGTCGCGCGGCGAGACCGTGGTCGGTGGCCGGTCCGGACAGGGTCTCGAACGTCGGCCGGGCCGGGCGCAGAGGGCGGCCAGGGCCGATGTGGAAGCCCGTGGGCGCCGCGGTCTCGGTGGCCGCGTAGAGGATCGGCGCCACCGCGTCGGCGATCGGCCGACGGAACACGATGCCCAGCACCGCCGCGGTCACGCGGGCCGAGGCCGGTGCGTTCCGGTCCAGATCGGTCCTGGCCATCCCTGGATGCGCGAGCAGGCTGCGCACGGGCGACCCGATGGCGCGCAGCCTGCGGTCGAGTTCGAGGGCGAACAGCACGTTGGCGAGCTTGGAGGCCGCGTAGGCGCCTCCGGGTGAGTACCCGCGTTCGGCGGCCAGGTCGTCCAGGTCGAGACGGCCCAGCCGGTAGAGGCTGGATCCGACGGTCACCACGGCCGGGTCGCGTCCTGCGGTCAGGCGGTCGAGGAGGAGGCCGGTCAGGGCGAAGTGTCCCAGGTGATTGGTCGCCAACTGGCTCTCCACGCCCTGCGGGCTGAGCCGCCGCGGCACCGTGCCGATGCCGGCGTTGTTGACGAGCACGTCGACGGTGGTTGCGTCGGCGTCGAGCTCGTCGGCGAATCGGCGCACGCTGTCGAGATCGAGCAGGTCGAGCCGGCGGACGGCGAGGTCGGCCTTCATCCCGTCCGCACGCAGCAGGTCGCGGACGCGATGGCCTTTGGCGGGGTCGCGGACCGCCATGATCACCCGGCCGCCGCGCGCTGCGAGATGGCGCGTGATCTCGGCGCCGAGGCCGCTGCTGGCACCGGTGACGACGAACGTCCGGCCGGTCTGGTTCGCGAGATGAGCGATCTTCCATGGGGGCATGGGTTCCTCCAATAAACGGATAAGTCATCCGATTAGACTCGACGACTAAGCGGATTGTCAATCCGCTTAGGTAGAGTGCCGATATGACCTCCATGCGTGCCGACGCCGTCCGCAACCGCGACCTCGTCCTGGCGACGGCGCGCCAGGCGATGGCGGAAGGAGACCTGTCGCTGCAGCTCAACGACATCGCCCGCCGGGCCGGCATCGGCGTCGGGACGGTCTACCGGCACTTCCCGACCCGCCGCGCGCTCCTCGAATCCCTGGCCGAACCCGCCTTCACCGCCCTGCTCGACGACGCCCGGACCGCGAGCCGGCACCCGGACGCCTGGACCGGTCTCCAGCACATCCTGCGGACCCTGCTGGTCCAGCAGCTGTCCGACCCGGCGTTCACCGAGGTGATATCCACCAGCCCGGACCTGGACGCCTCCCCGGACACCACCTCACGCCGTGAGGATTTCGCGGCTCTGGCGCAAGCCGTACTCCAACGGGCCCGGCAGGCAGGCGCGCTGCGCCCCGACCTCACGCCCGACGACCTGCACCACCTGGTCTGCGGCACCGCGTTCGCCTTGCGCCTGACCCCCGACCCGAACACATGCCTCGACCGCTACCTGCAGGTCCTCTTCGACGGGATCAGGGTTTGACGCCGCCGAGGCATTGCCAGCGGCTCCTCCACCTGTCACGACCACGCCTGGCGCTGCGCCGCCGGTGATCCGGGCCTCGGTCAGAAAGCGTGGGGACCGAAGCGGCCCCAGGCGACGAGAACCGACAGTGCGAGCAAGACCACGTTGAGGGCGATGCCCGGCCACTCCTTGCGGCGGGCGTGGGTGGCGGCTGCGACGAGCATGGTGATGGCCAGGCCGGTGGCGGCCAGCGGGGTGAGGGTGGGGGCGATGCCGGTGACGGCGGGCAGGATCAGGCCTGCGGCGCCGAGGAGTTCGGCCACGCCGATCAGGCGGACCTGCGTGGCGGTGAAGTCCTCCACCCAAGGCATCGTGGGGCGCAGTTTCTCCCTGGGTTGGGTGATCTTCATGATCCCGACCAGGGCGAAAGCGGCGGCCAGGATGGCCTGCAGGATCCACAGGAAAACGTTCATGCGGCAGCTCTCTGGTTGTCGTCCGTCAGTAGTAGGCGCTCATGAGTTCGGTGGCCCAGGCCGGTTGGGTCACCGGGTGGCGCGGGGCGAACTCGATCAGGTAGGGCTTGATGTCCAGGACGGGGGTGCCTGACAGGGCGTCCAGGTCGGCGACGTGCACGTCCAGGCCGTCCACGGCGAGGAGCCGGCAGCGGGAGACGCCTAGGCGATTGGGGCGGTAGGGCCCTCGGTGGGCGAAGGGTCCTACGAGGGCCGCGCTCGGGTTCCCCCGTGGGGGCCGAGGTTCGGTGCGTACCTCGGACGGGGCGATCCGATCGAAGTGGAAGACGACTTCCAGGTGGGAGAAGTCTTCGAGGCCGAGGACCGCCGAGGCGGTGAAGGTCTCGCCGTCCAGTCGGATGACGGCTCGAACGTCGTGCCAGTCGTCTTCGACCATCTCGCTGCGGCCGCCTATGACCCGGCCGACTGGTCGCAGGGTGATGGTGTCGGCTGTCATGGTGATCTCCACCTTCGGGCCGGGCGGCGCACAAGGTCGTCACCCGGCATGTTGACCGTTGTGGCGTAAGTGCTCGGCCTGCTAGGTGGCGCGGCGCAGCGTGAACCAGAAGGTCGGCACCGAGTTGGTGCCCGGGGTGACGTCGAGGAGGTCCCAGCCGGGGAACCTGGCGCGGAGTTCGTCGGCTGTGACGCCCTCCGCCCATGACTTGACCGGGGGGAGCGGATTGCCGGCCGGCTCGGGGCCGTACCCGAACATCAGCAACCGTGCTCCGGGGGCGGCGCGCCGGGTGAGCCCGGTGGCGTAGGCGTCGCGGCGGTGCAGGGGGATCCCGCAGTAGCAGCTCAGGTCGAAGAACAGGTCGAAGGAGCCGGCCACTGCCAGGTCGTCGAGGCGGGTGGCGTCGCCGTGCAGGAGGTCGACCGCCACGCCGGCCGCCTCGGTCTTCTGCCTGGCCTGGTCGACGGCGCTGTCGATCAGGTCGACGGCCGTCACCTGCCAGCCGTGGCGCGCCAGGTAGATGGCGTTGGTTCCCGTGCCGCAGCCGAGTTCGAGGGCGCGTCCGGGCGGCAGGGCCCCGTGCCCCTCCACCAGGGCGACCAGCTCGGGCGGCGTCACGCCGGTGTCCCACGGTGCCTTGCCGGCGCGGTAGAAACGCTCCAGTGCGCGGTGCACGGATTCTTCTTCCTGGTGTTCCTGGGTGGTCATCGGCATCTCCATGAATTTAGAGGTGAACTCTAGTGACGGAATCTAGAGATACACTTGAGCCATGGACAGAGTCAAGCGGCCGGACAAGCGGGCAGAGCGCTCACGCCGTACACACGAGAAGATCGTCGCGGCGGCTCGCGAGCTGTTCGTCCTGCAGGGATACGGGGCGACGAGCCTGCAGGAGGTCGCGGACCGGGCGGGCGTGGCCGTCCAGACCGTCTACTTCGTGTTCCGCAACAAGCGCACGCTGTTCAAGGACGTCGTCGACGCGTCCATCGCCGGGGACACCGAGCCGGTCGCCACCATGGACCGAGAGTGGTTTCGCGCCGCGTGTGACGAGCCCACCGCCGCCGGGCACGTGCGCGCGCACGTGCGCGGCGCGAGCGAGGTCCTGGGGAGGGTCGCCCCGATCATGCCGCTGATCGCGGCCGCCTCGGCCACCGATCCCGAGATCGCCGCGTTGTGGCCGGACGGTGCCGACCCGCGTTACACCGTGCAGTACGCGGCTGCCGAAGCCCTGGTCGGCAAGCCCGACGCCCGTCCTGGGGTGTCCGTCGAGATGGCGGCGGATCTGCTGTACGGCCTGCTCAGCCCGGAGCTGTATCTGATCTTCGTCCGCGACCGTGGCTGGTCGCCGGACAGGTGGGAGGAGTGGGCGCGCACCGCTCTGACCTCCCAGCTCTGCGCCGATCCCGGTTAGGCGGACGGGCGTCACGATGGTCCTGGATCATGGACGAACAGCAGGCATAGGAGCTCACTGGACTTCCAGAAAGGCACCGAACACGTGAAGGACACCGACATCCCTCGGGCGGTGGCCGCTGCCGTCGACACGGCCGCCGAGTACGGCCTGGCCGCCGACGACGCCGATGTGCTGCACAACTCGAGCCGCATCGCCGTCCGGCTGCGGCCCAGCGGCGTGCTCGCCCGGGTGGCGCCCCTCGCGCACCGCCCCGACTTCGAGGTCGAGATCGCGCGGCACCTCGACGGGACCGGCAGCCCGGTGGCCGGGCTCGATCCGAGGGCCGAGCCCCGCGTGCACGTCCGCGACGGCTTCGCCGTCACCCTCTGGACCTACCACCAGCCCATCGCCGCGCCCGAGGACCACCCGCCCGCCGTCTACGCCGACGCCCTGGCTCGCCTGCACGCCCGCCTGCGCGGCGTCGACCTCGTCGCACCGCACTTCACCGACCGCGTCACCGACGCCCTCCGGGTGGTGGAGGATCCGGCCGTCAGCCCGGAGCTCGGCGCGGCGGAACGTGCCCTGCTGACTGACACCCTGCACGGGACCACCCGCGCGATCCTGGACCGCGGCCCGCGTCAACAGCTCCTGCACGGCGAACCGCACCCCGGCAACCTGCTCATCACCGCCGACGGGCCGCTCTTCGTCGACCTGGAGACCGTCTGCCGCGGACCGGTCGAGTTCGACCTCGCGCATGCTCCGGAGGCCGTCGCCGCGCACTACCCGGACGCCGACTTCGAGCTGCTCGCCGACTGCCGGATCCTCAGCCTCGCGCTGGTGATCTCCTGGCGTTGGGACCGCGACGACCAGCTCCCCGACGGGCGCCGAAGGGGCCGGGAATGGCTCGACCAACTGCGGGCCGCCCTCCATCACCGGGAGCACGCCGCCGCGGGGCAGAGCCGCCACGGAGGAGCCAACCCCTGAGCGACTCGGGCCGGTCGCCAGAGGTCACGCCTTCGGGATGACGACGCGAACAGCGGCCGTCATTTTCAACGCTTCTGTTTCGCCGAGGCGGGGCGGGGCAACCCGGAAACAGTCTGACCGAGTCGGCCTCTCCTGGTCTCGACATGATGGGAGAGTGCTCTCTTGGCTTGTCCCCGCAGCTGGGAGCTGGTGGAATGGTGCGCCATATCCGAGTTGAGGGTCTATCCGACCCGGCAGGGGTAGGGGCACTGGTGTCATTCTGCTGGAGGAGCGGGGGTGATGAGGAACGATGAGGCTGGGTCCAGAAGCGGAACCCCTCGGACAGGTCAGCGCCGTCGTGACCCTGGCCCGGCTGACGGACCTGCGTGAGCTGGCCGCGGCCACCGCGCACCGGCTGGGCATGCGCGCGAGCGCCGTACCTGACGTCCTCATCGCCATCAACGAGATCGCCACCAACGCGGTCACCCACGGCCGCGCGCCGGCCTGGTTGCGCATCTGGGGCGAGGCCGGCGACCTGGTCGTCGAGGTGCGCGATTCCGGTCACTGGCGTGACGCCGCCCTGGCCGAACTGCCCTCCGAGCTGCCTCCTGAGACCGTCCCCGGCGGCCGGGGTTTGTGGATCGCCCGCGCGGTCGCCCGGACGCTGACCGTGGACACCGACCGTTTCGGCACCCGGGTCACCCTGAGATTCGCCCTGACCTGAACTCGCTGCCGAATCGCTGAGCTTTCACCGATGTCATTCTGCCGGTCCGGCGACTGATCACGGCGCCCGACCGGGCTTAAGCTGAGAGCAGAGATCACCCGGGAGGCCGACGTGGAGTACTCGCTGCGCGAGATCGGTGACGTCACCATCGTGACGGCCAGCGGCGAGATCGACGCGGCCACACTGCCCCCGTTGAGCGTCGAGGTGCTCAAGCTGCTAGGTCGCCCCCGCCAGCGCCTCATCATCGATCTGTCGACGGTGGCGTTCCTGGACTCCACCGGGCTGGCCCTGCTGGTCAGGGCAACCAACCAGAGCAGGGAGAACGGCGGCAGGCTGGCCGTCATCGGCGCCGACCCCGTCCGGCTGCGGGTGATCTGGCTGACGCACCTCGACAAGTTCCTGCCGCTGCACGACAGCCTGGAGGCGGCCCTGGAGCAGGTTCAGGCGCTGGACTGACGCGTGCCGTACGGCGGGCGTGGATCGTGGGTCGTCGAGCCACGGGTAGCGGGCGGCCGGATGTGTATCCGGCGTAGTAGTTCTCACTGGCCGCGGCCAGATCAGCCGGTGTGCGTACGGCTGCGCAGGCGGCGTAGGGTGCGGGCGTCGTGGAAGCCGGCCTGCCGGGCGGCGCTGTCCATGGTGGCGCCCTGCCCGATGAGGTACTCGGCCTGCTCCAGGCGCAGCGCTGTCTGGTAGGCCAGGGGCGTCAGGCCGGTCGCCTGCCGGAACAGCCGGGTGACGGTGCGCTCGCTGCACCGCGCGATGACGGCCAGGTCGCGCAGCGGCAGCGCCTCGGTGAAACGTGACTCGATCACGTCCTGGAGGTGGTGGACGGTCTCGTCGACGTGGGATCGGCGCCGCAGCAGCATGCTGACCTGCTCGGCCGTACCGGAACGCCGGGCGTGCACGATCATGGCGCGGGCCACCCGGCTCGCCGCGTACGGGCCGTGTCTCTTGTTGACCAGGTGCAGGGCGACATCGAGGCCGCTGGCGACCCCCGCCGAGGTGACGACCCGCTCGTCGTCGACGTAGAGGACGTCGCGCTGCACGCGGGCCTTGGGATAGCGGCGCGCCAGCTCGTCCTGCACGGTGTGCAGGGTGGTGCAGCGCCTGCCGTCGAGCAGCCCGGCCTGACCCAGGGCGTCGGCGCCCGCGCACACGCCGACGACGGTTCCGCCCGCGGCGTGGTGATCGGACAGTCGGCGCAGGGTGGCCTTGGTGGGGGTGTGGACGGGCGCCCGCCAGCCGGGCACGACGACGAGGTCGCCGGCGTGCAGGTCCGGCCAGGTGGTGCTCGCTCCGAGAGCCAGCCCCTGCACGGTCGGCACCTGCTGCCGCTCGGAGACGTAGTGCAGGGTGTGGCTGTAGCCGAGGTCGTCGGCGGCGGAGAACACCTGGGCGGGCCCGGCCAGGTCGAGCAGGTGCACGTGCGGGACGAGCAGGAAGACGACGCGCGGCATGCGGGCCCCAGGTTCTGCCGGGTCAGAGGGTCAGCGGGTCAGCTGGTCGACGGTCCGGATGGTGGCGAACCGCCCGGACAGAGCGTACCGGGTGCGGGTGATGATCTCCGAGGGGGTCAGCGTGCCGGGGCGGTGGACGAGCTCGTCGTAGGGCAGATCGGCGGGCGCGTCGGGGTCGGGGATCGGGGTGGTCGCGGTGGCGTCGATGGCGAAGTCGACCTCGAAGCCCAGGTCGGAGGCGAGCCGGGCGGTGGTCTCGCAACACTGCTCGGTCCTGATGCCGCACACGGTCAGCCTGCGCACGCCTCTGGCGGTGAGCAACTGGTGGAGGCTGGTGGTGGTGAAGGCGTTGTGCGCCGTCTTGGTCAGCACCGGTTCGCCCTGGAGGGGGTGCAGGCCTTCCATGAGCCGCACGTGTCCGAGGGCGGGGTCGAAGACCGTGCCGGCGCCCGGGCGCGAGCCGAGCACCCACACCACGTGCTGCTCGCGTTCCCTGGCGGCGTCGACGAGGCGGTTGACCTGGTGGACGATGTCGGGCTCCGAGACGTGCTTCCAGTCGGGGAGGTGGCGGAAGGATTCCTGGACGTCAATGACGATCAGTGCTGTGGTCATGCTTCAGCTTGCTGCCGGGCGAGGGGTGGGCAGAAGGCATGGACAGGTCAGCTGGCGGACGGATCTGGACAGACGTGCCGGCGGTGGCGCCGGCCTTCGCCGGCGAAAGCCGGCGCCACCTTCTGTCAGCTGGCTATGGGTGCGGCACCTGCTCCCGTTCTGTGCCGTACCGGTGTCGCGTCATCCGCAGTCGTGGCCGCGGTCGGTGGACCACTGCCAGTCTCTCTTCCTCATCGTCGCCTCCTCTCCTCGTGGGGGATTCCAGATTCGCCGCAGTGGCTGAACGGATGCTGGAATACGGCACCGATCAGCCGGAGTCCGGCCAGTACGGGGCCGCCTGCTGGGCGGCGGTCGCGATGGCGGCGCCGTCGAGTTCGACGATGCTCAGGCCGACCCCGCCGACGGGCCACTCCACGGCGAGCTCGAAGCGCTCCCGGGGAGGCGAGGGCCACAACCACAGCCCCCAGGTCATGACACCCGCGTCCTCGTCGCCGGCGCGCATGGACATGCCCGGCAGCAGCGAGGTCAGCTGCGGGCCCGGTGGCGGATCCTGCCGGAGCTGGGTTCTGTCCAGGTTCTGTCCGACGGTGGTTGCCTTGGCGCCGTCGGCGAACCGCACGCCGAAGCGCAGCAGCTGGTCCGGTAGCGGCTGGTCGGCCTTCACCCCGGTGACCATGTGCGGGAACACCGACAGCTGGAGGGCTTGGAAGTCTTCGGGGGACAGGGTGTGTCGCCGGGTGACGATGTCCACGTTGATCAGGCAGCCGGTGCTGAAGGCCTGGAGCGTCGGCACGGTGATGGCGACGTTCGGGACGCGGGCCAGGACCAGGCCGCTGATCATTACGGCGCCCATCTCCTCCGCCGGCGGAGCGGCCCAGGCGGGCCATCCGGGTTTGGGTGGGCGAGCGGATTCTTCTTGGGCTGGAGGGGGTTCGAAGAACACGCTTTCACCGTACGGAAGTTCTGCGGGCTGCGTGGGGTGCGGACCATCGCAGAAGGGGTTCGGAAGGTCAGACCTGGGTGGCGAGGGAGACGCCGGTGAGGCGTTCGGCCTCGGTCCACAGGCGGGCGGCGACGGCGGTGTCACGGGCGGGGCGCGGCGGCCGGACGGGCCTGGTCGGGCCGACCAGGCCCCAGCGCGGGCCGTAGTAGCCGCCCTGGACGGCCTCGGCGTCGGCCGCGGCGTACAGCAGCGGCTCGGTGCCCTGCTCCACTCCCTGGGAGGGGACGACCTTGTAGGCGATGGTGGTCAGCAGGCCGGGACGGGCGCCGCCCAGGCCGGGGCCGGAGGTCATCAGGTTGGTGCGGGTGTAGCCGGGGTGGGCGCCGGTCGACAGCAGGGGCCAGCCTCGCTCGTCCGCGATCGCCGCCAGCCGCCGGGTCATCAGCAGGTCGGCGAGCTTGGACTGGGCGTAGGCCCGGGTCGGGCTGTAGGCGCGCAGCGACTGGAGGTCGTCGAAGTCGATGCGGGCGTTGTTCGCGGTGCCGCTGCTCATCGTCGCCACCCGTGGCGCGTCGGCGGCGAGGAGGAGCGGCAGCAGCCGGAGAGTGAGGGCGAACGGGCCGAGGAAGTTGCTGCCCAGCTGCAGTTCGAATCCGTCGGCCGTCTCGTGGCGGGTGGGGACGTGCATCACGCCCGCGTTGTTGACCAGCAGGTCCAGCGTCGGGCTCTCGGAGGCGAGGGTGTCGGTGAACTCCTGGATGGAGGCGAGGCTGGCCAGGTCCAGGTGGCGGACCTCGACCTGGGCGGAGGGGTGGGCGGCGAGGATCTCGGCGCGGGCCTGTTCTCCCTTGGCGGGGGTGCGTACGGCAAGCATCACGCGGGCGCCCGCTGCGGCCAGGCGCTTGGCCGCCTCCTTGCCGGTGCCGCTGTTCGCTCCGGTCACCACGGCGAGCTTTCCGCTCTGGTCGGGCACTCGATACATGACTGGCTCCTAAAAGACTGTCGGTCTCTAACTCGAACGTAGCAGACCGATGGTCTGAAAACAAAAGACCGGCGGTATGTAACATGGGGGTATGGAGTTCCAGCGTGCCCGCACCGACGAGCAGAGAGCCGAACGCCGCACCAAGATCCTGCGGACGGCCGCGGAGATGCTGACCGAGACGCCGGTCGCCCAGCTGAGCCTCAACGAGCTCAGCCGCCGGGTGGGACTCGCCAAGTCCAACGTGCTGCGCTACTTCGAGTCTCGTGAGGCTGTTCTGCTCGATCTCCTCGACGCCGAGGTGCGGGAGTGGATCGCCGACCTGGAGCGATCCGCGCCGCCTGGCGAGGGGAGCGCTCGTGAGCGGGGTGACCGCCTCGCGCAGATCCTCGCCACCTCGCTGGCGCGGCGGCCGGTCCTGTGCGATCTGTTCAGCTCCCAGGCCACGGTGCTGGAGCACAACATCTCGACCGAGGTCGCGATCCGCCACAAGTACGCTGCCCGGGCCTCGCTCCAGGCGCTGACCCTGCTGGTCGCCGGGCACCTGCCCGAGCTCGGCGAGGAGGGAGCCGGTCGGCTGGTGGAGATGGCTCTGGTGACGGCCATGGCCGCCTGGCCGTGCGCGCGGCCCGCTGAGGCTCTGCGGGCGGCTTACGACTCCGATCCTGAGCTGGCCGCCATGCGGCTGGACTTCGCCGACCTGATGCGACGCACCGTCGAGGTGGCCGCCTCGGGGCTCCTGGCACGCGCCGTGAAGGACTGATCGTCAGCTCGATCGGCGGGACCCTTCTGGACGCTGGACGTTCCTCGCCATCTAGCGCGACCGACTACAGGCCCTTCAGCGCAGCACGGCCGTCAGCACGTCGGCGCCCAGCGCCGTCAGATCGGGCAGGTTCACGCTGTACCGAACGTAGCGCCCCTCCCTGCGCCCCGTCAGCAGCCCCGCCCGCCGCAGGATCGCCAGGTGGCGCGACACCTCCGGCGGCGTGAGCCCCCACGCGTGGGCCAGCTCGCCCGTCGTGTGCGGACCGCGGGCAAGGGTGCGCAGCAGGCGCAGCCGTACCGGATGCGCGAGCGCCTCCAGCCGGAGCGTGACCGTCTCCAGTGACACCGGCTCGGCCGCCTCCGCGACGGGGTACTGCACCACCGGCTGCCAGCCGGGCGCGTGGATCACCACCAGGTGCGGCCGTCCGAAGACGCTGGGCAGGAAGGTGACGCCGTCGTGGGCGGCGGTGGCGTTGTCCTGGAGCTTGTCCACGACGATGCCGCCGCCGTCGGGCGACAGGGTGACGGCGCCGGAGACGGAGGCGAGGGCGGCGCCGAGGCCCTGGCGCTTGAGCAGGTCGGTCTTCAGGCGCACGTCGGTGGCCAGTTGCGCGGCGGCGCCGGACCAGGCGGCGTCGAAGAAGGCCCCGGCGCACTGTTCGAGCGTGTGACGCACTCGCGCCCGCACGGCGGACGGGGCGGCGAGCAGTCGTTCGGCGAACGCCTCCTGGAGCGGGCCGCGGGCCTGGGCCAGGTCCAGGGCGCGCTCGCGGGCGGCCTGGTCGGCGAGGGGTGACGGGGCGCCGAACCGGACCCGGTTGCTGCCGCACGTGGTGATGAGCGCGGCGGCCACGTAGGTCTCGTCGTCGATCCGGTCCAGGTCGTCCAGCTCCTCGGCGAGGGTCTGCCGGGGCCGGGCGGGGACCAGGAAGTCGGCTCGTGAGGAACGCCAGAGGAACTCCGCCTCCCGCAGCCGCTCGGCCAGCTCGGGCGGCATGCCGGCCCAGACGTCGGCGGCCCAGCCGGCGAGCTGCGGGTGGTGGCCGGGTTCCGCCAGGACGTGCAGCATCGCGGTCAGCTCGGCCAGCGGGGAGGCGGCGAACCGCACTCGCCCGTGCGGCAGGCCGCCGATGTCGATCCTCAACGTCATCCCTCCATCTTCGCTGGTCGGGCGGCCGGTGCTTCCGTCAGTTGACGGTGTCCGTCAACCGACGCGCCGGGCGCGGCGGTCGGACGCATCGTTGGCGCCATGACAACGATCAGCAAGATCCGGCCGCGTGCCCTCGTCCGTGCCTCCGGAGGGCCCAGGTACGCCGTCGCCCTGGCCGTGGACGCGCTCGGCACCGGCCTGCTCCGGCCCTTCCTGCTGATCTACGGGGTGATGGTGCTGGGGCTGTCGGCTCCGGCCACCGGGGTCGCCATGACGGCCGGGACCGTCACGGCTCTGGTCTGCATGCCCGCGGTCGGCCGGTGGCTGGACCGGGGCGCGCGCAGCACGGTCGTGGCGGCGTCGATGCTCGTGCGCGTGCTGGGCGTGGCGCTGCTGCTGGCCGCCCCGGCGGGGCACGTGTGGCTGTTCGGCGCGGCGGCGCTCTTCCTCGGCATCGGCAACCAGGCGTGGCCGGCCGCCCACGCCGCCCTGGTGGCGACGGTCGCGCGCGGACGCGAACGCGACGCAGCCCTCGCAGGAGGCCGCGCCCTGCGCAACGCCGGTCTGGGCGCGGGCGGCCTCCTGGCCACCGCGTGCCTGGCGGGCGGCGCCACCGTGTTGCAGGCGCTGGCGGCCGTCACCGGTGTCGCCTACCTGGTCGCGGCGGCCCTGGCGGGGTCGGTGCGCGTGCACGCGGATCCGGCCGCCGTGGCGAGGGCCGGGCAGGCTGAGCCCGCGCCGCGGATGGGGAAGTTGCTGGCGGCCAACGTGATCTACGTCTTCTGCCTCAACGTCACCGAGGTCGCGATCCCGCTGGTGCTGATGACCCAGTTGCAGGCATCCCCGATGTGGACGGCGGGCATCTTCGTGGCCAACACCGTGCTGGTGGTGACGCTGCAGGTCCCGGTCACCGTCGGGATGTCCCGTTTCTCCCGCCGGGCCGTACTGGCTCTGGCCGGTGTGGTGATCGCCGCGTCCTACCTCGGGTTTCTCGCGGCATCCTCGCTGGGGCCCGGATGGGGCGCGCCGGCGGTCGCCGCGGTGTCGGTGGTCTGCACCGTCGGGGAGATCCTGTACGCGGGCAGCGCCACGGCGCTCGTCGCCGCCCTGGCTCCGGCTCACCTCGTGGGGCGTGCCATGGCGCGCTTCCAGATCTCGACGGGGTTCGGCCTGGCCGTGTCGCCCGCGGTGATCACCGCCCTGGCGTCGTACGGCTCGGCGGCGCTGTGGGGCGGGCTCGCGGGTGCGACACTCCTATCCGCCTCGGCCGTCGCGGGCGCTCCACTACCGGCATCGACTACGAAATGTTAATCTCCGATCACAGAAAGTGTCTGCTCGGTAAAGGAGCGTCCCGGTGGACTCCCTTCAGCATCCCGCGCACCGTGTGCTGATCATCGGCGCGGGAATCGCCGGCCTGGCCGCGGGCAGGGCGCTCGCCGAGCGCGGCCACGCCGTCACCGTCCTGGAGGCCAGGGAGCGGGTCGGCGGCCGGATCTGGACCGACGGGCACGGCGTCGACCTGGGCGCGCACTGGATCCACGGCACCGAGGGCAACCCGCTCACCACCCTGGTCGAACGCCTGGAGATCCCCCACCACTACATGGGCGGCAACAGCTCCTACACCGGCGGCTTCGAGAGCCTGCAGCTGTTCGGCGCCGGCGGGCGGCTCACCAGCCAGACGGACAAGGGCCGGACTCTGGAGCTGGCCGACGAGGTGCTGCACGAGCTGGAGCAGCGCGCCGGGCTGGCGCGGCGCCTCGGCCTGCCCGACGTGCCGCTGGGCGAGGCGATCGGCCAGGTGCTGCGGGCGCGCAGCTACAGCGCGGAGGACGAGCAGGCGATCCGGTTCCACCTCAACGTCATCCTGCGCGAGGACGTCGCCGAGGACGCCGCCAACCTGTCGTTGAAGTTCTGGGAGGAGGGTTATCTGATCTACGGCCACGGCGACTGCGTCCTGCAGCAGGGCTACCAGTCCGTCGTCGACGCCCTCGCCCGCGACCTCGACATCAGGCCCGGTCACGTCGTGACCGGGATCGACCACGGCGACCAGACGCTCCCGGTGCGGGTCGAAACCGATCGCGGAGCCTTCGAGGCCGACGCGGTGCTGGTCACGGTGCCGCTCGGCGTGCTCAAGGCGGGGGCCGTCAGCTTCGAGCCGCCCCTGCCGGAGGGGAAACGGGCGGCGATCGAGCGGCTCGGGTTCGGCACGCTCAACAAGATCGCGCTGCACTACCCGGAGCGGTTCTGGCCCGGCGACCAGTACGTCTTCGGCTACCTGTGCCGCGACACCGACCGCTATCCCACCGTGCTCGTCAACATGTGGAAGTCGCACGGCAAGCCGATCCTCGTCATGCTGCTCGGCGCCTCGCTCGGCCGCGAGCTGGAGACCTGGACCGACGAGCACGTCGCCGGATACGCGGCGACGGTCATCGGCGACATCTTCGGCCCCGACGCCCCCGCGCCCGGCCACATCTCCCGAACGGCCTGGTCGTCGGATCCGTTCTCGCGCGGCTCCTACACCTGCATCGGGATCGACGCCTCGCCCAAGGATCTCGACACGCTGGCCGAACCCGTGGGCGGGCGGCTGTTCTTCGCCGGGGAGGCGACCAACAGCTACCACTGGGGCTGCGTGCACAGCGCCTACGACTCAGGGTTGCGCGAGGCCGCGCGCATCAGCGGCGACGCCTCCCTCTACCGGCCGCCGTCGACGGAGACCCCGCGGCGCCAGCAGCGCGACATCGACCGGATGAAGCGCTTCGCCCGCATGCGCATCGGCAACATCGACGGCGACGAGCTGCGCGGGCGCGCCGAGTGCCTCCGGTCGAGCAGCGACCCGTACGGCGTGCGGCTGTTCGAGCTGCTGGCCGACGCGGAGCTGGAGACGCTGGCGTCGATGTTCGACGAGCTCACGTTCGGCGCGGGGGAGAGCGTCTGCCGCGAGGACGACTCCGCGCGCGGCGTCTTCCTGGTGGCCGACGGCGAGGTGGAGGTCGACTTCGGCGGCGTCTACGAGCGCGCCGTCCTCGGCAGGGGGACCGTGCTCGGCACCCACGACCTGTTCTTCAACGGGCGTACGGCCAGCGTGTCGGCGCTCGGCGACGTCACCCTCTACCACCTCGACCACCACCGCTACCGCACGTTCCTGTGCGCCTTCCCCGACGTCATGATGACGATGCTCGCCGACCTCGTGACCCGGTGGGAGGAGCTGGAGACCGCTCTGGGGGCGCGGCGTCTCAGCGGCGCCCACCGGCTGGGCGAGCGGCGGCGGGCGGCCTGCGACTAGCCGTCCAGCCGCACCTCGTCGATGAGGGTGCGCTGCACGCACACCCCGTCCCTGATCCACTGCCAGACCCTGCTGCGGTGCCTGCCGTCCTGGCTGAGCACGATGAGCTCGAACAGCTGCAGGTCCTGGCCCTCGGCACGGTAGATCCAGTGCAGGTAGACGGCCTGGTCGTCGAGCTCCCAGGTCTCGCCCTTGATGCGCTCGGTGTCGAAGGCCATGCGGCCGCCGCCCAGGTAGCGGCCGGGGAAGCGGTGTTCCTCGGTGCGCCCGTCGTCCCAGGTGTAGCGGTTGACCTGGTAGTAGTCGTGCGAGCCGTCCGAGGGGAACGAGCAGGTCAGGTGGGAGCGGTGCCGGTCGGTCACCTTCCCCTCCGGGTCGACGACGGTGTAGGTGCCCTCCCACTCGCCCTCGTGCCGGGCGAGCAGGGGCATGTCCTGCTTGATGCTCATGGGGGTCATCACTCCTCAGGGGGCGGGGTGCCACCAGGGGTCGGGGTCGGGGGAACGGTTGATCAGATAGGAGGTGCGCCGCAGGAAGCGGCGGAGCGCGGCGGGGCCCATGCGGGAGCCGCCGAGCCCGGAGAGCTTCACGGCGTTCTTCTCGCCCTCCTGGATGATCGCGGTGAGGCCGGCGTCGTTGATGCTGACCGCTCCGGTCTCGAGGCGGGCGGCCACCTCCAGGGCCGCCTGCTCCGTCGGGCCGAAGACGGCCGCGGACAGGCCGTAGTCGGAGTCGTTGGCCAGCTCCACGGCCTCGTCGGCGGTGGTGAACGGCATGACCGGCAGGACCGGGCCGAAGGTCTCCTCGGTCATCACGAGCATGCGGTGGTCGACGCCGGTGAGCACGGTGGGGCGGCACCAGCGGCCGCCGCCGTGGTGTTCGATGAGGCCGCCGGTGAGAACGGTCGCCCCGCGGGCGACGGCGTCGGCCAGGTGGCGCTCGATCACGCCGGCCTGCGCGGGGTCGATGAGCGGCCCGATCGGCCCGCCCTCGCAGGTCAGCCCCACCTTCGCGGCCTTGGCCGCCAGCAGGGCGACGAACGGCTCGTAGATCGTCCGCTGCACGTAGACCCGCTCGACGGACAGGCAGGACTGGCCGGCGTTGGCGGTGCCGCCCCACAGGACGGCCGAGGTGGCCCGGTCCAGGTCGCTGCCGTCGAGCACGATCGCCGGGTCCTTGCCGCCGAGCTCCAGGAAGGCGGGGATGAACGCGCGGGCGGCTGCCTCGGCGACCCGCCTGCCGGTGGGCACCGACCCGGTGAAGGCGACCGCGTCGACCACCTCCACCATGGCCGCGCCCGTGGTGCCGTCGCCCTCGATCACGCGCAGGGGCAGCTCGGGCGGGACGAGCCGCATGAGCGGCTCGATGAAGCGCGGGGTCACCTCGCTGGGTTTGACGAGCACGGAACAGCCGGCGGCCAGCGCGGGGACCGCGTCGATGAGGCCGAGCAGGAGGGGGAGGTTCCACGGGCTGATCACGCCGACCAGCTCGTAGGGCCGCCAGGCTCCGCCCAGCACCACCGAGGGCACGACGGCCGAGGGCGCCTGCTCCTGGGATTCCACCGTGGCCGCCGACCAGCGTTCGATCATGCCCGCGACGAGCCGCACCTCCAGCTCCGACTCGGTGCGCCGCCCGGTGTCGGCGATCAGCGCCTCCAGCAGCGCGGCGTCCCCGGCGATCGCCCGCCCGAACCGCCGCAGCACCTCGCCCCGGTCGGCGAGCGCCCAGGCGGCCTGCGCGGCCCGGAGCCCGGCCACGATCGGGGCGAGATCGGCGGGAGGCGCCAGTTCCCGCTCGATGCGGCCGGTCAGGGGATCGCGCACGCCCGTCATGACACGGTCCTGTCGATGACGTCCTGCTGCCGCCGGGTGAACCAGGCCCGGTCGGGTACGGCGTGCGCCAGCCCGTTGGGCCGCTCCCCGTCGTGCCTGCCGTACTCCTGCGCCCAGAGGGCGGTCTTGACGCGGGCGGGCAGGTTGCCCATCCCGGGCCGCGAGCGAGCGCGCCGCAGGGCGGCCAGGTCCAGTTCGGCCGCCGCCACGATCGACTCGCCGCCGCCCGCCTGCGCCAGCACCCGTCCCTCGAAGTCGAGCAGCTCGGAGCCGCCGTTGGTCGAGTCGCGGGGGATCGGGATGCCGTCGAGGCCGCCGGAGTTGGCCGAGACGACGTAGGCGAGGTTCTCGACGGCGCGGGCGCGCCGCGCGACGGCCTTGGGGGTCAGCGACGGGGAGGCGATCTCCGAGGTGGAGTGGCAGAAGACCTCGGCGCCGCGCAACGCCAGCGCGCGGGCCAGCTCGGGGTAGAGGATCTCCTCGGAGGCGATGCAGGCCAGCGCGCCGATCTCGGTGCGGGCCACGGGGAAGACCGCGTCGATCCCGTAGATCTCCAGGTAGCGGTCCCAGACGTCGTAGGGCGACGGGGAGTACATCGAGTGCAGCCGCCGATATCGCAGGATCACCTCGCCCGCGGGGTCGAGGATGAAGGAGGTCTGGAAGTACAGCTCCGGGAAGTGCGGGTCGCTCTCGTAGGCGTTGCCCGAGAGGAACACCTGGTGACGGGAGGCGATCTCGCCGAGCGCCGCGTACTCGGGACCGTCCGGGGCGATGGCCGCCAGGTCACGCCACCCGGCCACGCTCTCGCCCATCGGGAAGCCGGTGAGGAAGTACTCCGGCAGCACGACGAGCCGAAGCTCGGGCCCGGCCCAGGCGCGGGCTCCCGCGACGGCGGTGCCCGCCCGGCCGATGGCCCGCATGATCTCCTCGCGCGGGTCCGCCGTGCCGTTGACCGCCTTCGTCGCGATCTGCAGGGCGAGGGCACGGAAAGCGGGAATCTCAGTCTTGAAACGCCGTTCCACGTGTTGGAACATAGCCCCGTGCCTGCGGCCGCGCAAGCATTGACGCCCAAAACGTCAGACCATTAGCGTAATGGTCTGACTTTTCGCGATCCCAGGAGTGCCCGTGACCGTGCACGAGGCCAGCATCGGCCGATACTTCGAGGACTTCACGGTCGGCGACATCCACCAGCACCCGCTCGGCCGCACCATCACCGAGGCGGACAACACGTGGTTCACGTTGCTGACCATGAACACCAACCAGAACCACTTCAACGCCCACTTCGCCGAACGTGCCCCCTACGGCAGGATCATCGCCAACTCGGGGCTGACCGTCGCCGTCGTGCTGGGCTTGTCGGTCATGGACATGAGCCAGACGGCCATCATGAACCTCGGCTGGGACGAGATCAAGCTCACCCACCCGGTCTTCGTCGGCGACACGATCTACGCCGAGTCGCTGGTCGTCGACAAGCGCGAGTCCGCATCGCGGCCCTACGCCGGGATCGTCTCCTGCCGCACCAGGGGCCTGAACCAGGACGGCGACGAGATCATGTCGTGGAAGCGCGCGGTCATGGTCTACCGGCGCGACGCGCCCCACGACAAGGGCTACTTCCCGCAGGCCAAGACCGGGCCGCTGACCGCATGAGGATCACCTACGGGCCATGGGGCGAGAGCCTGGAGGAGCTGACCTCGGCCGCCAGGGCCGCAGAGGAGGCGGGCGCCGAGCTCATCTGGGTGCCCGAACTGCACCGCAGCGCCACCGTCACCGCCGCCGCCGTGGCCTCGGCCACCACCCGGGCAGGGGTCGGCACCGCCATCGCGCTCGCCTTCACCCGCAGCCCGATGATCACCGCCCTGGAGGCGCTCGACCTCGACGAGCTGACCGGCGGCCGGTTCGTCCTCGGGCTCGGCTCCGGCGCGCGCAGGCTCAACGAGAACTGGCACAACGCCCGCTGGGACAAGCCCCTGGCCCAGCTCAGGGAGACCGTGGAGGTCATCAGGACCATCGTCGCCGCCTCCCACACCGGGCAGCCGCTGGAGTACGAAGGGGAGTGGCAGCGCCTGAGCGTGCGCGGCTTCCGCCGGCCATACCAGCCGGTCCGCACCGAGATCCCGATCTACCTGGCCGCGGTCGGACCCCAGCTCACCCGGATGGCGGCGCGGATCGCCGACGGATGGATCTCCCACGAGCTGTGCTCCCCGGCCTACCTGCGCGAGCACGTGCTGCCCAACCTGGCCGGCCGCCGCGACGGCTTCGACGTCGTCGTCTCCGGCTGCTGCTCGATCGACCGGGACCCGGCGCTGGCCCGCGAACGCGCCTCCGGCGTGCTGGCCTTCTACGCCTCGGTCGCCACCTACAAGGACTTCTTCGCCTTCCACGGCCTGGCCGACGAGCACGCCCGCATGGTCGAGGCCTTCCGCGCCGGGCGCCGGGCCGAGGTGCCCGACCACATGGTCGACCCGCTGGTGCTCACCGGCACGCCCGACCAGGTGGCCGCCAGGATCGCCGAGTACGACGGCCTGGCCGACACGATCAAGCTCACGCCCGCCGTGTACGGCAACAGCCCCGCGCAGATCCGCGAGAACCAGGCCCGCCTCATCACGCTCATCAGGGAGCTGACCGCATGAGACCGCTGCAGGACGTCCGGATCATCAGCCTGGAGCAGTACGGCGCGGGACCCTTCGGCACCGTGCACCTGGCCGACCTGGGCGCCGAGATCATCAAGATCGAGGATCCGCGCGCCGGCGGAGACGTCGGCCGCTACGTGCCGCCCTACACCGAGGACGAGGACTCGCTGTTCTTCGAGACGTTCAACCGCAACAAGAAGTCGCTCTCCCTGGACCTGGCGACGCGGGCCGGACGCGAGGTCTTCGAGGACCTGGTACGGCACGGCGACGCCGTCTACTCCAACCTGCGCGGCGACGTCCCGGCCAAGATGCGGATCACCTACGACGACCTCAGGCACCTCAACCCGGCGATCGTCTGCTGCTCGCTGACCGGCTTCGGCATGACCGGCCCGCGGGCGGCAGAACCCGGCTACGACTACATCCTGCAGGGGCTCGCCGGCTGGATGGAGCTCACCGGCGACCCGTCGGGTCCGCCCACCAAGTCGGGCCTGTCGCTGGTCGACTACTCCGGCGGCTTCGTGGCGGCGATCGCCCTGCTGGCGGCGCTGCACGCCGCGCGCCGCGACGGGGTGGGCACGGACTGCGACCTGTCGCTGTACGACACCGCGATCAGCATGCTCACCTACGTCGGCACCTGGGCGCTCAACACCGACTACCGGCCCGCCCGCACGCCGCACTCGGCCCACCCGTCGCTGGTGCCGTTCCAGAACTTCGCCGCCAAGGACGGCTGGCTGGTCGTCGGGTGCGCGAAGGAGAAGTTCTGGCAGCGCCTGGCCGCCATCCTCGGGCCGGAGTTCGCCGAGGAGCCGCGTTACGCCACCTTCGCCCTGCGCCGCGAGGCCGCGGGCGAGCTGCTGCCCCGGCTGGCCGAGGTCTTCCTGACCAGGACCGTGGCCGAGTGGCTGGCGGTGCTGACGCCGGCGGGCATCCCGTGCGGGCCCGTCAACGACGTGGCGCAGGCGCTCGCCGAGGAGCACACGGCCGCGCGCGGGCTGATCGCCGAGACCGACCATCCCCGGTACGGCAGGCTGAGGCAGCTCGCCTCGCCGGTGCGGGTGGGGGCCGAGCCGGTCGAGCACCGGCGGGCGCCGCAGCGAGGAGAACACTTCGAGGAGGTCGTCGGCGGGCTGCTCGGCTACTCGGCCGAGCGCGTCGAGGCGCTGACGGCGGCGGGCGCCTTCGGGACGCCGCGATGACGGCGGCCGAGCGGCTGGCCGGCTGGGCGCTGGACCTGAGCCTGGAGCAGGTGCCCAAGGAGGCCGCCGACGCGGCGCTGCGCCACCTGCTCGACGGCCTGGGCTGCGCCGTCGCCGCCGGGACCGACCTGCCCGCGATCACGGTCGCCCGCGAGCTGGGCGGCCCCCCGGAGGCCACCATCCTCGGCACCGCCTGGCAGGTCGGCGCCCCCGCCGCCGCGCTGGCCAACGGCATGCTCGTCCACGCGCTCGACTTCGACGACACCCACGCGGGCGGCCTCGTGCACGCGACCGCGCCGGTGCTCCCCGCCGCCTTCGCCGTGGGCGAGGAGACCGGCGCGAGCGGCGCCGACGTGCTCGCGGCGGCCCTGACCGGCTACGAGACGATCTGCCGCCTGGGCGCCGCCGTCCCCCACGGCTTCCACGCGCGCGGCCTGCACGCCACCGCGACCTGCGGGGTGTTCGCCGCCGCCCTGGCCGCCGCCCGGCTGTACGGCCTGACCCACGCCGAGACCGTGGACGCGCTCGGCATCGCGGGCAGCCAGGCGGGCGGGCTGCTGGAGTTCCTGAACACCGGCTCCTCCACCAAGCAGCTCCACCCCGGCTTCGCCGCGCAGGCCGGGGTGCTGGCCGCCCGGCTGGCCAGGGCGGGAGCCTCGGGCCCCGCAACCGTGCTGGAAGGACCGTACGGCCTGTACGGCGCCCTGCTCGGCCTGCCCGGCCTCGACCCGGTCACGGAGCTGGGCGAGCGCTGGGAGGTCACCCGGATCGGCGTCAAGCCGTACCCCGCCTGCCAGCTCCTGCACGCCAGCCTCGACGCGGCGCGCGGCCTGAAGGGCGACATCGAGGAGATCGTCGCCGAGGTGCACCCCGACACCGCGCCGATCGTCTGCGGGGAGGGCAAGGACCGTCCGCGCACGCCGTACGACGCGAAGTTCAGCCTCCCGTGGAGCGTCGCCGCGATGATCGTGGACGGCGAGGTCACCGTGCGCACCTACGCCGACGTCGACCGGCCGGAGGTCGCGGCGCTGGCCGCGAAGATCCGGCACGAGGTGGTGGCCTTCCCCGGGGTGGCCGCCGAGCAGCCGGGACGGCTGCGCGTCCGCTTCGCCGACGGGACATCGACGGTGGCGCTGGCCCCGGCGGGCCCGGCCGACGCCGAGGAGTCGGTCCGCGCCAAGGCCCGGGGCAACGGGCTCGGCGAGCGCGCGATCGGCCTGGTGCTCGACCTGGCGAACCTGCCCACCCTCCGGCCCCTGATCCAGGAGTTGATCGTATGACCGTACGGCTTTCGGCCGTGACCGGCGCCACCGCGCGGGAGGCCTACGCCCGCGCCCTGGGCGACCTGGAGAGGGCGGGCCTGTCCGCCGGCGACGTCGTCCAGGTGGTGCAGTACCTGACCGACCCCGCGGCGGCCTGGGCACCCGAAGGGGTGACCGTCTCGACGGTGTCCGTGGAAGGACTCCTGGACGGCACGGCCGCGATCGAGCTGACCGCGCACCCGGGCGGCGGCGAGCGCATCCCGACCCCGAACGGCGTCGTCACGGTCGCCGACGAGATCGTCTACCTGCCCGGCATCCTGCCCGCCGACCTGACGGCGGGCTTCCGCGAGCAGTACCGCTCCTGCCTGGAGGTCGCCGGCGAACTGCTCAAGGCGGCCGGGACCGGCCTCGACGCGCTGGTGCAGACGACCGACTACACCGCCACCGCCACCCGCGCGGAATACCCCCGCTGCGGGCGTCCGCGCCGCGAGCTGCTCGGCGGCACCGGCACCGACGGGCTGGCGGTGCACCCGGGAGCGGCGGGCATCCTGGTGGACCGGCCGCCGGTCCCGGGCGCGATGGTCTGGCTCGACGCGGTCGCCTCCCGGCGCCCGCTGCGCACGGTCAACCCCGGCTGGCGGCGCTACGAGACGCTCACCTACAAGCCGGGCGTGGCGGCGGGTGACATGTTGTTCATGTCCGGCTTCGGGGCGCTGGAGCCGGCGACGCAGCGGGCCATCTTCGACGGCGATCTGGAGGCGCAGGCGGAGTTCACCTACGCGGCGATCGCCACCGTGCTGCGCGAGGCGGGACTGACCGGGGAGTCGGTGGTGCGGCTCGTCGAGTACGTCACCCCGGACGGTGTGGCGAGATATCCGGAGGTGGCGGCGATCCGCGACCGGTACTTCCCCGGCCGGCCTGCCCTCACCTCGGTCGTGTGCTCGGCGCTGCTGCGCCCGGAGTTCCTGATCGAGGTCGTGCCCACGGCGGTGTTCCAGTGAACGACGAGGTGAGCTACACCGCCCCCGAGGAGCTCGGCAGGGCCGCGATCCGCTACTTCGCCCAGGCCGTCGGCGACGACAACCCCCTCTACACCGACGACGCCTACGCCCGCGAGCACGGCTACGACGGCGTGATCGCCCCGCCGACCCTGATCTGCGAGACCAACCAGTACACCGGCCTGCCCAGGGACGAGCACGGCTACCCCGGTCACAGCTGGCCCCAGGAATACCCCGGCCGCCGCCAGGTCAGGGGAGGCAACAGCTACGAGTTCCACCAGCCGGTACGGCCCAGCGACGTGATCACCGCGACCTGGCGCGTGGAGAAGGTCGAGGAGAAGGCGGGCAAGGTCTTCGTGACCTCCCGCGCCACCTACACCAACCAGCACGGCGAGCTGCTGGCCGTCAACGAGGAGGTGGTGGTGTGGATCTGATCCCGCCGCTGGAGCGCCGCATCGAGCTCCCCGACATGATCGCCTACGCCGGGGCGACCTGGGACTGGCACCGCCTGCACTACGCCCCCGAAGGCCTCGACCGCCCGGTGGTCGACGGCCAGCTCTTCGGCGCCCTGCTCGCCGAGCAGCTCCAGGACTGGCTCGGCCCAGGACACCGCATCACCCGCCTGCACTTCCGCTTCCGCAGCATGGTCTTCGCCGGGGAGACCGTCCGCTGCACCGGCCGGGTGACCGGCCGCGACAACGGCGTCATCACCGTCGAGCAGCGGATCGACGTCGTGGACGACGGCCGCACAGCCGTGGCTCCCGCCGGGGCCACGGTGGTGCCGCGATGAGCGTGGCCGTCGTCGGAGCCGCGGAATCCGACCTGGGCGTGACCGGCAAGACCATCATGGAGCTGCAGACCCAGGCCATCACCGGCGCGCTGGCCGACGCCGGGCTGACCCTCGCCGACGTCGACGGGCTGGCCACCGCCGGCGTCTCCCGCTTCTCGGCCACCCAGGTGGCCGACTACCTCGGGATCCGGCCCGCCTGGACGGACTCGACGTTCGCCGGAGGCTCCGCGTTCGAGATGTACGTCGCCAGGGCCGCGCAGGCGATCGAGGCGGGGCAGTGCACGACCGTCCTGATCTCCTACGGCTCCAACCAGCGCAGCGCCCGGTCCCGGTCGCTGTCGGGCGTGCTGGAGCCGCACACGCCCGAGACGGAGTTCGAGTCGCCGTACGGGCCGCTCTACCCGATCTCGTACTACGCGATGGCCGCCCAGAGATACCTGCACGTGCACGGCGCCAAGCGGGAGGACCTGGCCGAGGTCGCCGTCGCCGCCCGCGAATGGGCGCTGCTCAACCCCAAGGCCTACCGCCACGACGCCGGGGCGCTCACCGTCGACGACGTGCTCGCCTCGCCCATGGTCTCCTCGCCGCTCACGGTCGCCGACTGCTGCCTGGTGACCGACGGCGGCGGCGCGATCGTGCTGACGAGCCTCGAACGAGCCCGCGACCTGCGCCGCCCGCCCGTCGTGGTGCTCGGGTACGGCGAGGCCACCACCAACACCGGCATGGCCTCGGCCCCCGACCTGCTGGAACCGGGCTCCGTCGCCTCGGGCCGCCGCGCCTTCGCCATGGCCGGGCTGGGGCCGCAGGACGTGGACGTGGCGCAGCTCTACGACTCCTTCACCATCACCGTCCTGCTCACCCTGGAAGGGCTGGGCTTCTGCGGGCCGGGGGAGGCGGGCGACTTCGTGCGCCGCCGCGCGCTGCCGTACAACACCAACGGGGGCGGCCTGTCCTACTGCCACCCCGGCATGTACGGCCTGCTGCTCCTCATCGAGGCGGTCAGGCAACTGCGCGGCGAGTGCGGGCGGCGCCAGGTCGACGGCGCGCAGGTCGCCCTCGCGCACGGCACGGGCGGCATCCTGTCCACCCACGCCACCGTCCTGCTGGGGGTGGACCGATGACCCCATGGTGGGAGGCGGCCCGCGAAGGGCGGCTGCTCCTGCAACGCTGCGAGGGCTGCGGCCACCTGCAGCACTACCCGCGCGCGCTGTGCACCGCGTGCGGCGGCACGGACCTGGGCTGGCACGAGTCGGCCGGGCGCGGCGCGGTCGACTCCTTCACCGTGGTCCACCGCTCGCCCTCGCCCGAGCACCCGCCGCCCTACGTCGTGGCACGCGTGCGCCTGGACGAGGGGCCGATCCTGCTGACCAACCTCGTCGGCGCCGCCGACTGGCACTGCGACCAGCGTGTACGGCTGGCCTGGCGGACCCTCGAAGACGGCCGCCGCCTGCCCGTGTTCGAACAGGAGTGAGATGGACTTCGAGCTGAACGACGAGCAGCGCGCCTTCCGCGAGACGCTGCGCGACTTCGTCGACAAGGAGATCGTGCCCGTCGCGGGCGAGTGGGAGCGCTCCGGCCGCTATCCCACCGAGATCGTCGACAAGATGAAGCAGATGGGGCTGTTCGGGCTGACCGTGCCGGAGGAGTACGGCGGGCTCGGCGCCGACCTGGTCTCCTTCGCCCTGGTCTTCGAGGAGATCGCGCGCGGCTGGATGGGGGTGGCCGGCGTGCTCGGCTCGCACTCGCTGTCGTGCGGCATGATCGCCAGGTACGGCACGCCCGAGCAGAAGGCCGCCTACCTGCCCGACCTGGCCACCGGCGCCCGCCGTACCGGCATCGCCCTGACCGAGCCGGGCGCCGGCACCGACCTGCAGGGCATCACCACGACCGCCCGCCGCGACGGCGACCACTACATCGTGCGCGGCACCAAGACGTGGATCACCAACGCCCGCCACGCCAGCCCGCTGCCGGTGCTGGTCAAGACCTCGGCCACCGAGCCCGCGCACAAGGGCATGTCGGTGCTGCTGGTCGAGGAGGGCTTCTCCGTCAGCCGCGACCTGCCCAAACTCGGCTACAAGGGCACCGAGTCGTGCGAGGTCGTGCTCGACGACGTGCGCGTGCCGGTGGCCAACCTGCTCGGCGGCGTCGAGGGGCGCGGCCTGCAGCAGGTGCTGTCGGGGCTGGAGAGCGGCCGCATCAACGTCGCCGCCCGCGCGATCGGCATCGCCCAGGCCGCCTACGACGCCGCGCTGGCCTACTCCCAGCAGCGCACCGCCTTCGGGCAGCCGATCTCCGACTTCCAGGCCATCCAGCTCAAGCTCGCCGACATGGCCACCGAGATCCAGGCGGCCCGCCTGCTCACCTACTGGGCCGCCTCGCGGGCCGACTCCGGCAAGCGGGTCGACATGGAGTCGGGCATGGCCAAGTACTTCGCCTCCGAGACCGCGATCAGGGCCTCGCTGGAGGCGATGCGCATCCACGGAGGGTACGGCTACTCGCAGGAGTACGTCGTCGAGCGCCTCTACCGCGACGCGCCGCTCATGGCCATCGGCGAGGGCACCAACGACGTGCTGCGCATGGTCATCGCCCGGTCGCTGCTGGCGGGCAAGGGCAGGGTGGGCTGGTGAGGTCGGCGCTGTACGTCCCGGGCGACCAGCCGGGCAAGCTGGGCAAGGCGCTCGGACGCGGCGCCGACGCCCTCATCGTCGACCTGGAGGACGCGGTCGCGCCCGCGTCCAAGGACCGGGCCCGCGCGGAGGTCGCCGAGTGGCTGCGAAACACGCCCACGGCGGGCGGGTGCGAGATCTGGGTGCGGATCAACCCGGGAGAGCTCGGCCACGCCGACCTGCGGGCCGTGGCGCTGCCCGCGGTCGCGGGGGTGTGCGTGGCCAAGACGGAGTCGGCCGCCGAACTGGTGGCGATCGACGAGCTGCTGCGTGACTCTCCCTGGATCAAGGTCTGCCCGCTGCTGGAGAGCGGCGCCGCCGTCCTGGCCGCGGCCGAGATCGCCAGGGCGCCCCGGGTGAGCAGGCTCCAGCTCGGCGAGGCCGACCTGCGGGCCGACCTGGGCGTCGAGCCGGGACCCGATGAGCGCGAGCTGCTGTGGGCACGCTCGCAGGTGGTCCTGGCCAGTGCCGCTGCCCGGATCGGGCCGCCGCTCGGCCCGGTCAGCACCGACTTCCGCGACCTGGACCGCCTGCGCGCCTCGACCCAGGCGCTCAGGCGCCTGGGATTTCGCGGGCGGGCGTGCATCCATCCGGCCCAGGTCGCGGTGGTCAACGAGGTGTTCACCCCGTCGGCCGCCGAGGTCGAGCGGGCGCGCGAGCTGATCGGGCGGTTCGAGGCGGCGGAGTCGGGCGTGGTGCTCGACGACGCGGGCCGCATGGTCGACGAGGCGGTCATCCGCCAGGCCCGCCGTCTTCTGGCGGACCTTCGGGAGTCTTAGGCATTTGCCTAGTTCTGCCGCGTGGCTGTTGCCATAGGGGAACCGTCGTTTCCAAAATCCAGGGGACGGTTTCCCTAGCGCGAAAGCTGGTGAATGGTCATGCGCCTCCGGCTGACCAGGGTCGGCGCGATCCTCCTCGCCCCGCTCCTGCTCCTCACGGCCACGCCCGCCCAGGCGGCCCCGGACCTGTCGGCACCCGGCTCGTACGCGGTCGGCTACTCCGACGTCAGCGTCTCGGCCTCCGGCCGCTCGTTCAACGCCCGGGTCTACTACCCGGCCACCACCGCGGGCAGCAACCGCACCGTGGCCGACGGGCGCTTCCCCGTCGTGGCCTTCGGGCACGGCTTCTTCCAGAGCATCGGCAAGTACGCCTCCCTGGGCAACCACTGGGCCTCCTGGGGGACGATCACCATCATGCCCACCTCCCAGGGCGGGCTGTTCCCCAGCCACAGCGCCTTCGCCGACGACCTGAACGCGGCGCTCACCTGGATGGTCGCCCAGGACATCAGCACCGGATCACGCTTCAACGCGCACGTGCGCACCGACCGGCTGGGCCTGTCGGGCCACTCGATGGGCGGCGGCGCCAGCGTGCTGGCGGCCGCGCGCAACCCCGCGGTGCAGGCGGTGACGAACCTGGCCGCCGCCGAGACCAACCCCTCGGCCAAGGCGGCGGCGGCCACCACGACGGTTCCCATGCAGCTGCTCGCGGGCTCCCAGGACGGCGTCGCCGGGCCCTCCGGCCACCAGATCCCCATCTACCAGGCCAAGCTCGCGCCCAAGCAGCTGCGCACCATCGTCGGCGGCTTCCACTGCGGGTTCACCGACTCCGGCGGGCTCGGCTGCGACAGCGGCTCGATCAGCCGGGCCGTGCAGCAGTCGATCACCGAGCGGGTGACCACGGCCTGGCTGCTGTACTACCTGCACGACGACGCCTCCCACCACGACGCCGTGTGGGGCGCGGCGGCACAGAACGACCCGGCCGTCCAGTTCCTCGGCGTGCCGTAGCCCGGCCGCAGTCCGCCGGACGCGGTAGCCCGTAGCCCGGGGTGGAGCAGCCCGGCGTGCCGTAGCTCAGTCGTGGTCGCCTGCGCTCGCGGGCGTGCGCAGCACCGGGGGCCAGGTCCCCGGCACGAACAGTCCCAGCACGAAGGCCCGCCCGGCCAGCGCCGACCTGCTGTCGGCGCCGAGCCGGGCGCGCAGCCGCACCAGGTGGTAGTCGACCGCCTGCCGCGTCAGGTGCAGGCGGCGGGCGATCTGCGCGTTCGACGCCCCGGCGGCCACCAGCCGCAGGACCTCCCCCTGCAACGGGCTCAGCGCCTCGGCCACGGGGCAGATCTCGTCCAGGACGGCGACCGCCCGCCACGGCAGGCCGTTGGCGCGCGGCTCCACCCGGGCGCTGACCCGCGCGTGGATCACCGCGCCGTCCCCGCGCACCAGCCGCATCCTGCTGCGGTAGCCGTTGAGCCGTCCCAGCGCCAGCCCGAGCCAGTACGGCCGCTGCACCTCCAGCTCGCCGTCCGCCAGCAGCTCCTCGGCGTGCAGGCCGTCGAGCTCCTCCGCGGTGCGCGCCAGCGCCAGGCGGAAGGCCGGATTGGCGTCACGGACACGGCCCAGCCCGTCCACCGCCGCGATCGGCACCGGCACGCGGTCGAAGTACACCCGGTAGGGTCCCTCCATGTCCGCACCGTAGGCGATCTCCGCGGCGAGGTCCATCCCGACCGGCGACCGGCGGCGAGCGATGCCCGGCGTCCGGCGAGTCCTATTTACGCACCACCGTCAGCTCGGCCAGCTCCGCCACGGAGGCCGCGTCCGGGAGTCCGCGGGCGGTGGCGATCAGCTCCTCGACCTGTCCCTCCGCCAGCACGCGGCCGGCGTTGGAGCGGAACTTCGCGGCCTGATCCTCGTGCGAGAGCGGATGCTCGGGCCCGCCGCGCGAGGAGTCGACGCGGTGCTCCCTGGTCGAGCCGTCCTTCATCCGCAGCCGCACCACGGCGGGGAAGGCCGTGGGGAAGATCTCCGAGGCCCGCTCGTCGGCCACGCACCGTACCCGGGCGGCCAGGGCGAGCCGCTCGGGGTCCAGCCGGGCGAAGTCGTCGAGCGCCAGCCCGAGCCCGCCCCCGCCCAGCAGCGCGGCCGCCACGGTGTAGGGCCCGGAGAACTTCGCGTGGTAGGGCGAGCGCGGCCGGATCTTCTCCTCGTACGGCTCGGCGATGGTGCGCAGCACCGGCGCGGGCACCCCCAGCTCGATCTCCTCGATCTGGGCCGGGTCCACTCCCTGGGCGCGCAGGGCGAGGGCGCAGTCGATGGCCGGATGCGTGAAGTGGTTCGACGGGTAGGGCTTGTAGACCGTGCGTGTCAGCTCCCACCGCTCGCCCAGCCCCGACAGCAGCGCCTCGGAGTCGAAGCGCCCGCCGATCCACGCCTGGAAGAAGCCGAACCTGCCCTCCAGCACGGTCGGCGGCCCGGTCAGCCCCTCGGCGGCCATGACCGCGGCAGAGACGCCCGCGTGGGCGGCCCAGCCGCAGTGCGCGCGCTTGACGGTGCCTCCGGTGCGGTTGGCCTCGAGCAGGCCGGAGCCCATGCTCGCGGCGATGCCCGCGGCGTGGGCGATCCCTTCGGAGTCGAGGCCGGTGACGAGCCCGGCCGCGACGGCGGCGCCGATGGTGCCGCAGATGGAGGTGGCGTGCTGCCCGTTCTCGAAGAAGAGGGAGTTGCGGGCCTCGGGCAGGTAGGAGGCCATGCCGAGCCGGTTGCACACCTCGATGCCGGCGGCGACGGCGGCGATCAGCCCGGCTCCGCTCGCGCCGGCGGCCTCGGCGGCGGCCAGGGCGGCCGGGACGACGGGGGCGCTGGGGTGGAGCACGGAGGGCAGGTGGGTGTCGTCGAAGTCGAGCGCGTGCGCGAGCGTGCCGTTGACCAGCGCGGCCGAGGGCGCGGGCAGCCGGTCGCCGCTGCCGATCGTGGTGGACTCTGGCGTGCCGCCCCAGCGGCGCACGGCGCGCAGGACGGCGGGACCCGCGTCGCCGTCGGGCTCGCCGTAGGCGGCCAGGCAGTTGCCCAGGACGTCGAGGATCCGGCTGGTCACGTCGTCGCCGATGGCGGCGGGCACGCCGTCGTCCCGGCATCCGGCGGCGAACGCCGCCAGCCGCTGCACGTGAGTGGTCATGCGGCGCTCACGAAGGCCAGGGGGCGGACGGGCGCGCCGGTGGCCCCGACGATCGGGAGTGGCGCCAGGACCAGCAGGAACTCCCGGGCGCCCGCGTCGAGGAGGTCGGCCAGGCGCATGGTCTCGACGATGTTGATGCCCGACTCCACCAGCAGGATCCTGTGCACCGGCAGGGTGGCGTGGCCGCGGCCGGGCGCGATGTGCTCGAAGGCGATGGTCTCGCCGCCGACCAGGCGGGGTGAGCGTTCGGCCAGCCAGCGCCCGGCCCGCTCGCCGGGGCCGGGAACGCCGTCCTGGTGCCCGACGAAGGCCGGGCCGTCGTCCCACAGGCGGGACCAGCCGGTGCCGATCAGGACGGCGTCGCCCTCCTGGATCTCCACCCCGGCGGCCGCCTTGTCCAGGTCCTCCGGGGTGATCTCGTATCCGGCGGGCAGCACCGGCACCCCGTGCGCGGCGGCGACGTCCAGGAGCACGCAGCGTCCTGCGTAGGGGGCGAACTCGTCGATGCCGAGCGCGCCGAAGCCCTCGTGCGAGGTGAGCTCGGCCGCGTCGAGCCCGCCGTACAGCCGCCCTTCCTGCGAGACGTGCGCCAGCGCGTCGACGTGGGTGCCGACGTGGCCGCCGGTGACGATGACCTCGTTGGCGGCCGAGCCGCCGTCGGGGCGGACCAGGTCGCCGTGGCGTCGTTCGAGCGCCATGCGGAAGGGCGGATGGTTGGGCGACTGCGGCATGCCCTTGCGCATGGGCTGCGCGAGATCGAACACTGTGGCGGCCGCCACGGCGCTCCACAGGGTCATCAGATCACACCCTTCTCGCGCAACCGCGCGATCTCGTCGGCGTCCAGTCCCAGGCGGGAGCCGTACACCTCGTCGTTGTGCGCACCCATCGGCGGACCGGCCCAGCGGATCGATCCGGGGGTGCGTGACAGGCGGAACAGCACGTTCTGCATGCGCAGCGGGCCGAGTTCGGCGTCGTCGACGGTGGTGATCGTGTCGAGGGCGCGGTACTGGGGGTCGTCGAAGACGTCGCGGATGTCGTAGATCGGCGCGACGGCCGCCTGCGCCCGCTCGAAGGCGGCCACCACCTCGTCCAGGTCGCGCTCGGCGATCCACCCGCCGACGTGGGCGTCCAGCAGGTCGGCGTGCCTGGCCCGGTCGGCGCCTCCGGCGAACCACGGCTCCTCGATCACCTCGGGGTGGCCGACCAGGCGCATCACCCGCTCGGCGATGTTCTGCGAGGAGGTGGAGACGGCGACCCAGCGGCCGTCGCGGGTGCGGTAGGTGTTGCGCGGCGCGTTGTTGACGCTGCGGTTGCCGGTGCGTTCCTGGAGCACGCCGAGCTGGTCCCACCACAGGGGCTGTGGGCCGAGCAGGGTCAGCAGAGGCTCGATGATGGCCAGGTCGATCACCTGGCCGCGCCCCGACCGTTCACGTTCGTACAGCGCCATCGTCACCGCGTTGGCGCAGGTGAGCGCGGAGACCCCGTCGGCCAGGCCGAACGGGGGCAGCGTGGGCGGCCCGTCGGGTTCTCCGGTGACCGCCGCGAACCCGCTCATCGCCTCGGCGAGGGTGCCGAACCCCGGCCGGTGCGCGTACGGCCCGGCCTGCCCGAACCCGGTCACCCTGGCGATCACCAGGCGCGGGTTGGCATCGTGGAGCCGTTCGGGTGACAGGCCCCAGCGTTCGAGGGTGCCGGGCCGGAAGTTCTCGATCAGCACGTCGGCTCCGGCCGCCAGGCGCAGGATCAGCGCGGCGCCCTCGGCGGTGCCCAGGTCGCAGGTGACGGCCTTCTTGTTGCGCGAGAGCATCTTCCACCACAGGCCCACCCCGTCCTTGGTGTGGCCGTGCTTGCGGGAGGGGTCGCCGTGGCGGGGATGCTCGACCTTGATCACCTCGGCGCCGTAGTCGCCCAGCACCGTCGCGGCCAGCGGCCCGGCGAAGAGCGTGGCCACGTCGAGAACCACGATGCCGTCGAGCGGGCCGGCGACTGATCCGTTCTGCACGCACAACTCCAGGGCGAGTGTTCCGTTTTGCGGAATGATGTTTCAAACTGTACTCAATGATGGGCGGGCTGGTCCATCAGAAGGAAACAGTGTCACGTGATGGGAAACTCTAATGCTCTATCTCGTCTACCGGATGCGACTGTCGCCGCGGGCGCGCCGGGACATGAAGGCGTTCTGGGCGTGGCTGGAGGACCGGGAACGCTGGTTCTACCGCGACCTGCCCATGGTCAAGGAGGTGCGCTGGTACTACAGCGTGATCGGCGACGTCTACACGCTGGAGAACTGGGCGGCCTTCGAGGACGAGGCCGCGTGGGGCGCCTACCGGGCGGCCCTGGGCACGCTCAAGGCCGACACCTCCTGGGAATCCGAGCGGGTCTCCCAGGAGGAGTGGTGGGATTTCCTCGACACGAGGATCATGACCGACCCTCCCGTCACCGTCGGATTCCGGCGCGAGTGACGGGATCTGCGAGGCTGAGGAGCCGACATGCCTGCCAACGTGCCTGTTGAACGCGCCGCCAACGACGTGGGCAGCCAGACCGTCGCCACGGTCGAGCGCGCCGCCGACGTCCTCGTCCTGTTCGCGGAGTCGGGAGCGCTCACGCTCGGCGTCACCGAGATCGCCGAGAGCCTGGGCATGTCCAAGGCGGCCGTGCACCGGGTCCTGGCCTCGCTCCGCACCAGGGGGCTCGTCGACCTCGACGAGGAGAGCAGGCGCTACTCCCTCGGCCTGACGGCGATGCGACTCGGCCTGGCCTACCTCGACCGGATCGACGTGCGACGGCTGGCCGCCCCCGAGCTCATCGACCTGAGCAGGCGGACCCAGGAGACGGCGACGTTGTCGATCCGCACCGGCGACACCAGGGTCTACATCGACCAGGTGACGCCCCAGCGCGAGGTGATCATGTCGGTGTCGCTCGGCGTGCCGTACCCCCTGCACGCCGGCGGGTCGTCCAAGGCCTTCCTCGCCTTCCTGGCCGACGACGAGATCGCTGATTACCTGAGCAACCCCCTCGTCCCCCTGACCGCCTCGACGGTCACCGACCACGACCGGCTGCGCACCGAACTGGCGCTCATCCGGCGCCGCGGCTACGCCATGTCCATCTCGGAACGGCAGAGCGGGGCCGCCTCCGTCGCCGCCCCGATCCTCGACCACCATGGCCGGCCCGCCGCCGTCGTCAGCGTCTGCGGGCCGGCGGAACGATTCATCGGCGAGGCCGACGCGTGCGCGGCCGCGCTCCTGGAGGCCTCCGACCGGCTCTCCGCCCAGCTCGGTTTTCGAAAGGAATCCCCTGATGCACCGCTACGACCTGCTCGTCAAGGGCGGGCTGATCGTCCTTCCCTATCACGGTGAGATCCGCGCGGACCTGGCCGTGTCAGGCGGCAAGGTCGCCGCCATCGCCACGGAGATCCCCGCCTCCGAGGCCGCCGAGGTCATCGACGCCTCCGGCAAGATCGTGCTGCCGGGCGCCGTCGACGCGCACTTCCACATCGGCATCTACCGCGACATGGCGCTGGACGCCTTCGAGGAGACCCGCTCGTCGCTGGTCGGCGGGGCCACGACGGTCCTGTCGTACTTCCGCACCGGGCAGCACTACCTCGACAGGACCGGCCCGTACAAGCAGATCTTCCCCGAGGTGCTCGACGCGGTGGCCGGGCGCTGCTTCACCGACTACGGCTTCCACCTGGCCCCGATGACGGTCGAGCAGATCGGCGAGATCCCGCAGCTCGTGGAGGAGCACGGGATCACCTCCTACAAGTACTACATGTTCTACAAGGGCTTCGACCTGGCGGCCAACAGCCGCGACGCGCAGGCCTTCACCATGGGCGACGAGTACGACCTCGGCCACCTCTTCCTGATCATGGAGCAGCTCGCCGCGGTCCAGGCCGCCCGTCCCGACGTACGGCTGTCGCTGTCGTTGCACTGCGAGCAGTCGGAGCTGATGCGGGTCTTCATCGACCGCGTCCAGCGCAGCGGCGCCCCGCAGAACCTGCGCGCCTACAGCGAGGGCCGTCCGCCGCTGACCGAGCGGGTGGCGATCGCCGAGGCGACCACGCTGGCCAGCCACACCGGCACCAACCTCAACCTGCTCCACCTGTCGAGCGCCGACGCGCTGGCGGCCGCGGTCACCGCGCGCGACCTGTACGGCCACGTGGACATGAGGTTCGAGACCACGCTGCACCACCTGTGCCTGGACCACGACGAGCTCGACGCGCGAGGCGGGCTGGGCGGCAAGGTCAACCCGCCGATCCGCACCCGCGAGCACAACGAGGCGCTGTGGCGCGGCGTGCGCGACGGCGCGGTGGGCTGGGTGGCCTCCGACCACGCCTGCTGCATGGAGGAGCACAAGGGCGACCAGCTGTGGCCGGCCCGGCCCGGATTCGGCGGAACGGCGCTGCTCTACCCCGTGCTGGTCTCCGAGGGCCACCTGCGCCGGGGCATCCCCCTCACCAGGATCGCCGAGGTGGCCTCGGCCAATCCGGCCAAGGCCTACAACCTGTGGGGCCGCAAGGGCAGCCTGGCGGTCGGCTTCGACGCCGACCTGACCGTGGTCGACCCGGAATTGACCAGGACCGTCACCACCGACCTGCTGCTGTCGGCGCAGGACCACTGCCCGTTCGAGGGCGCCGAGGTCACCGGCTGGCCGGTGGCGACGGTGGTCGGCGGGCGCGTCGCCTACCGCGACGGCGAGGTGGTCGGCGAGCCGGCGGGAGCCTATCTCCAGCGCAACTGAGCCGAAACGTCTGACCTATTGACAGTGCAGGAGGGCCGGGGCCACCATGCTGAAACGGCGTTCCTATAAGCGGAACGTCGACTGGGATTGGAGGCCCGGCGTGCACAAGTCAACTGTCGGAATCGTGGTGCTGTCGGTCGCTGTCGCCCTGACCGCGACCGGCTGCTCCGGCAAGGAGGCCGGGGGCAAGCCCCCGGTCAAGATCGGCCTCATCGGGCCGATGAGCGGGCCGCTGGCCGTCCTGGGCATCTCCCAGCAGAACTCCATCCAGGTGGAGATCGACCGGTTGAACGCGGCGGGTGGCATCGACGGATCCCAGCTCCAGCTGGTCACCCGCGACAGCGGCCTCGACCCCGGCAAGGCCGTGCAGGCGGCCACGGAACTGGCCGGTGACCAGCAGATCAAGCTGGTCGTCGGCCCGTCGCTCACCGCCTTCTACAACGCGGCCAAGGGCGTCTTCGAGCAGAACAAGAAGATCAACTGCCAGCCCGGCGTCGCCTCGGGCAGCTTCGCCGAACTCGGCTACGGCTTCCGCTCCCAGGACGCCACCGAGCTCGACGTCGCCAAGGCCCTGGGATACCTCAAGAGCAAGGGCGTCAAGAACGTCGGCCTGATCTACGAAGGCGACGACACCGGCAAGTCGGTCGACGCCATCCTCGGCAAGGAGGCCGGCGGGGCCGGGATGACCTACCTCGGATTCCAGTCCACCCGGCCCGACGACCAGAGCCACAGCGCCTACATGGACGCCTTCAAGGACGCCGAGGCGATCTTCTACTCCAGCAACGTCGGCGGCGCCAAGACGCTGGCCGCCGCCGGGGCCGCGGGCTACAAGGGCATCCTCATCGGGGCGGGCTCCGGCGCGCAGAACATCTCCTTCATCGAGGGAGCCGGCGACGCCGCGAGGGGCATCGTCTTCCCCGCGCCGAACTACCAGTACCCCACCCGCGACCGCGAGCAGTGGCGCCCCGGCTACCGCAAGCACATCGAGGCCGTGGAGCAGAAGTACGGCGTCAACACCGGCCCCAAGACCGGAGCGACCTCGCCCAAGGGCACCGCCCTGGCCGCCGACTGCGTCTTCGCCTACGCCGAAGCGGTCAAGGCGGCCGGCGGCACCGACCCCGACAAGGTCGCCGCCGCCATGGAGAAGCTGGACCTGGCCGCCGACACCACCCCGTCCGGCAACTCGATCAAGCCGGGCCAGGCCCACGAGTTCTACGGCGAGCAGGACATCCGGCTCTACCAGTGGGACAAGGACGACAAGGGCTGGTTCACCCGCGAACTGCCCAACTGAGCAGGAGCACGGCCGATGACCTTGCAGGCCTGGATCGACGGTGTCTTCACCGGCTCGATCTACGCGCTGGTGGCGCTGAGCCTGGCGATCGTCTACCAGCCCACCAGAGTGATGAACTTCGCCCAGGGAGAGGCGCTGATCCTCGGCGCGGTCGTGGGCTACCAGGTGATCAGCCTGGGCAAGCTGGGGTGGGTGGTGGCCATCCTGGCCACGCTCGCCCTGGCGGCCCTGATGGGCGTGCTGTCGGAGCGCATGATCATGCTCCCGGTGCGCCTGTCGGGCTCGCGCTTCGCCTGGATCGTGGCCACCCTCGCCGCGGCGCTGATCTTCCAGTCGATCTTCACGCTCGGCTACCGGGACGTCGACGCCCTGCGCCCCGCGCCGATGGCCGAGGGCGGCTTCACACTCGCGGGCGAGCAGGTGTCGTGGCAGATCGTGCTCACCGTCGCCATCGCCCTGGCGGTCATGGCCGGCTACGACCTGCTCCTGCGCCGCAGCACCTACGGCCGGGCCATCAGGGCCGCCTCGCACAACCCCGACACCGCGGTGCTGATGGGCATCCCCGTACAGCGCATCATCGTGCTGAGCTTCGTGGTCGCCACCGTGCTGTCGGCCCTGGCCGGGCTGCTGGCCGCGCCGGTGTTGTTCATCGGGCCCGCGGCGGGCCTGATCTTCACCATCAAGGGCTTCACCGCCGCCGTCATCGGCGGCGTCGGCTCGCCGCGCGGCGCGCTGGCCGGTGGCCTCATCGTCGGCGTGCTCGACTCGGTGGTCCGCACGGAGATCAACGCGACGGCCGGGAACCTGGTGGTCTTCGGGCTGCTCGCGCTGATCCTGCTCGTCTATCCGTCCGGCCTGTTCGGAAAGCCGATGGAGGCGCACTGATGTCCAGACCGCTCAGGTCCGCCCCCGTGTCCGCCCCCGTGTCCGCCGCCGCGACCGCCGCCGTCGTGGCGCTGCTGCTCGCCTGGCCGTTCGTCACCGACTACTACAGCTACAACGCGCAGTACTACGACGGCCTGGTCGCCTCGGCCGCCATCGCCGCCGTGCTGACCATCTCGCTCAACCTCGCCATGGGCTATGGCGGCATGCTGTCCATGGCCCACACCGGCCTGCAACTGCTCGGCGGGTACGGCACGGCCTTCGTCACGGTCAAGGCCGGGCTGCCCTGGCCGGTGGGCCTGGGCCTGGCCGTGATCTTGTCCGCCCTGCTCTCGGCGCTGCTGCTCCTGGTCAGCCTGCGCGCCACCTACCTGTACTTCGGCATGATCACGCTCGCGGCCAACCTGATCGTCATCGAGATCGGCCGCGAGTGGGACGACGTCACCGGCGGGATCAACGGCATCACCGGCGTCGACCCCGGCATGGCCAAGCGGGCCTTCTACTACGTGGTGATCGCCGCGCTGGTCGCCGCCTACCTGGTGCAGCGCAACTTCGTGCGCAGCTCGGCCGGGCGCGCCGCGATGGCGGTGCGCGAGAGCCCCGAGTCGGCCGCGGCCATGGGCATCCGCCCGGCCACCACCAAGCTGCTGACCTTCAGCGTGGCCGGCGGGCTGGCCGGGCTGTCGGGCGGGCTGTACGCGTTGCAGCTCGGCTTCATCAACCCCGACGTCGGGCTGCTGGACAACGGGCTGGTCTTCTTCGTCGGGCTGTTCCTCGGCGGCATCGGCACGCTCGCCGGGCCGCTCCTCGGGGTCGCGTTCATCACGGTGATCGTGGAGCTGGGCAAGGACCACGCGCGCTACACGACCCTGATCCTCGGGGTGGCGCTGCTGGTGGCGATGATGGTGATCCCGCGCGGCATCGTGGGCACCTGGCAGGCCTCCCGCTTCGGCCGCCCCAAGCCCGCCCCAGACACCGGGGCCGACCCGGCGCCCCCGGCCGGGCCGGGGGGCGAGGTGCCCGCCGCTCTCGCCGACGGCGGGCGGGCCGCAGACCCCGAGATGCCGGCCGCTCTCGGGTCCGGCGAGCGGCCCGCGGACCCCGAGGTGCCCGCTGCTTTCGGGGCCGGCGAGCGGGCCGCGGATCCCAGCGTCCCTGCGCTCGAAGGGCGCGGGCTGGTCAAGCACTTCGGCGGGGTGCGCGCCCTCGACGGCGTCGACATCGCCGTCCACGCCGGGACCGTTCACGGCGTCATCGGCCCCAACGGCTCCGGCAAGTCCACCCTGGTCTCGTGCCTGACCAGGTTCCACCGCGCCGACGAGGGCGAGGTGCTGATCTTCGGCGAGCCCGCGCCCGCCGCCTCCTGGGCGGTGCCGGGCGCGGGGGTCACGCGTGTCTTCCAGGTGCCGCACCTGTTCGAGCGGCAGAGCGTGCTGGACAACGTGCTCACCGGCATCCGCGCGCCGTACTCCTGGGTCGCCGCCGTCCTGCGCCTGCCGTCCTGCCTGCGCGCCGAGCGGGAGGCGCGGGCCTTCGCGATGGAGCTGCTGGCCTTCGCCGGTCTGGCAGCCCGCGCCGAGTGGCCCGCGGACTCCCTGTCGCACGGGCAGAAGCGGCTGCTGGAGGTCGTGCGCGCGGTGGCGACGCGGCCGCGGGTCCTCATCCTCGACGAACCCGCCACGGGCCTGGTCCCGGGCGAGATCGACGCGCTGGCCAGGCTGTGCGCCGCGCTGCGCGAGCGCGGCCTGGCCGTCGTGCTGATCGAGCACAACGTGGAGTTCGTCATGAAGGTGTGCGACGAGGTCACCGTGATCGAGACCGGCCGCGTCATCGCGCGCGGCGCACCCGCCCAGGTCCGCGCCGATCCCGCCGTGCTGGCCGCCTACCTCGGACGGCCCGACCTCGTGGAGAGCTCATGAGCCTGCTGGAGATCACCGCCCTGGCCGCCGGGTACGGCGGCGTCCAGGCCCTGTTCGGCGTGGAGCTCACCGTGGGCGAGGGCGAGTTCGTGGCCCTGCTCGGACCCAACGGCGCGGGCAAGTCCACCACGCTGCGCGTCCTGTCGGGCCTGATCAAGCCGTCGGCGGGACGGGTGACGCTCGGCGGCAAGGACATCACGACGTTGCCGGGCTGGCGGCGCGCCGGGCTGGGCCTGGGCCACGTTCCCGAGGGGCGGCAGGTCTTCCCCGACCACACGGTCCTGGAGAACCTGCAGCTCGGCGCCTTCGTGCACCGCCGCTCGCGGGCACGGCGCCAGGAACTGCTCGACGAGGTGCTCGCGCTCTTCCCGCGCCTGGACGAGCGGCGCGAGCAGCTCGCCGGGACGCTGTCGGGGGGCGAGGCCCAGATGCTCGCGGTCGGCCGCGCGCTGATGTCGGGGCCGCGGCTGCTCGTGCTCGACGAGCCCTCGCTGGGCCTGGCCCCGCTGAAGGTGGCCGAGCTGTTCGGCTACATCAAGCGGCTGCACGCCGAGCGGGGCCTGTCGGTCCTGCTGGTGGAGCAGCAGGCGGCGACCGCGCTCAACCTCGCCGACCGTGCCTACGTCCTGGAGCGCGGGCGGGTGGCGATCTCGGGCACGTCGGAGGCGGTGCGGAAGGACCCCCGGGTGCGGGCCGTCTATCTCGGCGGGGAGATCTCGCCTGCCGGCGGCTGACAACGGCGTCAGCGTGATGATGGGGCCCCTGGTCGTCGACCAGGGGCCCCATCGTCGTGCGCTGAGGGCTACATGCCGTCGCCGTCCCAGCGGCCGCGCGAGCGGCTGCGGACCGGGATGCTGGAGACGATCGGCGCGGGGATGGGGTCGCCCGGCTTCCAGGTCCTGCCGCGCCCCCAGTTGTGCGCGTGGGCGTCGGTGCGCTCGTCGGGGTGCTCCAGGTCGCGCGGGTCGGTGCCCCAGTCGGGGCCGTGCCCGTGACCATCCTCATGGGTGTGGGAGTCGGAGTGGTCGTGGGAGTGGTCGTGCCCGTGTTCATGTCCGTGCTCATGGTCGCCGTGGCCGCCCTGGAGGCGGGCGGCGTCCATGGCCTTGGCGATGGCGATCAGGCTCTTGTCCGTGCCCATGCCGTGCTGCACGTACTCCACGTCGGGCTGGCCCTGCTCGTGCTGGAAGCGCCAGGCCGCGGCCAGCTCCTCCAGGTCGCGCTCGCTGCGCCAGGTCGGCCGGGAGGCCAGGTCGTGGGTGGACTGCGACCAGCGCATGCGCCCGCCGTTCGGCCCGTAGTTGACCGCCTCGCCGCCCCAGCGCACCCACTCGTTCTGGGTGTACCAGTTGTGCAGCTCGCCGTCGGAGCGCAGCAGCCAGGTGGCGCCGCCCTCCATGGTGGTGAAGTGGCCGTGCTTGACCCGGGCGGGACGGAAGAAGTAGGTGCCCAGGTCGAGGGTGCCGAAGTTGTACTCCATGTGCCCCTGGACGGTGTAGGCCTCCTCGTAGCAGGGGTGGTGGGCCAGGCGGTGGTCGGCCCAGCCCTCCTGGGCGTGCACGAGGCGGGTGTAGAAGCCGGTCACGGGGTCAACGTGGAGGTATTTGATGAAAAGTCCGGGCATGGGGCCGGGGTTGGGCACCGCGTCCCATTGCATCGCCTCGCTGTCGATCACGATGATCTCCTCGCGGGCGTTGTCCCAGCGAGCGGCTCCCAGGTCGAAGCCCGCGTCGCCGTACTCCCGGTAGTGCAGGATCCTCGTGCCCTCGGCGAAGGTGATGGCCTCGGTCGGCACGCCCTTGGGCGCGTGGACGTAGCCGCCCTTGCCGATGTGCCGCCCGCCGTACGTCATGGAGCCGTCGAGCACGTAGTACTCGGTGTTGGCGTGGTGCACGCCGGGACCGCGACCCCAGTCGGTGTGGAAGTCGACGCGCAGCGAGGAGGAGCCGTCCTCCTCGTCCACCGAGAGCCGCCGCTCGCTGGCGCGGCCCTCGCCGGCGACGAGTTCGGCGCCGTGCCAGATGTAGTCGTCTTCCTGGATCAGTTCAACGTGGGGGCGCATAACTCTCCTTCAGGGTGCGCTTGAGGATCTTGCCCGCGGCGTTGCGGGGGAGCGCGGTGACGAACTCCACGCGCCGGGGGAGCTTGGGGCCGGACAGGGTGGTGCGGCAGTGCGTGTCGAGGGCCTCGGCCGCCACGGACGCGCCGGGAAGGGCGACGACGAAGGCGGCCACCACCTCGCCCCAGCGCTCGTCCGGCAGGCCGACCACGGCCGCCTCGGCGACGCCGGGGAAGGCGGCGATGACGTCCTCCACCTCGCGTGGCGCGATGTTCACCCCGCCCGAGATGATCATGTCCTTCTTGCGGTCGACGATGGAGATGTAGCCCTCCTCGTCGCGCACCACGATGTCTCCGCTGGTGAGGTAGCCGTCGTCGGTGACGCACGCGGCGGTGGCCTCCGGGTCGTCGAGGTAGCCGTTCATGAGGTACGGCGAGCGGCTGAACAGCTCGCCGCGCTCGCCGGGGCCGACCGGGTTGCCCTCGTCGTCGACGACGCGCACGTCGGTCATGAACCACGGCTGCCCGACCGAGCCGATCTTGCGGCGCGCGTCGGCCGGACGGCAGTTGGTGACGATGCCCGCCTCGGTCGAGCCGTACAGCTCGTGCACGCCGACGCCGGGGAAGGCGTCCATCACCCACTCCTTGAGCGGACCGGGTAATGCGGCGGCGTTGAAGTAGAGCGTGTCGAGCGACGACAGGTCGTGCTTGCGCAGCGCCGCCTCGCCCAGCGCCCGGATCGTGTGGGCGTGGGTGGGGACCAGGAAGACCGACTGGGCGCGCTCGCGCTCGATCATGGCGAGCAGCCGCTCCGGATCCCAGGACCGCAGCATCGCCACCGATCCGCCGGTGAAGACGGGCGCGTAGCCGAAGGCGAAGCCCGCGCCGTGGTACATAGGCGCCACCGCGATCGTGCGCCGGCCCAGGCCCAGACCCCATTCCAGGGCTGCGGCGTGGAAGGTCAGCGACCGGGAGCGGTGGCTGATCACGACGCCCTTGGGGCGGCCGGTGGTCCCGGAGGTGTAGGCGACGCAGAACGGGTCGCGCTCGTCGACGGCGATGCGCGGGTCGGTGGCGGGCACCATCGAGAGCATCGCGTCGTAGGAGGGGCCGAGGCCGGTCCCGCCGATCGACAGCACGGTGGCGGGCGCGCAGTCCTCGACGATCGTGGCCAGCGCGTTGTCCAGGATGAGCGCCCGGCTGCCGGAGTGGCCCATGATGTAGGCCGCCTCGGCGGGGGTGAGCCGCGGCGCGATCGGCACCATGACCAGCCCGGCCTTGGCGATGCCTGCGGCGATCTCGGGGTATTCCATGCGGTTGCCGAGCAGGACCGCCACCCGGTCGCCCGGTCGCAGGCCCTCGCGGAGCAGGAGGTTGGCCAGCCGGCTGGAGTGGTCGTGCAGCCCTCGGTAGCTCAGCCTCCGGTCGCCGTCGGCCACGGCGATCGCGCCGGGCGTGGCGGCGCCGAACTCACGGACTCCGCCGGCGATGGACAGCGGGGCGCCTCCTGGCAGGAGCGGCATCGTGACCTCCTTGTTCCACAGGGTGAAACGCCATTTCAAAATCATGTCGTGTGGCGACGTCGCTCGTCAATGGAAAGTCTGACGTTTTCGCCTAGGATGCTCGGGTGTCCATTCCCGCCTATCACCGGCTCGCGACCAGCCTCCGGGAGCGCATCCTCGCCGGGGAGTTCCGCCCCGGCGACCGCCTGCCCGTCGAACCCGAGCTGTCGGCCGGCTACGGCGTCAGCCGCAGCACCGTGCGCGAGGCCCTGCGGCTGCTGGCCAGCCAGAACCTCATCGCCACGCTGCGCGGGGTGAGCGGGGGCAGCTTCGTGGTGGCGCCCCGGCCGGAGCAGATCGGCGACTACCTCCACACCAGCTTCAACCTGCTGGCCGCCGACACACGGATCACCGTCGACCAGCTGCTGGAGATCCGCGCGCTGCTGGAGGTGCCGGCGGCCGGCCTGGCAGCGCTGCGGCGCAGCCAGGACGACCTCGACGAGCTGCGCGCCGCGCTCTTCGACCCGGCGACGCTGCCGTTCGAGGAGATGCACGAGCCGAACAAACGCTTCCACACCCTGCTGCTGCGCTCCTCCGGCAACCCGGTGCTCGAGGTCGTCGCCCAGCCGGTCTTCCAGGTGCTCGACGAACGTTTCCTGCGTGAGCGCGCGCCCGACCGGTTCTGGCACGAGGTCGACCGCGACCACCGCGAGATCCTCGCCCGCGTCGAGGCGGGCGACGAGAAGGGCGCGAGCGAGGCCGCCGGGGCGCACCTGGAGCACCTGCGCTCCACCTACCTGGCGATAGACCGCGCCAGCTGAGCCACCACGTCGGGCTCCTCCCAGACCTCCCCGTACTTGGCCTGGATGTCGAAGAGGTTGGCCTCGTGAGGGCGCGGGTCACGGTCGCCGACCGCCTGCCGTACCACGATCGGCACGAAGCCGTGCTGGATCGCGTCGACGGCCGTGGCGCGGATGCATCCGCTGGTCGAGACCCCGGCCAGCACGACCGTGTCGACGCCCTGGACCCGCAGGGTCGAGGCGAGCGTGGTGCCGAAGAAGGCGCTGGCGTACTGCTTGACCACCACCAGCTCGCCGTCCGCGGGCGCCACCTCCGGCATGAGCTCGCCCAGAGGTCCGTCGCCGACCAGGTGCCGCAGCGGCGCCACCTTGCGGAAGAACAGCCCGCCGTCCGCGCCGCCCGCGCCGAAGGCGACCCGGGTGTGCACGACCGGTACGGCGGCCGCCCGCGCGGCGGCCAGCACCCGCGCGGCCGACTCCAGGCACTCGCGCGAGCCGATGAACAGCTCCTCGCCCGGCTCGAAGTAGGCGCGCATGAGGTCGACGAGGAGCAGCGCCGGGCGCTCGCCGAAGGGGAGCGAGCGCCCGTACACCTCCTCGTGGGGCCGGATCACCGCGACACCGGGGGGAGCGGGGCGGGCAGGCCGGTCTCCTCCTCGCAGCGGGCGAGGATCTCGGCCAGCGGCGGCCCCATGTCGAACACCGCCGGCTCCGGCCGGGTGCGCTCCAGCTCCTCGCGCAGCCCGGCGGTGGCCTCCTCGTCGACGGCGCCCTCGGCCGTGCACACCACGCCGTAGTGGCGGGCGCCTTCCCCGCTCACCAGGCCGCGCCGTACCTCCAGGGCGACCAGGGCGGGATCGCGCCGCAGCGGGTCGCCCCAGCCGCCGCCGCCCCAGGTCACGAAGTGCAGTACGTCGCCGGGAGCGACCGGCACGTCGTGGATCTTGCTGGGCAGGGTCTCGACCCGGCCGTCGGACCGCTCGATCCACTTGCGCCCGCGCGCGCCCGGAGCGCCGCCGTTGACCCCCCACGGGTAGGTCAGCCAGCGGTCGTCGTGGATGGCGATCGTGCCGGGCGCCAGGAACCGGTAGGAGACGTCCACGCCGTTGCCGCCGCGGTGCAGGCCCGCGCCGCCGGTGTCGGCGACGGTCTCCCAGCGCTCGATGCGCAGCGGGTAGTACGACTCGAGGAACTCGCACGGGATGTTGGTGAACGACGGCCAGAGCGAGTGCCCGTCGGGACCGTCGCCGATGGGCCTGCCCGGGATGCCGCCGAAGCCGATCGAGTAGAGCTGGAAGCCCTCGCCCGCGTACATGAAGTGCGGCGAGGAGGAGAAGCCCGCGGCGTTGAGCAGGTCGGGGGTCTTCTGCCCGAGCAGGCCGCCGAACAGGTCGAAGATGCGTCCGACGCCGTGGTTGCGGGCGTTGAGCGCGGCGGGGTACTCCGGCTTCCAGAACGTCTTGTCCGGGATGTGCACGTCCACCAGCGGGTAGAAGCCGTCGTTCCAGAGGATCTGCGGGTCGGCCACCGTGATCAGGTAGATGCCGAAGAACATCCGGACGAGGTTCTCGTTGAGGTAGTAGTTGATCGGCCCCTGCGCCTGCGGCGCCGATCCGGTGAAGTCCAGCAGCACCTTGTCGCCGGTGCGGGTCAGCGAGAGCACCAGCTCGTAGGGGCCGTGCCCGACGCCGTCGTCGCAGATGTAGTCGGTGAAGGTGAGCGTCTCGCCGTCCTCGAACAACGTCGCCAGCAGGATCTTCATCGCGTCGTGGTTGCGCTGGAGCAGGGCCTCCAGGGCCGAGGTGTAGGTGTCGGCGCCGAACCGGGCGCACAACTCCTGGATCCGCCGCGAGGCCGTACGGCAGGCGGCGACGATGCCGTTGAGGTCGGCGCGGTTCCAGTCGGGGCGGCGCACCTGGTTGAGGATGATGCGCAGCGCGTCCTCGTTCAGCACGCCCTTGGCGTACAGCTTGAAGGGCGGGATGACGACGCCCTCCTCGAAGATCGTGCGGGCGTCGGCCGGCATCGAGCAGGCCGTCTTGCCGCCGACGTCGGACATGTGGCCGAACATCGAGGCCCAGCCGACGATTCGCCCGTCGACGTAGATGGGCATGACCACCAGCCAGTCGTTGGCGTGGCTGATGGCGCCGTCGCAGGCGTAGGGGTCGGAGGTGAGCAGCACGTCGCCCTCCTCGACGGTGCCCTCGAAGCGGTCCAGCAGCGCCGGGATCGACAGGCCGAACTGGCCCACCACCATGCGCCCTTCGGGGTCGCCGATGAGGGGGAACTCGTCGTGCTGCTCGCGGATGCCGGGCGACAGGGCGGTGCGGAAGAGCACCTCGTCCATCTCGTGGCGGGCGTTGCGCAGCGCGTTCTCGATGATGTCGAGGGTGACCGGGTCGACGTCCACGCGCCCGAGCGGGGTGGTGGCGGTCTGGATGAGCTGGGCCATCATGCCTCCATCGGGCGGATGAGCAGGCTGCCGCTCTCGTGGACGAGGGCCGCGTGTCCTGGCAGCACAAGGGTGGTGGAGTCCATCTCGACGACGATCGCCGGGCCGGTGACGAGGTTGCCGGCCAGCAGGGCGGCGCGGTCGTAGACGGTGGCCTCGGCCCAGCCGCCGTCGATCCACACCTCGTGGGTGCCGGTCGCGGCGGCCGAGGCGTCCTCGGTCCCGGCGGCCAGGGTGACCGGGCGCACGTTGGGGCGCGGTCCGCTGACCGACGCGCGGGCGCTGACGAGTTCGCGCTCGTTGGCCAGCAGGAAGGAGAACAGCCGCTCGTGCTCGGCGTCGAAGGCCTTGCCGAGCGCCTCCAGGTCCATGTCGGGGTCGATCGCGATGGGGATCTCGAAGCCCTGCCCGTGGTAGCGCACGTCGACCTGGTAGCCGACCGTGTGGTCGGCGGCGGGCACGCCCTGGGCGGCCAGGCTCGCCGAGGCCGTCTCGGCGAGCTCGGCCAGCAGTGCGCGCAGGTCCGCGTCGGTGAGCTGGGAGAAGCGGCGGATGTGGGTGCGGGCCGACTCGTCGCGAAGGCACGTGGTGGCGTCGCCGTACGCGCACAGGACGCCGGGGGAGGGCGGGATGATGACCGGCCACGAGCCGGTCAGCCGACCCAGGGCGTTGGCGTGCAGCGGCCCGGCGCCGCCGAAGGCGACCAGGGCGAAGTCGCGGGGGTCGAAGCCCTGCTGCACCGAGACCAGGCGCAGGGCGCCGAACATGTTCTCGTTGACGATGTCGACGATGCCCTGGGCGGCCGCCTCGGCGGACGGCAGGCCCATGGCGTCGGCGACCTTGCGGACGGCGGCGTGCGCCCGCTCGCGGTCGAGCGAGATCGCCCCTCCGGCCAGGTTCGTGGGCAGGTAGCCGAGCACGACGTTGGCGTCGGTGACGGTCGGGTCGGCGCCGCCCTTGCCGTAGGCCGCGGGGCCGGGCTCCGCGCCCGCCGACTGCGGTCCGACGCGCAGGGCGCGGGTGAGCTCGGGCACGTGCGCGACCGAGCCGCCGCCCGCGCCGACCGTGCGCACGTCGACCGAGGCCGAGCGCACGGTCAGGTCGCCGACCGTGGTCTCGCGGCCGATGCGGGGCTGGAGGTTCTGCACCAGGGCGACGTCCGTCGATGTGCCGCCCATGTCGAAGGTGAGGAAGTCGGGGAATCCGGCCTGCTCGGCCACCCAGGTGGCGCCCGCCACGCCTCCGGCCGGCCCCGACAGCAGCAGGTTGACCGGGCCGCCCGCCGCGGCGGGAGCGGAGGCCAGGCCGCCGTCGCTGCGCAGGATGTACAGCTGACCGTCGGTGAGCTCGTCGATGTTGTCGATGTAGCGGGCGACGTACGGCTGGACGTAGGCGTTGGCGACCGTGGTGATCGTCCGCTCGTACTCGCGCATCTCGGGCAGCACCGCGGAGGAGATCGAGACGGGGACCCCGGGCAGCTCCTCGGCGGCGATCGCGGCGATGCGCCGCTCGTGGCCGTCGAAGGCGTAGGAGTTGATCAGCGACACGGCCAGGGCCTCGACGCCCTTGAGCCGCCGCAGCTTGGCGCGCAGGTCGTCCTCGTCGAGCGGCGTCACCACCGATCCGTCGGCCGCCACCCGCTCGACGGCCTCCACCGTGTCCTCCAGCGCGGCCAGCGGCTCGGGCTTGGGCCAGATGATCCACCCGGCGAGGCCGCCGGGCACGAACGAGCGGGCGATCTGCAGGACCTGGCGGAAGCCCTGCGTGGTGACGAGGCCGACGCGGGCGCCCCTGCCCTCCAGGATGGCGTTGGTGGCCACGGTGGTGCCGTGCAGGACCTGGGCGATCTCGGGCAAGGCGACGCCCGCCTCGGAGCAGACCTGTTCGATGCCGGACAGCACGCCGACGGACTGGTCGTGGGGAGTGGACGGGGTCTTGGCGCGGAAGGAGCGCCCGGTGTCCTGGTCGATGAGGAGGATGTCGGTGAACGTCCCTCCGACGTCCACCCCGAGCCGGTATCGCATGGGGGGAGTCCTTTCAGATGACCCGGGCGGAGCGCAGCTTGGCGAATTCCTGGTCGGACAGGCCCAGCAGGCCGCGGTAGATCTCGTCGTTGTGCTGGCCCAGCGCCGGACCGGCGCTGCGCACGCCGCCCGGGGTCTGCGACAGCTTGGGCACCACGTTCTGCATGGCGAGCTCGCCGAAGTCGGGATGCGGGACCCGCACGATCGCCTCGCGGGCGGCGAAGTGCGGGTCGGCGAACATGTCCTTGGCCGTGTAGATGCGCCCGGCCGGGACGCCGTTGTCGTTCAGGGTGCTCAGGAGGTCGTCGGCGGGCAGTCCGCCGGTCCAGGCCGCGATGATCCCGTCGAGCTCGTCCATGGACTCGCCCCTGGCGCCGTGGGTCGCGTAGCGGGGATCCTCCGCCAGCTCGGGCCTGCCCATCGCGGCGGCCAGGCGCTGGAAGACGCTGTCCTGGTTGGCGGCGATGAGGATCTCGTCGCCGTCCAGGGTGGGGTAGACGTTGCTGGGCGAGACGTTCGGCAGCACGGGGCCGGTGCGCTCGCGCTGGTAGGAGGCCTGCTGCCACTCCGGCACCAGCGACTCCATCATGGCCAGGACCGCCTCGTAGATGGCCGAGTCGACCACCTGGCCGCGGCCGCTGCGCTCGCGCTGGTGCAGGGCGACCAGGGTGCCGACGCAGGCGTGGGTGGCGGCCAGCGAGTCGCCCAGCGAGATGCCGGTGCGCGACGGCGGCCGGTCGGGGTCGCCGGTCACGTGTCGCAGGCCGCCCATGGCCTCGCCGATCGAGCCGTAGCCCGCCCTGGGAGCGTACGGACCGGTCTGGCCGAAGCCGGTGACGCGGGTGATCACCAGCCTGGGGTTGATCGTGTGGAGCTCCTCAGGGGACAGGCCCCAGCGCTCCAGGGTGCCGGGGCGGAAGTTCTCCAGCAGCACGTCGGACTCGGCGACCAGGCGGCGGACCAGGTCCTGGCCCTCGGGGGTGCGCATGTCGCAGGTGACCGACTTCTTGTTGCGCGCCACCACCGGCCACCACAGGGACTTGCCGTACGGCTTCTCCCTGCCCCACTGCCGCATCGGGTCGCCCCTACCCGGGTCCTCGACCTTGATGACCTCGGCGCCGAAGTCGCCGAGTAACTGGCCGCAGAACGGTCCGGCCAGCAGTTGTCCGAGTTCGACGACGCGGATGTCGTCCAGGGGGTAGGTGCTCATACCTGCTTCCTGGGTGGGGTTCTGGGGCCGAGCAGCGACGCCCGCGCCGAGAACAGGTGGGCGCGCATGACGGCCTCGGCCCAGTCCGGATCTCCGGCGTGTACGGCTGCCGCGATCTCGATGTGGTGGTTGACGCTGCGCCTCATGGCCTCGGCGTCGAAGCTGTTGTAGGTGCGCAGCAGGACGGGGGAGTGGATCAGGGAGTTGATCGACTGGGCGAGCACGGTGCTGCCGCCGAGCCGGACGAGGGTGCGGTGGAACTCGGCGTTGAGCCGGTAGACGGAGTCGAGGTCGCTGCGCTCGGCGTGGTCACGGATGGAGACCGCCACCTCGTGCAGGTGGTCGGCGTCGCGGGTGGTGGCCGTGGCGGCCGCCTGCCGGGCGGCCAGGCCCTCGATCCGCGCCCGCAGCTCGAAGATCGCGTCGAGGTCCTCGTGGGGATACTCCACCACGCGTGCGCCGCGGTTGGCGACGATCTCCACCAGGCCCTCGGACTGCAGGTGCCGCAGCGCCTCGCGCACCGGAGTCCTGCTGACGCCCAGGGCCTCGGCGAGTTCGACCTCGCCGAGCCTGTCGCCCGGGGCGTACTGGCCGCCCAGGATCAGGCTCCTGATGTTGTCGGCAATCGACATGTGTACATTCCTTCGCCGGTGGTGTCACCATGATGGGCAGATGTCCGCTCCGTGACAAGAGGTTGTATGCAATCGCCGAATTTAGAGATCGTCGAGGTCGGTCCGCGCGACGGCCTGCAGAACGAGAAGACGATCGTTCCCACCGCGGGGAAGGTCGCCTACATCGAGGCGCTCGTGGCCGCCGGGCTGCGGCGGGTCGAGGCGGTCAGCTTCGTGCACCCCCGGCTGGTGCCGCAGATGGCCGACGCCGAGGAGGTCATGGCCCGCGTGCCCAGGATCCCGGGGGTGCGCTACGCGGGGCTGGTGCTCAACGCGCGCGGGCTGGATCGCGCGCTGGCGGCCGGGGTGGACGAGGTCAACGTCGTGGTCGTGGCCACCGAGTCCTTCTCGCAGCGCAACCAGGGCATGGCCGTGGACGAGGCGGTGAGGGGCTTCGGCGTGATCGCCGGGCGCGCGCACGACGCGGGGCTCGGCGTGACGCTGACCGTCGCCGCGGGCTTCGGCTGCCCGTTCGAGGGAGAGGTGAGCCCGGCCAGGGTCGCCGAGCTGGTGCGGCGCTGTCCAGGGGCCGACGAGGTCGCGGTGGCCGACACCATCGGCGTCGGGGTGCCGGCCGACGTGCGCCGGGTGACGGCCGCGGTGCGCGAGGTCAGCCAGGCGCCCCTGCGCTTCCACTTCCACAACACGCGCAACTCCGGCTACGCCAACGCGCTGACGGCGTGGGAACTGGGCGCCGCCGCCCTCGACTCCAGCGCTGGAGGGATCGGCGGCTGCCCGTTCGCCCCGGCCGCCACGGGCAACATCGCCACCGAGGACCTGCTCTACATGCTGCACCGATCGGGGGTGACGACCGGGATCGACCTGGCCGCCACGCTGTCGGCGGCGGCGCTGATCGAGGAGCGGCTGGGCACGCAGGTTCCGGCGCAGCTGGGCCGTGCGGGAACGTGGCCCGGCTGAGGGCGGTCAGCGGGAGGAGGTGTGGGCGAGGATGGCGGGCACGACCGTGTCCCAGTGGCGCCGCGGGAAGACCTCGTGGCCGGTCTGCTCCATGGCGATGAAGCGGGCGCCCGGGATCTCCTCGGCCAGGGCGCGGCCGTGCTCCACGGGCACGAAGGGGTCGTCGGTGCCGTGCAGCACGAGCGTCGGGGCCTTGATCTCGCCGAGGCGCTGCCGCCAGGGCTCGCCCGCGTCCAGCAGGAACGGGTTGGTGACCTGAGCGGCGATGTCGAGGGTGCGGGCGGCGACACGTTCCGCGAGCCGCCGTACGGCCTGCTCGTCGAACTGGCCGGGCGCGGCGAAGGGACGCTCGGCCTCGACCAGGTAGTCGACGACGGCGGCCCGGTCGTGCCAGTCGGGCTCCGGCGCCTCGGCCGAGAGCGCGGCCAGCAGCTCGGGCGTCATGCCCGGCAGGTCGTCGTACGGGTGACCGGGTCCGCCGGGGGTGGAGGAGGCGAGCGTGAGCGTGGCCACCCGGTCGGCGTGGTCGAGCGCCACGAGCTGGGCGATCGCGGCGCCCTGCGACATGCCCACCAGGTGCGCACGCTCCAGGCCGAGCGCCCCGATCAGGGCGGCGGTGTCGGCGACGAGGTCGCGCAGGTCGTGCGGCGGCGCCCCGGCCGGTGAGGCGGTCGAGCGGCCTGCGTCCCTGCTGTCGTAGCGGATGACGTGGCGGCCGCCGGCGACCAGGCGCTGGACGAACTGCTCCTCCCAGTTCAGCAGGCTGTGGCCACCACCGTGGATCAGCAGGATCGCGGGGTCGCCGGGGTCGCCGAAGGTCTCGGTGGCCAGCTCTACGCCGTTGACGGTGAACATGCGGGGTCCTCTCCGAACTTCTTCGTTACATGTAACGAAGAAGTTAGCACGGAAACTCGTTACATGTAACCAGGTTTCGGTAGAGTGGGCGCCATGACGCGATCCGGCCCTCACGACCAGGCTGCCCGCGACGCCTGGGCCGCCTACCGCAGGCTCCAGCTCCTGGTGGACGCGGAGGTCGCCCGCGACCTGGAGAGAGAATCGGGCCTGTCGATGGCCGACTACGAGGTGCTGGCGGCGGTGGCCGGGCTGGCGAGCGCGGACACGTGTGTGCGGGTCGGCGGCCTGGCAGGGAAGCTGCAGTGGGCCCACGGCCGCCTGTCGCGGCAGCTGGGCCGGATGGAGCGCCGCGGGCTGATCGCGCGGGAGGCGTGCGAGCTCGACGGGCGCGGCGACGACGTGCTGCTCACCGGGTCCGGGCGGCAGGCCTTCGAGGAGGCGACGCCCGGCCACCTGGCGTCGATCGAGCGGCACTTCGGGCGGGCCCTGTCAGAGGCGCAGCTGGCGGCGCTGGTCGACATCGAACGAGCCGTCTCGGCCGCCAGCCGGTCGGCAGGGTGAACAGGGTGAAACATGGCGAGGCGACCACCTCGGGCAGGGCGCTTGCCCCGGTGGCCGCCTCGTCGGCGGTTCAGGCTCGTTGGTGCACGATGACGTGGGGCTTGGCGGCTTCAGGCTCGTTGGGGCACGACGGTCACGCGGGGGCTCGGCGGGTTGGTTCAGCCTCTTTCGTGGACGACGGTGACGTGGGGGTCGGCGGCGTCGCCGAACCCGTAGACGTACGCCTCCGCCAGCCTGTCTCCCAGGGAGGCGCGCAGGAACAGCGCGCTCCACCGGGCGGCGGCGTCGATGCTGTCGTCCTGGGAGAGCGTCTGCGGCGAGGGGTCGGGACGCGCCCCTGGCGGGGTCTGGGTGTCGGTCAGGCCGTAGTGGTTGGCCCCCAGGACGCTGACGTGGACCTTCGGGGGCGAGCCGAGGGAGTCGTAGGTGGCCCGCGCGGCCGCCGGGAGGTTGGAGCCGTCCGCGTCGCCCTGAACCAGGGCCACCGGCACTCCGGCGTTGGCGATCGGGACGCCCGTGCTCGCGCCGTAGAACGCCGCCGCGCGCAGCGCCCCGGGCCGCTGGTAGACCGGGCCGAAGCAGAACGGCGGCATGCAGGTGTTGCCGAGCGAGAACAGCCCGGCGGCGCCGCCGAAGGAGTGTCCCAGCAGGACCAGGCGCCCGGCGTCCAGGCGTCCGGCGAGCGGGGAGCCGGCCCGCGCGTTCTCCTCCGCGGCCCACTGCACGGTGGCCTGCAGTTGCTGGCTCTCAGGGAAGAGCCCCGTCACGGGTCCGACGGCGCGCTGGTGGTCGGGCACCACCACGGCGAAGCCGAACCCGGCGACCGTCCTGGCGAACCGGCCATAGCTCTCCTTCGGCACGTTGCCGCCCTGGAGCAGCAGGGCGACCGGCAGGGCGGCGCGGCCGGGCGGGACGTGGACGGTGGCGGGATCGGCGCCGACCTGGGTCTCGTGGCTGCTCACCCAGGTGGGTGTGTCGGCCTGCGCGGGAGGCGCCAGAAGGGTCGCCGCGATCAGGGCGGCTGACGTGACGGCGGCCAGGCGCCTCGGGAAGGTCACGATGATCTTTCTCCAATCGGCGTGGGAACCGGCGCGAAGGCCGGGGCGGTCGCGCGCAGCCGCCAGACGGCCACGGCGAAGGCCGTCCAGATGAGCGTGTTGAGCGACTCCTCGACCCACTGCAGGGCGATGGTCTGCTCGGGGCGCGAGGCCAGCAGTCCCATCGCGTAGGTGCCCAGGAGGTTGAAGCCGAACAGCAGCCGCTCGGCGAGCCGCCCGGACAGCAGCAACAGGCGGACGGAGAGCACGGTGGCGCAGACCGTGGTGATCAGCAGGAGCGGCCAGGTGGCCCCGGTCGCGACCGCCGCGGCGAGCCCCGCCCCGGTGAAGGCCGCGAACGCCCACCACGGCGCCCGGTGGCTCAGCACCGCCCAGGCCAGCATCGCGAACCCCGGTGCGAACAGGTAGAACTGCACCGCGGACAGGATGGCGACGTCGGGGCCTCCCGCCGCCACCAGGAGCTTCCAGACCGCCTTCAGCGCGCCGCCGAGGACGACGAGTGCTCCGCCCGTGGCTCCCGCCACGCGGGCGGGTCCGTCGAGGAGCGGTACGAGCAGGGTGATGCCGATCGCCATGGCCAGGACGGGCAGGAAATCGACGAGGGCCAGGGAGAGGGGATAGTCCATGCGACCTCCCAGAGGGAAACGATGTTTCCAAAGTAGCCGCGCACCTCGTTGACGGGAAACGGTGTTTCCATAACGATGTGGGCCACCAGGACCCGCATCCGAGGAGCGACCATGACCGCTGACGAGCACGTCGACATCCCGGTGGCGGGTCGGCCGCCCTTACGGGTCAGGCTGGACTCGGCCGCCCCGTTCGGCTGGTGGCCCGCCGTCTGCATCGCCCTGGTCGCCTTCATCGACCGGGTGGAGTTCAACCTCATGGCCGGGGCGCTGCCCGTCATCCAGCGGGAGCTCGGCTTCGGCGACACCGCGGGCGGCGCCATCGCCTCCGCGGCGGCGGTGGCCGGGATCATCCTGCTCATCCCGGCCGGCCGGCTCGCGGACCGGGGCCGCAGGACCTGGATCCTGGCCGCCGTGGTGGGCGTCTGGTCGTTGCTGACACTCGGCAGCGGCCTGGTGACCACCTACGCCATGCTGTTCGCCGTACGGGTCATGCTCGGCGGCGCCGGGCTGCTCTACAACCCCGCGGGCTCCAGCCTGCTGGCCGACTACTTCCCCGGGAGCAGCCGGGCACGAGCCTTCGCGCTGGAGCGCTTCGGCTACTTCGCCGGACCCGCCGGCGGCGTCATCGCGGGCGGCGCGCTGGCTGGGCTGTACGGCTGGCGCACGATGTTCTTCCTGGTCGCCGTGCCCGGCATCGTCATCGCGCTGCTCTGCCTGACCCTGCGGGAGCCGGCCAGGGGCACCGGCGACCGCATCGAGCTGCTCCGTACGGGAGAGCGGCCCGCGGCGCCGCAGCACCTCACGCCGCGCGGCTCCACGCTGCGGGAGATGCGCGGCCTCCTGACGATCAGGACCCTGCGCGCGATCGTGATCGGGCTCAGCACGCTCTTCTTCGGCCTGGGCGGCCTGATGTTCTGGCTGCCCACCTTCTATGCCAGGACCTTCGGGCTGTCGAGCGGCGCGGCCTCGGCCATCGCCGGATCGGTGGGGCTGGTCGGGATGATCGCGGGCGCGCTGGTCAGCGCCCGGCTGGGTGACCGCTGGTCGCACCGGCGCGTGACGCTCGGCGCCATCGGCCTGATGATCGGCGCGCTGAGCCTGGCGGCTTCGGTGGCGGTGCCGATGCTGCCGGTCCAGCTGTTCTTCCTCGGGGTGGCCAACTTCGGCATCATGCTGGCGATCCCCGCTCTCACCGCCGCCGTGGCCGACGTCGTGCCGGCCGCGCGCCGAGGGCTGGGGTTCGCGCTGTCGCAGTTCGTGGTGTCCCTGGCCGGGGCCTTCGGCCCGCTGCTGGTGGGCGCGGCCTCGGAGGTCACCGGCTCGCTGCGGGTGGCCTACGCGCTCCTCGCGGTGCCGCTGGTGCTGGGCGCGCTGCTGACGTTGCGGGGGCGGGCCACCCTGGAGGGCGACAAGCGGGCCGCGTTGTCGGTGCTCTCGTAGCGGGAGGTATAACATCCCGATTCGCCCCTGTTGATCGTGGAATCGAGCGAGCATGCTGACCGACTTCCTCCGTGACCAGTACTTCACGACGGCCTGGTTCGGGCTGATGGCCTTCGTCTGGTTCGGCTGGTCGCAGGAGGATCCGCCCCGGTCCTGGCGGGTGTGGCTCGGCGCGGGATCGGTCCTGGGCATCGGGCTCGCGATCGCCTTCGGCGTGGCCACCGCCACCAACTGGGGTCAGCCCACCGCGCTGGCTGGCAAGTACCACTGGTTCGGGGTGCTGGTCGCGGCCGAGGTCGTCGCCGCCGGCCTGGGCTGCCTGGTGCTGGCCAGGCGGGGGGCGTCCCGGTGGATGGCCTGGTGGGTCGCCCTGGTCGTGGCGGCGCACTTCCTGCCCCTGGCGCTGATGCTGCAGGACGTCGGGACGGCGATCGTGGGTGGGGTCCAGCTGCTCGCGCTCGGCGCGGTGGTGCCGCGCCTGCGTGCCGAGCAGGTGGCGAGCAGCCGGGCGGCCGGGCCGATCATGGGCGTGACCCTGCTGCTGAGCGCGGCGATCGGCGCGGTCCTGGCGGTGTCGGGCTGAGCGCGGCGATCGGCGCGGTCCTGGCAGTGTTGGGCTGAGGGCCGCGCACGCCGGTCCTCGCGCCTAGCTGAGCAGGCCTCGCCGGTACCCCTCGCTGACGGCGGCGGCGCGGTCGCGGACGCCGAACTTGTCGTAGATGTGCAGCAGGTGGGTCTTGATGCTCGCCTCGCTGATGAACAGCTTGGCGGCCGCCTGGCGATTGGAGGCGCCGTCGGCGACGAGCGCCAGCACCTGGAGCTCGCGGTCGGTGAGCGCCGCCTTGGCCGGTCTGCGGACCTGGCCCATCAGGCGGCCGGCGACCGACGGCGACAGGACGGGCTCGCCGGCGGCGGCCGCGCGTACGGCACGCAGCAGCTCCTCCGTGGGCGCGTCCTTGAGGAGGTAGCCGGTGGCGCCCGCCTCGATGGCGGGCAGCACGTCGGAGTCGCCGTCGAAGGTCGTCAGCACGAGAACCTTGATGTGGGGGTGGGACCGGCCCAGGGCTGTGATGGCGCTGACGCCGTCCATCTCCGGCATGCGCAGGTCCATCAGGACGATGTCGACCCCGAGCGCGGCGGCCCGCTCGATGCCCTCGCGGCCGTTGGCGGCCTCGCCCGCGACCTCGATGCCGGGTTCGGCCTCGAAGGCGGCGCGCAGGCCGTCGCGGACGATGGGATGGTCGTCGACGATGAGGAGCCGGATCATCGGGGGCTTCCCTGCAGCGCGGGGACGGTGGCGCTGACGGCGGTGCCCTCGCCGGGCATGGCCTCGATCTCGAGGGAGCCGCCGATGCCGCGTACACGTTGTCTCATGCTGCTCAGTCCGAATCCTTCGCTGTTGGGGTTGTGGATGCCGGTGCCGTTGTCGCGGACGTCGAGCAGGACCACGGGGCCGGTGTAGGAGAGGGTCAGGCCCGCGCGGGTCGCGCCCGCGTGCTTGGCGACGTTGGCGAGCGCCTCCTGGGCGACCCTGAAGAGCGTGACCTCGATGGCCGGGCTGAGGGCGACGCGGTCGCCGGTCACCTCGACGTGCAGGTCGATGCCGGTGGTCTGGGTCCAGTTGCGTGCCAGCGTGCCCATGGCCTCGGGCAGGTGCGCGTCGTCGAGCTGGTGGGGCTGGAGCGCGGCCACGGAGCGGCGGGCCTCGGTGAGGCTCTCCTGGGCGAGGGAGAGCGCCAGCTCGACGTGGGTCGCGGAGTCCGCGACGCGCTGGGCGGCACGCAGCTGGGTGATGATGCCGGTCAGGCCCTGGGCCAGGGTGTCGTGGATCTCGCGGGCCATGCGCTGGCGTTCGTCGAGGATGCCCGCCTGGTGGGCCTGGGTGAGAAGCTGGGCGTGCAGGTCGGCGTTCTCCTCCAGGGCGGTCTGCAGGTCGCTCACCGCCTGGCGGTATTTGCGCTGCCGCTCCTCGATCCTGATCCCGGCGATCGCGCCGCCGCCGATGGCGATCGTCTGCACGGCGACGATCGCCAGATGGAAGGCGATGAGCTGGATGGTGGCCTGGGTCCAGTCGAGCGTAGAGCTGTACAGGATGACGGAGGTCACCGCGACGGCGGCGAACGTCCACCGCGAGGGAGCGAAGTTGGCGGCGAGGAAGAAGCCGGAGATGCAGTAGATGACGAAGATGGGGTCGTGGAAGGCCAGCAGCGCGGCGGTGGCCAGGACCCCGGCGAAGTGCACGGCCACGACGGTCTTGCGCCGCCGCACGTCGGCGGGCAGGAAGGTGTGGCCGACGATCCAGACGGTGGCCAGGGCGGTGAAGATGAGAGTGCGGCCGATCCCGCCCGCCGGACGCTCGGGAGAGGTCAGGCTGATGGCGAGCGACGCGGCGAGGGTGACGTAGGGGACGACCTCGACCAGCTGCTCGAACCGTCGTTCCCAGGCGGACGGCGGGAAGGGATCGTTCATGCGCGGCCAGTGCCTCCTGCTTCGATGCTGGAGGACGAGCTTAGACGCATGGGGATGAGGATGGCGTAACCGTACATCAGCAGCCCCAGGGCGATCATGAAGATGATGGTCGGCCACTGCCAGACCGGCGGGAGATGAAGCGCGAGGAACCACACGCGGTCCCCGATGCCGAAGATCTTCATCACCATCGGCACGAGCCCCTGGGGGAAGAGGGGAAGCCAGGCGAGGGTGTAGCAGAACGTGACGCCGATGCGGTGCACGAGCGGCAGGTCCGCGGTGGTGGGCTTGTCGGACACCGGCGCCGGGCCGTGCTTCATGAGGTTGAGCAGCTCGATCCCGTGCTTCTCCAGCCTGCGGCCGGCGATCGCGCCCAGACCCCAGGCGCTCAGGAGACCGGTCAGCACGCCGGTGACGACGCCCGCCCACGTGTCGAGCAGGATCGCGCCGGCCGCGGGCAGGGCGGTGGAGGGCACCGCGATGAGCACGAGCCAGGCGAGGCTGGTCTCGGCGGTCTCGTCGGCGCCCGTGCTGAGCGGGTTGCCGCCGCGCTTGTGGGGATCGGTCCCGGGGACCAGCGAGGTGACCGCGAGCAGGACGACGATCCCGGCGCCGCCGCCCAGCAGCGCGGGGAACAGGCCCAGGACCCACGGCCAGGCCCAGTCCTGACCGCTGACGAGCGTGCCGCCCAGGGTCAGAACCGCCGCGGCGGGGCCGACGACGAGCAGCCAGGCCAGCTGCCGTCCGCGCACGTCGGAGCGCTCGGCGCCGGGGGTCATGAGGGTGAGCCACAGGGCGGTGCCGTCCGAGCCGTAGAGGTTGGCCGAGGACGCGGCCGCCATCACGATCGCGATGAGCCCCGCGAAGGGGACCATGACCCACACGCCGATCGCCAGGAGCAGCACGGGGGTGACGATCGCGAAGGAGAAGGCCACGGCGAGCAGCTGGATGCGGACCAGGTCGCGCCACCAGGCGCGCAGCTCCTTGGCGGCGGTGATGCGGGCGCCGCCGGCCCGGGGGAACGGGCGGGGCGCGCCGCGGCGGGCGGGCACGCCGCCGCGCGCGGCCGAGGCGACGCGCCGCGACAGCAGGCTCGACCAGACGACCAGCAGGAGCACGATCACGCCGGCGTTGGCGGCGAGGATCGCCAGGGCGAGCGGCCACGGACCCTCGATGGCGGCCACCCCCCATCCCGAGGGCAGCACGCGGAAGAGCACCTCGAACCAGGCGGAGGTGTCGGTGCCGCCCAGCGCCGCGACGGGCGCCCAGCCGTTGCTGCACAGGGCGATGGCGGTGCCGGTCACCACGCCGAACGCCGTCGCGGTGGCGCGGGATCTGACGAACAGCCCGATGAACGCCACGACGACGCGGGAGACCATCACCATCGTGACGAGCGTGGTGACGGCCGCCACCAGGCCGATGAGCACGCCCGCCGGGCCGAAACGCCAGCCGTACACCGGCAGGGACAGCAGGGCGATGAGGTTGACCGCGGGCGCCGGGCCCGCGAAGGCCCCGGCGAGCAGCGCCGCCGCGATCCGGCGCGGCGGGGCCGGGAGCATGGTGAAGTACTCGGGTCGCAGGGCCTCGCTGCCGCCTCCGATGAAGATGGGGCCGAAGAGCCAGCCGGAGAACCACACGGCCAAAGTGAGGGGCAGGTACGCGGGCCACAGTACGGCGACCGCGATCGTCCCGAGGGCCAGGATCAGCCCGACCGCGACGCCGAAGTAGAGATTGGTGGCGTTGTCGCCGCGCAGGGAGTTGCGCATGAGCGACAGGCGCATGCGGATCATGTACCGGGCCAGGTCGGCCGGGGCCGGGGCGGGGGTCAGGGAGTGAGCCATGCCAGGCCCTCCGATCCCGTGGTGTGGGCGCCGACCAGGTCGACGAAGGCGTCCTCGAGCGTCCCTGCGCCGCGCACGTCGGCCAGCAGCCCGGCGGCCACGACGCGGCCGTCGGAGATGACCCCCACGTGGTCGCAGATCTGCTCGACGAGGGCCATGACGTGGCTGGAGATGATCACGGATCCGCCGTTGGCGGCGAACCTGCGCAGGATGGCCTTGATCGTGGCCGCGGAGACGGGGTCGACCGCCTCGAAGGGCTCGTCCAGGACGAGCAGGCGGGGCGCGTGCAGCAGGGCGATCGCCAGGCCGATCTTCTTGCGCATGCCGGTGGAGTACTCGATGACCAGCGTGCGCTCGGCGGAGTCGAGTTCGAGCACCTGGAGGAGCTCCTCGGTGCGCTCGGCGACGACGTCGGGCTCCATGCCGCGCAGCAGGCCCAGATAGGTGAGGACCTCGCGGCCGGTGAGCCGCTCGGGCATGGCGTTGCCGTCGGGCAGCACGCCGATCAGCTGCTTGGCCTGGACGGTGTCGCGCCAGACGTCGACGCCGAAGATCTCCGCCCTGCCCGCGTCTGGGCGGAGCAGGCCGACGGCCATGGCCAGGGTGGTGGTCTTGCCGGCGCCGTTGGGGCCGACCAGGCCGTAGAAGGAGCCGGCGGGGACGACGAGATCGATGTCGTCGACGGCGACGTGATGACCGAACGTCTTGCGGAGACCGGTGGTGCGAAGCGCGGGCTCCTGGTGTGTGGGCATGCTTCGAGGATGGCGCCGGCGGCGGGGGCGGCGGATCGTCCGGCCGGGGTGCGGGGCGGTGGATCCGGGCATCAACCGATCGGTTGATGCCGGAGCTTCTAGTCGATGAAGTCGACGTCCGGATGACGCGGGGATTCACCGTCGAACAGGTGCCGGTCCCGTCCGCGAAGGTGCAGGTCGAAGAAGGCGCCGAGGTAGTCGCGCTGCGCCGCCAGCGAGCGGCGGGGGTCGATCGTGCCGATGACCGCCTCCCGCCTCTCCGGCGACACGCGGGCGCCGAGCTGCGGCACGATGGTCTGCAGATCGGTGTAGGCCAGGTGGGCGCCGCCGCGCAGCAGCAGATCCCGTTTCCAGCCCCGCTGGTTGGCCCAGAAGTCGGCCCAGCTGCGGTCGAATCCGGGATTGCGGTGCGTGTGCTCCAGCCGGTCGCCGTCCGCGCCGACGCCCTCGGCGCCCATCAGGAGGAACGGCCTGTCCAGGCCGCGCTTGGCGACCTCGCCCGGGACGTAGGGGCTTCCCGGCGGATAGCCGATCGCGGTCGCCATCGCGCCGTCCAGGTTGACGCCGGCGTCGATGCGGCGGTCGTGCACCATCGTCTCGCCCGCGGTGAACCCGCCGGAGGAGTGCCCGTACGCGCCGACGCGGGACAGGTCGAGGGATTGGCCGAGCCCGCGGGGCAGCGGCCGCCCTCCCGCGTCGGGATTCCCGCCCTTGGCGATCTTCGTGAGCTGGTCCAGGACGAACCGGGTGTCGGCCACCCGGGCGTCGAGCACCTTCCGCTCGAACGCGGGGCCCTCTCCCTCGGCCGCCGCCGGTTCGAGCCGCCCGCCGGGGAACTCGACCGCGGCGCTCTCGAAGGTGTGCGAGAGCGAGACGACGACGTAGCCGCGGCTGGCCAGATCGTCGACGATCGCCGAGTTCGTCTCCCTGGGGCCGCCGAAGCCGGGGGAGAAGAGCGCGACCGGCCTCGGCGCGCCGCGTGCCACGGACACGCCCGTCTCGGCCCTTCGTCTCGACGAGGCCCAGTCGATGGAGCCGGCCGGGAGGTCGAGGTAGCCGGGGCTCGCCAGCACCTGGTCGATGACGGCGCTCATGCCGGGCGTCAGCCACGGCGCCCTCGGGCCCTCGGCGGAGCGGTCGGCGGGGTAGGCGACGGTGACCATGAGTTCGCGCCGCCGTTCCGGCTTCCACGGATCGGGGCGGGACGGGTCGACGAGGTGCAGGTCGGTGGTGCCGACGTCGTACTCACCGGTGAACGCGGGGGCGGTGAGCCTCACCTGCCGCGATGCCGCGGCGGGGGCGGTCGTGACGAGGCCGCCCGCGAGCGTGAGGCATACGATCAGTGCCGAACCCCTGGTGGTGTGTCTCGGTGACACGGCTGGAGTCCTTCCGGATCGGGGTGGCCGGGCGGCCGCGCCTGCCTTCGACCCTGACAGCGACAGGAGGCGGGCACATCCTTCGCCCGGATGGAGCCGGGGCTCCTCCGCGAGACCGAGCGAAGAGCGCCACCCGCGCTACGCGTCCCCTTGCTGGAACTGGGCCAGCCGCCGGTCCATCTGATCCTGGGCGAAGGTGAGCAACCGCGAGCTGTAGGTGCCCATCGACCGCACCCGCAGCAGCTCGTCCTGCTCCGCCGACAACACCAGCAGCGACAGCTCGCGGTACTGCTCGCGCGGGTCCACGTCGTCGGGAACGGCGCCGGTGGGCGGGACGCGGCGAACCGCCGTCTCCTCCCGCACCCGCGCCACGACCACGGGCTCGAAGCGGGTGCCGTCGGGGCGGGCCAGGCCGGGATCGTCCAGCACCTCGGCGGCGCGCTGGGACAGATCATCCAGCAGCTCGACGTAGGCGGCGCGGTCGCCGGAGGTGTCGTCGGCCGGGACCCTCACCTTCTTGATCACCCACGGCAGGGTGAGACCCTGCAGCAGCAGCGTCGTGACGGCGACGATGAAGGCGACGAGCAGCAGCTGCGGCCGGAACGGCGTGTCGGGCGGCAGCGTCTGGGCCGCCGCGACGGTGACCGCGCCACGCATACCCGACCAGGCGATGATGACGCCGCCGCGCCAGCCGAACCGCTCGTTGATGAAGAACTCGTTGTCGCGCTTACGCTGGTCCAGGCGTTTGCGCAGCCGTTCGGGGTCCTTCTTGCCCGGCCCCCGGTCGAACCGCCGCGGCAGCTCGCCGCGGGCCAGCTGCTCGGCCAGGTCGTCGAACACCGACCGGTAGCTCTCGGCGCGGTCGGCGTCGTGCCGCAGCGAGGACACCAGCGGCGCGACGAACAGGGCCCGGATCGCGATGGCCAGCAGCGCCGCCAGCAGCCCGATGCCGATCGTTCCCGCCACCGGCAGGTGCGCGTCGTTGGTCTGGTCGAGCAGGGTCCGCAGCTGGAGCCCCATGAGCAGGAAGATCGCGCTCTCCAGCAGGAACGAGATCGTCATCCAGTTGGTGTTCTCGGCCAGCCGGTCGCGGGCCCGGATGAAGCGCGGGCTGAGGTTGCCGTTGACCAGCCCGGCCACCACCACGGCCAGCACCCCGGAGGCGCCCAGCTCCTCGGCGGGCAGGAAGGCCAGGAACGGCACGACGAACGACAGCGCCGTGTTGGCCACGGTGTCGGTGAGCCTGGAGCGCACGAACACCGATGCCACTCCCACGAACGCCCCGACGAGCACGGCGATCACGACCGCGACGGCGAAGTCCGTGCCTACCCGCCACAACGGCACGCTCGTGTGCAGCGCCGAGACGGCCGAGGCCAGCAACACCAGCGACGTGGCGTCGTTGACCAGGCCCTCGCCCTCCAGGATCGTCGTCAGCCGGGACGGCAGGCCCAGCTTCTTGCCGACCGAGGTGGCCGCGACCGCGTCCGTCGGGCTGATCACCGCGCCGAGCGCGAACGCCGCCGCCAGGCCCAGCCCCGGGATCAGCCAGGCGAACAGGTAGCCGGAGCAGAGCGTGGTCACCACCACCAGCACGACGCTCAGCCGGAAGATCGCCTTGAAGTCGCGCCGGAAGTCGATCGCCGGCATGTGCACGGCCGCCGCGTACAACAAGGGGGGCAGCACGACCGTCAGGATGATCTCGGGTTCGATCTCGATGTGCGGCACCCCCGGCATGAAGCTGAGGGCCAGGCCGACCACCACCAGCGACAGAGGGGCGGCCACACCGATCCGCCGGGACAGGGCGGCGACGGCGACGATGCTGATGACGCCCAGGACGGCGATGATCGTGAGTTCCATGGCCGCTCCATTGTGCAAAGGCGACGCTGCGCGGCGCAGCCGCCACGCTGGGCATCGTCCCTCGCGTGGTCTGGAGCAGGGCGCCGGGCCCGCGATCAGGAGACCAGCCCTACGCGGCGACGCGCCGGCCGCTCATGACCGGCGCGCCGGATACGGGACCACCGTCCGTGTCACACACCGACGGCGCACGGGAACTCGACGTTCCATGCCATGCGCCCGGCGATGTCCCCGCTGTCGCAGACGATCAGCGGACACGGAACCCGGTGGAGGACGGTCGACACCGTGGAGCCCTCGAAGGGTGCCTTGGCGAAAGCCGTACCGATCACCAGCAAGTCGGCATCCCGCGCGTGCCCGGCGAGGACGCTCCCTGGCACACCGGTCAGCAGCAGGGACCGGTCGCCGCCCGTGAACTCCCTGAGCAGCCCCTCACCGTGCGCGTGGCTCTGCTCGGTCGGCGCGGCGACGTGGACCACGAGGAGCTCGCACCGGCGCCGGTCCGCCTCGGCGCGGCCACGCCGCAGCGCCGCGATGGAACTCGGAGAGCCGTCGATGCCGACGACCACACCCATGGCAGCCTCCCGCCGATCGTGGTGAACGCGAGTGACCAGCGTGGCAGGCGTCGACGGACCGCTCCCAGGGGCGGAAGGCCCGTCGAGCTCGGGCCCTTGGTCCTGAACCGGTCATGTCGCGAGGCTTAAACAATCTGTTGACATCAATATGTTTCACCGGCAGAGTGGACGTCATGTCCGACCCCTTCACGCCCCCGCACCCCGACGAGGCGCGTGCGCAGCGTGTGCACGCCTCCCTGTTCCGCATCGCGGAGCGGCACGCGGCCACCGACGAGCAGCGCCGGCGCCAGGCCCACCCCGCGGCCGTCGCTCCCCACGAGGCCGTCAGGCTCGTGTCGTTCCTGCTCAGCGGGGCCGCCAAGCTCGACGACGACGAGCCGGAGGTGGACCATGCCGACATCACCGCGGCGCTGAGCCTCGTTCCGCTGGTGCGCGGGGAGATGGACGCGCTGGAGGCCGGGCTGCTGCAGATGGCGCGTGGCCGCGGCATGACCTGGCAGGAGATCGCCTTCGGCCTCGGCCTCGGCACCGCGCAGGCGGCCAGGCAGCGCTGGGAGCGCCTCGCGAGCCGCGCCGTGACCGGGCTGGACGGCCAGCGTTCCGAAGACGGCTAGCGTTCCGGCTCGGCGGTCAGGCCGTCGAAGTAGGCCTTCGTCGCCGGGAAGTAGTCGTCGAAGTCGGGCGTGGGGGAGCCGTCGCGGGAGGCCACGAGCATGTCGAGGTAGTACTCCCAGCCGGGCCCGATCTCGCCGAGGTTCTCCTCCCCTTGCAGGTGCTGGACGAACTCCAGCGTGGTCGTGCCATCGGACTCGGTCAGCAGCGCCTCCAGCCGCCAGATGCCGTAGTCATCGGTCGAGGAGCAGGCCAGGCGGCGCGGGGGTTCGCACGCGTCGATGCGCATGTCCATCCACGGCGTCTGGTCCTCGTGCACCATCTGCACCTGGATGGTGTTGCCCGCCCCTGGCCGGCCCTTCCAGGGGCCGAACCAGCGGGCGGTGCGTTCGGGCTCGGTGAGGCTCGCCCACACGTCGTTGATGGGCGCGCGGAAGGTGCGCGTGAGAACGAGCCTGCTGCCGGTGTCGCCGCTGCCTCGCAGCAGCCGGGCGGTGGGATTCATGCGGTCTCCTCGTGGGCCTGACCCGCGACGTCGCCGGTACGGCGCTCGCGCCGGGTGCGGTGGACCTCGGTCTCCAGTGCGTCGAACCGGTGCTCCCAGGCGGACGGCTCGGCGAACTGGCCGAGCCAGGCGGCCAGGTCGAGCAGCCGCCGTGGATCCAGCGTGTAGAGGCGGTTGCGGCCCACGAGCTCGTCGCGGACCAGCCCGGCCTCCCTGAGCACCCGCAGATGACGGCTGACGGCGGGCCGGCTGATCGGGAAACGCTCGGCGATCTCCCCCGCGGAGAGCCGCTGGAAGCGCAGCGCTACGAGGATCTCCCTGCGCACCGGGTCGGCCAGCGCGCCTGCCGTGTCATCCACCCGGAAAGCGTAACACAGTGGTTACGCGTCCGCGCGGTAGAAACTGAGCCCGGCGTGATCGGGGTCCGTGTACACCTTCACCGAACCGTCCGGGTAGGCCGCGAACGGGAGGACCACGCCGTCCGGGCACGGGTGCAGGAACATCAGGGTCGGCCCCACGACCACGAACGACCGGGCCTTCGGGGTGGCGTGCTCGGCGCCGTGCTCCGCGCGCCACTCCTCGACCCGCTCGGCCGCGCCGGGCTGCTCGGCGACGTTCTGCATCTTGCCGATCAGGTCCTCGATGGCCGGCCAGTCGAGGATCTCGATCTGCAACTGCGGCGGTTCTCCCATGTGATGCCCCCGGTGTGTTCGGACGCGGGGGCATGGCAAGGGTCGGAACCGCTCACACCCCCGCGATGAGCTGCGACAACGAGTGGTGCGTACCCGCGCGCCCCCTGCCAAAAACGACGGCCTCGCTCAGGGGCGGGCCTTCAGGTGCAGGACGGCGGGGCCCTGGATCGCGGGCGGCGCCGCGACCTTCACGAGCCTGTCGACCGGCACCGTCACCTCGTCGGCGTCCAGCGAGGCGCGCTCGTCGACGCCGTACCAGCGAGCCGTGCAAGCGCCCGCCGCCACCTCGACCGTGAACATCTCGCCCGCCCGGCCCGGCTGCAGGACTCGACCTGGCCGGGACGCTCGGCGACTACCTGCGCGTCGGCATGGCCCGCAGCGCCCTGGCGAGCGCGTACACCGTGTCGGGCGACGCGCCGGCGGCCCTCGAGGTCTTGCGGCCGCTGCTGCTCACGGAGCACGCCGAGGCGGCGGTGTTCGTCCCGGTCCTGCGGCCGACCCTCGCCCGGGCGCGGCTGGCGAGCGGCGATCTCGACGGGGCGCTGCGTTCGTTCGAGCACGGCGTACGGCAGGCCGAGCACGTCGCGCCCACCTACCTCGCGGCGCAGTCGCGTGTCGCCTACGGGGAGGCGCTGCGGCTGGCCGGACGCCACGACGAGGCCCGGCGCGAGCTCGGCGGCGCGGCGGCGATCGCCCGCGAGCTCGGCATGCCGCGCGTCCTGGCCGACGTCCTGGAGCAGCGGGCCCACCTCGACGGCGACCCCGGCCCGCACCACGAGGCCCTGGCCGTCCGCGTCGAGCACGGGCTGCGCACGTCGTGGACCGACAGCCTCGACGCGATCGCCGCGAGCCTGGCCCCGGCGAACGCCGCGCGGACGCTGGGCGCGAGCACCGCGGCCCGCGAGGCCATGGGCTGTCCGCGGCGCGCCGGCGAACGGCGCGACCACGAGGAGACGGTCGCCCGGCTGCGCCGCACGCTCGGCGAGGCCTTCGCGACGGCCTGGGCGGCCGGCGAGGCGACGCCGCTCGACGAGGCGGTCGCGTACGTGCGCCGCAGCAGGGGCGCACGCGACCGGCCCGACGCCGGCTGGGACAGCCTCACCCCCACCGAGCTGAGCGTCGTACGGCAGGCGTCGCCAACCGCACGGAACCGGCCGCGCTCGCCACGTCCGCGCCCGAAGGGGGGCCAGCACCACCACCGATCGGGCGGCAGGCGTCATCGAACGAGTGACGCTGCTGCCTGACCATCGAGGCATGATTCTCCTCTGGGCGGGCCTGACCTACCTCCTCACGCTGGCCGGCGCCTTATGGCTGCTGGCGACCGGTGACGGCCCGCAGGACCTCACCCCCGCGATCCTCCTGATCGCCTTCTCCCCGACCCTGGCCGCCTTCGCCGCCGCCGCGTGGAGCGGCCGGTGGCGCGAGCTGGCCCGCCAGATCCTCGACTGGCGCCACGACGTGCGCTGGTACGCCGTGGTGCTGCTCGCGCCCATCGCGATCGCGCTCGTCATCGACGCGGTCTTCGCCGCCGGCGGCGGCCAGACGCCCGAGCGGTGGCTCCTCCTTCCCGGCATCGCGATCCTCGGCCCGCTGCTGACCAACCCGCTGGGCGAGGAGTTCGGCTGGCGAGGGTACGGCGGGCCGCTCCTGCAGCGGCGCATCACCCCGCTGGCCGCCGCCGTCGTGATCGGGCTGCTGTGGACCGTCTGGCACCTGTGGCCGGTGCTGAACCCCGAGGGGCACGTGGGCCCGGTCGACGTGGTCCAGAGCGTGGTGCGCCTGGTGGCCACGTCGGTGGTGTACGCCTGGCTCTACAACCGCACCGGGCTGCCCGTCGTGCTGGTCGCCCACCTGGGGCACAACCTGTCGATCGAGATGATGCCGCCCGAGGTGATCGGGTCCGATCTGGGCCAGCTCACCCTGGCCGCCGTCTACCTGCTGCTGGCGGTGGCGGTCGTCGTGTACGCCGGCAGGGACCTGCAGGCGCCCAGGCGGCCGGTGGGCGTCGCGGCCTAGAGCGTCTGGATGACGCCCGCGCCGCGCAGGCCCTCGTAGGAGGCGCCGCCCGGGTACCACGCGGGGTCGGGGGAGCCGGAGACGTACCCGGCCGCCCAGGTGGTGGCCAGGGCCTGGAGGGCGGCGACGTTCTGGGCCTGGGGGCTGCCGCACGTGAGCCTGCCGATGGCGTCGGCGCTCGCTCCCTCGGCGTCGGTGTGCGCCCCCGTGCTCAGCCGTACGCCGAGGAAGGGCCGGTGCAGGCGCGCGGCCAGCTCCGCCGTGCCGCTGGCGTCGCTGTTGCAGAGGTAGGGCGGCGAGGAGATCGCCTGGATCGGGAGCGGCGTGCCGTCCAGGTGGCCCAGGGCCCTGCCGAGGTTGTCGCCGGCGGGGGATTTGACGGGGTCGAGCAGGACCAGGCCCGCCAGGCGCGGCCAGGCCGCGGGGTAGCCGGAGCGCAGCTCCTGGGCGACGTGGCTGACCGCCTCGCCGCCGGCCGAGTGCCCGGCGAAGACGAACTTCGCCGGCAGGCCCAGCCCGGGCCGTCCGGCCTTGGCCCTGGCGTCGGCGAAGCTGCGCCCGAGCTTGTCTCCCGGGTCGGCCGCCTTGCCGAACAGGTCGGCGACGTTGTGGAGGAAGTCGGTGTTGTTGCCGGTGTTGTTCACCGTGCAGCCGAACAGGTCGGCCGAGGGCAGGGTCGGCGCGAAGACCAGGAATCCGGCGCCGGCGTAGGCGCGGCCCAGGTCGTCCAGGTGGTCGTTGGACCGGCTGAAGCCGTGCTGGAGCCAGACCAGGCCCTTGGGGGCGCCGGTGGGGAGGTACCAGTCGCTGCTCTGCCGGTAGGTCAGGAAGGCGCAGCGCACCTCGACGGTGTTCTCGACCTTGACGACGGCGGCGAGGGCGGGGGAGGGGATCGCGACGGCGGCCGCGACGGCGACGGACAGTGCGGTCAGCGGGGCGCAGATGGAGCGGGGGATGCGCATGGGCGTTCTCCAACCTAGCCGTTTCGCATAAGGAAACGGCGTTGCCATATGGATAACGCTCAATGTGCAACGGACGCGGCGTCCCGTCAATGCCGCGAATAATCACTGGAGCCGGGCACGCCGCGGAGCTACGGTTCTCGTGCGTACGCGGGCCCGAGCGTGCCGCACGACGGAGTGGAAAGCCCATGGCAGACACGCCCCATCGCTATACCGCCGCGCTCGCCGCCGAGGTGGAGGCCCACTGGCAGGACGAGTGGGACAAGCTTCGCGTCTTCGACGCCCCCGACCTCGACGAACGCCCGAAGGCCTTCGTCATGGACATGTTCCCCTACCCCTCGGGTGCGGGCCTGCACGTCGGGCATCCGCTCGGCTACATCGCCACCGACGTCTACAGCCGCTTCCTGCGGATGACCGGCCACAACGTGCTCCACACCCTCGGCTACGACGCGTTCGGCCTGCCCGCCGAGCAGTACGCGGTGGAGACCGGCATCCACCCGAAGGTCAGCACCGAGGCCAACATCGAGACGATGCGCCGACAGCGCCGCCGCCTCGGCCTCGGCCAGGACGACCGCCGCGCCGTCTCGACCATCGACCCCGGCTACTACCGGTGGACCCAGTGGATCTTCCTGAAGATCTTCGGCTCCTGGTACGACCACGAGGCCGGCAGGGCGCGGCCGATCGAGGAACTGGCCGAGCAGTACGCCACCGGCGCTCGCCGTACGCCTGACGGCTCCGCCTGGGCCGAGCTCACCGACGCGGCCCGCGCCGAGGTGCTCAACGGCCACCGCCTGGCCTACCTCGCCACCGCCCCCGTCAACTGGTGCCCCGGCCTGGGCACGGTGCTGGCCGACGAGGAGGTCACCGCCGACGGCCGGTCGGAGCGCGGCAACCTGCCCGTCTTCAGGACCGAGCTGCGGCAGTGGATGATGCGCATCACCGCCTACGCCGACCGCCTCATCGACGACCTCGACCTGCTCGACTGGCCCGAGCCCATCAAGGCGCAGCAGCGCAACTGGATCGGCCGCTCGCAGGGTGCTCGCGTCGAGTTCGCCATCCCCGGCGCGGACGAGCGGCTGGCCGTCTTCACCACCAGGCCCGACACGCTGCCCGGCGTCACCTTCCTGGCCCTGGCCCCCGAGCACCCGCTCGCCGCCCGGCTGGCGCCCGCGTCGTGGCCGGACGGCACGCCCGCGGCCTGGACCGGCGGTCACGCCACCCCCGCCGAGGCGATCGAGCACAGCAAGAACGCGGCCGCCTCGCGCTCCGACCTCGAGCGCCAGGCGGGAGGCCGGGCGGCCGGCGGCGCCTTCACCGGCGCCCACGCCCTCCACCCGGCCGGCGGCCGGCCGCTGCCGGTGTTCGTCGCCGACTACGTCCTGCCGACGTACGGCACCGGCGCCGTCATGGGGGTGCCCGCCCACGACGAGCGCGACGAACGTTTCGCCCAGGCCCTCGGCCTGCCCGTCGACACCTCCCCGCTCTCCGGCGACCCGTGGCCGCTGGAGACCAGGTACAAGCTGCGCGACTGGCTGTTCAGCCGCCAGCGTTACTGGGGCGAGCCCTTCCCCGTCGTCTACGACGCCGACGACGTCCCCCACCCGCTCCCCGAGTCGATGCTCCCGGTCGGCCTGCCCGACGTCGACGACTACCGGCCGCGAACGTTCGACCCGCACGACCGCGACTCGAGGCCCGAGACCCCGCTGACGCGCAGCCCCGAGTGGGTCACCGTCACCCTCGACCTCGGCCGGGGGCCGCGCGAATACCGCCGCGACGTCAACACCATGCCCAACTGGGCGGGCTCCTGCTTCTACGAGCTGCGCTACATCGACCCCGGCAACGAGCGGATGCTCGTCGACCCGGAGCTGGAGCGCTACTGGATGGGGCCGGGCCCCGGGCGCCCCGCGGGAGGCGTCGACCTCTACGTCGGCGGCGCGGAGCACGCCGTGCTGCACCTGCTCTACGCGCGTTTCTGGCACAAGGTTCTGCACGACCTGGGCCACGTCTCCTCGCGGGAGCCGTTCCACAAGCTCGTCAACCAGGGCATGATCCAGGCCTACGTCTACCGTGACGGCCGCGGCTTCGCCGTACCGGCAGCCGAGGTCGAGGAGCGCGACGGCACCTACGTGTACAACGGCGAGCCGGTCACCCGCGCCCTCGGCAAGATGGGCAAGTCGCTCAAGAACGCGGTGACGCCCGACGAGATCTGCGACGAGTACGGCGCCGACACGCTGCGGCTGTACGAGATGAGCACCGGGCCCCTGGAGGCCGCCCGCCCCTGGGAGACCAAGGCCGTCGTCGGCTCGCAGCGGTTCCTGCAGCGGTTGTGGCGCGTCGTCGTCGACGAGGAGACCGGGCGGACCGCGGTCGCCGACGTCCCGGCCGACGAGCCGACGCTGCGCCTGCTCGCCAGGACGACCGCCGGCGTGCGCGCCGACCTGGAGGGGCTGCGCTTCAACACGGCCATCGCCAAGCTCATCTCGCTGACCAACCACGTCACCCGCACCGCCGGTCCCACGCCGCGCGTGGTCGCCGAGTCCCTGACGCTGCTGGTCGCCCCGCTGGCGCCGCACATCGCCGAGGAACTGTGGCACCGCCTCGGCCACGAAGGGTCCCTCGCCTACGAGCCCTACCCGACGGCCGACCCCGACCTGGTCATCGAGGAGACGGTCACCTGCGTCGTCCAGGTCGACGGCAAGCTCAGGGGACGGCTCACCGTGCCGTCCGGCATCGGCGGGGCGGAGCTGGAGAGCCTGGCCCTGGGCGACCCAGGCGTGCGGGCGGCGCTGGGATCGCGGCCTGTGGAGCGCGTGGTCGTGCGGGCGCCGGGGCTGGTCAACATCGTCCCCGCACGGTGAGCAGGGGGGTTGACCGCCGCCGCCTGAGGAAGGGACAGGTGCATGACGTATGAACCCGATGCCGCGCACCGCAGGCCGGAAGGCGCCGCGGACACCACCGTCGAGGCGGTGGGCAAGCTGTCCGAGGCGCTGGAGACGATCGAGCGGGCGCGCGGTCACCTGTACGCCTTCCACCAGCTCACCGGCCGGGCCGACCTGATGCTCGACACCGTGGTCGACCAGCTGAAACAGGCCGGCCACGGCGAGCTCGCCGCGCGCATCGGCACCGAGCTGATCGGCCGCGACGTCATCGAGGACCGCTGGACCTTCCAGATCGTGGAGGAGTACGACGACGGCTACTACGCCACCTTCCGCGAGCTGGAACGCGACGTGCGCGAGCGCCTGCTCGACGGCCGCCGCCACGTCGCCGAGGCGGAGATGAAACGCCGTCGCCAGGGCGGCTGACCCCCGGGCGCGGCTCAGACCGGGGCGGGCCGGAATCCCGTCGTACTCTCGCGGATCATCAGCCGGTAACCGGCCCGCATCTCCTTCGGCGGCCGGGCCGACCGGCCGTCGAGCCGGAGCTTGAGCAGGTCGACCGCCATGCCCGCGAGCTGCGCCTTGTCGGGCGCGACCGTCGTGAGCGTGGGCGTGCTGTAGCGGCCGTCCTCGATGTCGTCGAGCCCCGCGAGCGCCACGTCCTCGGGGACCCGCAGGCCTGAGGCGAGCACCGCGCGCATCGCGCCCAGCGCGAGCAGGTCGTTGAAACAGAAGACCGCGTCGGGCGGCGACGGCGAGCGCAGCAGCCTGGTCATCGCGGCGGCCCCCTCCGCGCGCTGGAAACGCTCGACCTCGGCCGTGAACTCCGCCAGCCCGTGGGCGGCGATCGCCTCGCGGTAGCCGGCCAGCCGCAGCGGAGAGGTGCCGCTGACGGACTGGTCCTGCACGCCCAGCGCGGCGATCCTGGTGCGGCCGAGGCCGATGAGGTGCTCGGTGATGTCGCGTGCCGCCCGCACGTTGTCGATGGCGACGTGGTCGGCGGGCCCGTCGTAGATGCGCTCGCCGAGCAGGACCAGCGCGGTGTCGTCGGTGCGCGCGGCCAGCTCGTCGGCGCCGATCGAGATGGGGCTGAAGATCAGCCCGTCGACGCGGTGGTCGCGCACCCCGTCGAGGACCTGCCGCTCGCGCCGCAGGCTGCCGTCGGTCTGCTCGATGACGACCAGCCAGCGGTGCTCGGCCGCGGCCTGGATGACGAACCTGGACAGCTCCGCGAAGTAGGGCGCGTCGAGCTCGGGCAGCGCCAGCGCGATGACGCCGGTACGGCCCTGCCGCAGGTTGCGGGCCGAGAGGTTGGGCCGGTACCCGAGCCGGGTCAGGGCGTCCTCGACCTTGAGCCGGGTGGCGGGCGAGACGTGGGTGTAGCCGTTGACGACGTTGGACACCGTCTTGACCGACACACCGGCCAGCTCGGCCACATCCCGCAGGCTCGCTCCCATGACGTCCCCCTCTTCGGTGTCGCAGTCGATCGTAAACGTTCCCGCCCCATTTACAACGTTGGAACAACGTTGTAGAAACACTGCAACACACGACCGCCCCCCGACGGAGAGGCCATCCCCTTGACGACTCGTGCCCGCCTCACCCTCGACCCCGCCTTCCGCGTCGCCCCGGTGGAACCACGCCTGTTCGGCAGCTTCGTCGAGCACATGGGCCGCTGCGTGTACACGGGGATCTTCGAGCCGGGGCACCCGAGCGCCGGACCGGACGGCTTCCGCGAAGACGTCCTGGAGCTGGTGCGCGAGCTCGGCGTCACGCTGGTGCGCTACCCGGGCGGCAACTTCGTCTCCAACCACCGCTGGGAGGACGGCGTCGGCCCGGCCGAGCACCGGCCCACCACGCTCGACCTGGCCTGGCGCACGGTCGAGGACAACAGCTTCGGGCTGAACGAGTTCATGGCCTGGACCGCCAGGGCCGAGGTCGAGCCGATGATGGCGCTCAACCTCGGCACCCGCGGCGTCGCGGAGGCCCTGGAGCTGGTCGAATACGCGACCTTCCCGGCCGGGACCCGCTGGTCGGAGCTGCGCCGCTCGCACGGGGCCGACAAGCCGCACGACATCCGCCTGTGGTGCCTGGGCAACGAGTTGGACGGCCCCTGGCAGATGGGCCACAAGACCGCCAGGGAGTACGGCAGGCTCGCCGCCGAGACGGCACGCGCGCTCAAACGGTTCGACCCCACCCTCTCCCTGGTCGCCTGCGGCAGCTCCAACAGCTCCATCGCGACCTTCGGCAGCTGGGAGGCGCAGGTGCTGGAGGAGACCTACGACCTCGTCGACTACATCTCCCTGCACGCCTACTACGACCCCTCCGACGGGGACGCCGACTCCTTCCTGGCCAGCGCGGCCGACATGGAGCACATGATCCGCTCCATCGCCGCCACCGCCGACCACGTCGCGGCCACGCTCCGCAGCCCCAGACGGCTCCGGCTCTCCTTCGACGAGTGGAACGTGTGGTACCAGAGCCGCTTCGGCGGCGAGTCGTCGCTGGACTGGGCCAGGCACCCCCGGCTCATCGAGGACCGCTACGACGTCACCGACGCCGTGGTCGTCGGCAGCCTGCTCATCACGCTGCTGCGCAACGCCGACCGGGTGGGCATCGCCTGCCAGGCCCAGCTCGCCAACGTCATCGCCCCCATCATGACCGAGCCGGGCGGGCCCGCCTGGCGGCAGAGCGTCTTCCACCCCTTCGCCCTGACCGCCCGCCACGCCCGCGGCGAGGTCCTGCGCGTGGAGCCGGAGTCGGCCGCGATCGAGACCGCCAAGTACGGCGAGGTCCCGTCCGTCTGGGCGACGGCCACCCACGACCCCGCCAGCGGGGCGGTGACGCTGTTCGTCGTCAACCGCGACCGGCGTGCGGCCTGCGACCTGGACGTCGTGCTCCCCGGCGGGCTCCAACCCGTCGAGCACGTCGAACTCGCCGACGAGGACCCCACGGCCGCCAACAGCGCGGCCGAGCCGTACCGCGTGGTGCCGCGCCCCGGCTCCGGCCTGCGCCACCAGGACCGCCTGGCCACGCTCACCCTCCCTCCGACCTCATGGACCATGGTTCGCTTCGCCGTAAAGGAGTAAGGACATGACGCACCACCTCAGCCGTCGCGGCTTTCTCGGCCTGACGGGAGCGGCGGGCCTGACCGCGGCCGTGGCGGCGTGCGGCGGAGGGACCAGGATCGGTTCCGGAGCCGCCTCGCCGACCGCCGCCGCGCCCTCGTTCACCGGCGGGGACTACACCGGTCCCAAGGTCACCCTCAGCTACTGGAACGGGTTCACCGGCGGCGACGGCCCGCACATGCGCTCCATGGTCGACGCCTTCAACAAGAAGTACGCGGGGCGCATCGAGGTGCGCAACGTCACCCGGCGCTGGGAGGACCTCTACCCCGCCGTCCCGACCGCCATCACCGCGGGGAACGGCCCCGATGTGGCGATCATCCACAACGACTGGATCGGCACCTTCGCCGCCCGCCAGGTGCTCATCCCGCTCGACGACGTGGTGGGCGCGCTGGAGCTCACCGAGAGCGACTTCATCCCGGCCGTGTGGAACGCCGGCGTCTACGCGGGCAAACGCTACAGCGTGCCCCTCGACGTGCACTGCCTGGCCGACTACTACAACAGCGCCCACCTGGAGAAGATCGGGCTGCAGGAGGCGCCCGCCGACAAGGCGGGCTTCGAGCAGGCGCTGGCCGAGCTGAAGAAGTCGGGGGTCGCCCACCCCTTCTGGATGCCCAACAAGTGGCCCGCGCACCTGATGTTCATGAGCCTGCTCTGGCAGCACGGCGGCGAGCTGTACAGCGAGGACGGCACCCAGGCCCTGTGGGGGTCCGAGCAGGGCGTGGAGGCGCTGAGCTGGATGGTCCGCCAGATCGACGACGGCCACAGCCCCGCCAAGGTGGCCATCGACAGCCAGTACGCCGCCTTCAAGAACGGCGAGGTCAGCCTCACCTGGGACGGCATCTGGCAGATCAACGACCTCAAGGGCAACGCGCCGAGCCTGAAGTGGGGCCTGGCCGCGATCCCGAACATCGGCGGGACAGCCGCGGCCTGGAGCGCCTCCCACAACTTCGTCCTGACCTCCCAGGCGGGCAAGGACGCCAACAAGGTGCAGGCCGCCAAGGTGTTCATCGACCAGATGGGCCGCCAGTCCACCGAGTGGGCCAAGGCCGGCATGATCCCGGCGCGCAACTCCGCCAGGCAGGCGCCGGAGGTCGCCGAGCTGCCCCAGGTCAAGCTGGCCGCCGACGTCGGCCTCTTCCACTTCCTGCCCGCCCTGCCCGGGGTGGGCGACGTGCAGAGCAAGGCGCTGGAGCTGGCGGTGGCCAAGGCCGTGCTCAAGCAGTCGAGCCCGGCGGACGCGCTGAAGGAGGGCGTGGCCACGGCCGACAAGCTCCTGGCGGACAACAAGCGGAAGTACGCTCAGTGACCGGTGTGACGGCACGGCGCATGCGGTGGTGGACGCCGTACGCGTTCCTCGCCCCGTACCTGGCGCTGTTCACGGTCTTCATGATCGTGCCCATCGCCTTCGGGTTCTGGACCTCGCTGCACGAGTGGGACATCAACCTGCCCTCCAAGCCGTTCGTCGGGCTCGGCAACTACGCCGAGCTGTTCGACCCCGGCAGCGTCGACGGCGGACGGTTCTGGACGGCGATGCGGGCCACGGGCATCTTCACCGTGGCCTCCGTCCCCATCCTCGTCGTCCTCCCGCTGCTGGTGGCGCTGCTGATGAACGGCCGGTTCGCCGGGCGCAACGTCTACCGCGCCGTCTACTTCGCGCCCTACGTGCTCGGGGTGGCCGTGGTCGGCCTGCTGTGGCGCTTCCTGCTCGACGGCAACATCGGCCTGGTCAACCACTACCTCGGGCTCGACGTGCAGTGGACGACGGACCTGCCGCCCGCCTGGATCGCCCTGGTGGGCGTGACCGTGTGGTGGACCCTGGGGCTCAACTCCGTCATCTTCCTGGCCGGGCTGCAGGACATCCCGCGCGAGCTGCACGAGGCGGCGATGGTCGACGGCGCGGGACCGTGGCGGCGCTTCCTGGCGGTGACCCTGCCCGGCCTGCGTCCCGTCGTGGTGTTCGTGGTCAACGCCACCATCCTGGCCTCGGCGAACATGTTCGGGCAGTCCTACCTGATCACCGCCGGCGCCCCCGCCGACCAGACCAAGACCGCGATCTACCTGATCGCCGAGACCGGCCTGCGCCAGTTCGACATGGGGACGGCCTCCGCGATGAGCTTCATCCTGGCGGCGTTCCTCATGGCGGCCAGCGTCCTGGTGTTCGGCGCCTTCAGAGACAGGCGCAGACCATGACCGGAAACAGGCGCAGACCATGACCCGAGACCTGCGCTCGCTGCGGCGCGCGCTGCTGCACCTCGTGCTCGCCGTGATCGCGGCGCTCTACCTCAGCCCGCTGCTCTACATGCTGGTCACCTCGTTCAAGACCCGCGAGGCCGCCCAGTCGACCACGCCCCAGTGGGTGCCGGATCCGGTCACCGTCGACGCCTACCGCGAGATCCTCGCCAGCCCCGACAGCCCGGTCCTGACGTGGTTCCTCAACAGCCTGCTGGCCGCGACCGGGCACGCGGTGCTGGTGCTGGCGACCGCGGCGCCCGCCGCCTACGCCCTGGCCAGGCTGCGCTTCCGCCTCCGCACGCCGATCTTCTCGATGATCGTGGCGACGCTCTTCGTGCCGCCCGTGGTGCTGCTGATCCCCAACTTCCTCATCGTCAACGAGCTGGCCTGGGTCGACAGCCTGCCCGCCGTCATCGTCCCGGCCGTGGCCGGCGCCTTCGGGGTGTTCTTCCTGCGCCAGTTCTTCCTCACGCTGCCCACGGAGCTGGAGGAGGCCGCCGAGCTCGACGGGTGCAACCGCTGGCAGATCTTCGTCTCGATCGCGCTGCCGCTGTCGAAACCGGCGCTGGCGACGCTCTTCCTGCTGTCGTTCCTGGCCAACTGGAACGACTTCCTGTGGCCCATCTACGTGCTGCTGAGCCCGGAGGCGCTCACGCTCCCCGCCGGGCTCGGCAACTTCCAGGGGGCCAACAACATCCGCTACGACCTGCTGATGGCCGGAGCGGTGATCGCCAGCCTCCCGGTGATCCTGCTCTACCTCGTGGCCCAGCGATGGGTCATCGAGGGCATCTCACGGTCGGGCATCCGCGGCTAGCTCGGCATCAGGACCTTGTCGATGATGTACACGGTCGCGTTGGCCGTGGGCACGTTGCCGCAGACCACCTTGGCGTCGTTGACCGTGTAGGACTCGCCCGAGCCCTTGGCGGTCAGCTTGCCGCCCTGCAGCGTGGTGAGCTCGGCGCCGGCCAGGTCGGCCGGCGCCTTCTTGCCCGCCACCACGTGGTAGGTGAGGATCTTGGTGAGCATGGCCTTGTCGGCCAGCACCTTGTCCAGCGTCTCCTTCGGGATCGCGGCGAAGGCGTCGTCGGTGGGCGCGAAGACGGTGACGTCCTTGGCGGAGTTGAGCGTGTCCACCAGGCCGGCCTGCTTCACCGCCGTGACCAGCGTCGACAGCACCGGGTTGTTCGACGCGGCGGTGGCCACCGGGTCGTCGGCCATGCCGGTGAAGCTGCCTTCGCCGTCGGCCGGTACGGCGGAGCAGGCCGATCCGAACGGCCCGTCGGCCATGGCCGGGCCGGCCGGGCTCGACGAGGCGGCGGCGGGCTCGGGGCCGGCGGCGGCGTTCCCGGCGGCGCCTGAGCTGCAGCCCGTTGCCACGATGAGCGCCGTGGCGGCGATGGCGAGGAAACCGAAGCGGTGATTCATGGGATTCTCCTTGGTTGCGGTTACTTGTGCGGTTGAGGGGCCGGTCACCTCACGGTGACCACGACCGAGTGCCGGCCGGTCGCCCCGTCGGGGAACGGCGGGACCCGGGCCGATGTCTGGGCGCGGCCGGTGCCGTCGGTCGCGCGGACCTCGAGGGTGTGGGTGCCGGGCTCGGCCTGCCAGGTCCAGGACCACTGGACCCAGGTGTCGGCGCTGGGCACGGGAGCGAGCCTGGCCCGCTGCCAGGCGCCCTGCCCGGCGCGGACCTCGACGGCGGTGACGCCGCGGCCCTGGGCCCAGGCGACGCCGGCCACCGTCACGGGACCGGCGCGCAGCGTGGAGAGCGGGGCCGGCACCTCGATCCTGGAGGCCGTCTTGACGGGCGCGCCGGTCGCCCAGCCGCGCCTGGTCCAGTACGCCTGATCGGTGGCGTAGCGGGTGACGAGCAGGTCGACGACCCACTTGGTGGCCGAGACGTAGCCGTAGAGGCCGGGGACGACCAGGCGGGCGGGGAAGCCGTGCTCGGCCGGGAGCGGGCCGCCGTTCATGCCGACGGCGAGCATGGCGTCGCGCCCGTCGAGCACGGCGGCCAGGGGCGTGCTGCACGTCCACCCGTCGGCCGAGGTGCTGAACAGCTGGTCGGCGCCGGCCGGGACGCCCGCCTCGCGCAGCAGCGCCGCCAGGGGCACGCCGAGCCAGCGGGCGTTGCCGGCGTACGGGCCGCCGACCTCGTTGGAGACGCAGGTGAGAGTGATGTCGCGCTCGATCAGGCCGCGCCGGAGCAGGTCGTCCAGGCCCAGGTCGAGAGTGCGCAGGCCGCGCACGCGCAGCCGCCAGGCGGCGGGGTCGAGGCGGGGGACCGAGAGGGCGGTGTCGACGCGGTAGAAGTCGGCGCCGGGCGTGGTGAAGGGGGACAGGCCGGGGATGCCCAGGTCGGCGCCGCTGGGCAGGGGCCTTGCGGGGCTGGCCGGCCGGGGGAGGGCGAGGGGGCGCGGCGCGGGGGCGGGGCTCAGCCGTACGGCCAGCCCGCCGACGCCCGCCAGCGCCACGACGCCCAGCCCGGCCCGCAACACCGTCCGGCGCCCGCCACCTCGCGCCCGCCCGCCACCTCGCGCCCGCCTGACATCGGGCCCGCCCGGCCCGCGCCCGAGATCGGGGTGCGCCGCACTCCCGAGGACGGTCAGCGCGGCGAGCGTGAAGGCCCCCGCGAGCGACGCCGCCAGAGCGGGCAGCAGGTCGAGCGGCACCCAGGCGGGCCGCGCCACCCCCGCGAGCCCCCCGAGCAGCCCGAGGGCGCCCACGCCCGCGATCGCCGCCGTGCGCCGGTGGACGGCGAGCACCCCGAGGCCCGCCGCGGCGAGCGCCAGCGTGAGCAGGATCCCGCCCACCAGCACCACCTTGTCCGCCGTCCCGAAGGTCCGCACCGCGAACTCCTTCACCGGCGCCGGCGCCAGGTCGATGGCGACGCCACCCACCGCCACCACCGGCGAGCCCTGCTCGCCGGTGACCCGGGCGACGAGCTCGGCCACGCCCAGCGCGGCGGCGAGCCCGGCGAGGCCGGCCCCACCTGCCCGGATAACGCGGCGTTCACGTCGTCTCACACCAGGTATTCGGAGCCGGACGCCCCGCGGCTTGGTCGGACTTTCACCAAGGGTGAGATCGCATCACCCATCCGTGACGTCCCGCGCTCCGAATGCACCAGTGACGAGGGACACGAGCGGACGGAGCGAGCGATGACCGGCCCCGACACACGACCGAAGGACCCGCCGCCGCGCGCGGCCTCACCGGTCTCCGACCTGCTGGCCAGGGTGGGCAGAGGCGACCAGGAGGCCTTCTCCCGCCTCTACGACCACATCGCCGCCCCGCTCTACGGGGTCGTCATCCGCGTCGTGCGCGACCCGAGCCAGGCCGAGGAGGTGCTCCAGGAGGTCCTGCTGGAGATCTGGCGGCTCGCGCCGCGCTACGAGGCGGCGCGGGGGAGCGCGATGGCGTGGATGACCACCGTCGCCCACCGCCGCGCGGTCGACCGGGTGCGCTCGGAGCAGGCCAGCACGGAGCGGGACGTGGCCGCGGGCCACCGGGCGATGGCCGGCCAGGACTACGACGTGGTGATCGAGACGGTCGCGGGCAACCTGGAACGCGAGAGGGTCCGCAGATGTCTCGACAGGCTGACGGAGTTGCAACGCCAGGTCGTGACGATGTCGTACTACGGTGGCTACTCGTATCCGGAGGTGGCCTCGCTGCTCACCACCCCCCTCAGCACGGTCAAGACCCGGATGCGCGACGGCCTGATCCGACTGCGTGACTGCCTGGGGGTGGAAGCATGAACGAGAACGTGCACACGCTGTCGGGCGCCTACGCTCTCGACGCCCTGCCCCCCGACGAGCTGCGCGCCTTCGAGCGGCACATGAACGCGTGCCCCGACTGCGAGCACGAGGTGAGGAGCCTGCGCGAGACCGCCGCGCGCCTGGCCGCGAGCGTGGAGCTGGCGCCGCCGCCGGCGCTGAAGGCGCGGGTGCTGTCCGAGGTGGGCAGGGTACGGCAGGCGCCGCCGATCGTGGCGGCCGCCCCCGACCGGCGCCCCGGCCTGCGCGGGCGCCTGACCGCCTCCCGCGTCACCGCCGCCGTCCTGGCGCTGGCCGCGGTGCTCGCGGGCGTGTTGTTCCTGCGCGCTCAGGACCAGCTCGACGCGGAGCGCGCCACCGGCGAGCGGATCGCCGCCGTGCTGGCCGCCCCCGACAGCCGCCGGGTCTCGGCGCGGGTCGGCGAGGCCACAGCCACGGCGATCTACTCGCCCCAGAAGGCGAGCGCGGTCCTGGTCACCGCCGGGATGCGGGCACTGCCGCCGTCGCAGGACTACCAGCTGTGGCTCATCGGCGCCGACGAGATCCGCTCGGCCGGCCTCATGCCGGACGACCCCGCGCCCGTCCTGGCCACGTCGATCCGCGCGGGTGACCGGCTCGGCATCACGATCGAGCCCAGGGGAGGCTCGCGGCAGCCCACGACCCGGCCGCTGGCCGTCCTGCCCCTGCCGTCGTCATGAGATCGGATTCGAGGCATCCGGCCGGCGCACTCCTCTCGAAGGAACGAGGAGGGAGGTGTGCTCTGCATGGAACCGGCGGACGGTCGGCTCGACAGGATCCTCGACGCGCTCGACACCCTCAGGCCCGAGGTCGGCTACCGGGTGAAGGCCTTCCCCGAGGGGAAACGCTACGCCGTGCTCAGGCATCCGGGTGGCGGCAGGGCGATCGTGTTCGCCCACGAGCGGCAGTGGGTCTGCCTGAGCGAGAGCGCCTCCGGCACCACGTCGCACAGCGTCCTCGGCGAGGTCGGGGAGGCGCCGGAGGCCATCGCCGGCCGGCTGCCGCCCATCTCGCCAGAACCTTCCGGGCGGCGCTGGCCGTCCACCCTGGCCGCCGTCGTGCTGGGCGTCATCTGCGCCGCCGGGGCGGCGATCCTCACGGCGTCCCTCCTGATCCTGCTGACGCGCGGCCAGCGTTTCGCCGAGGACGCCGGCCTCCACCGGCTGGTCATCCTGGGCCTGGCGGCGGTCGCGGGCCTGGCCGCGGGAGGTTGGGCTGCCCGCGTCGTGTGGCCGAGTCGACGGGGGCGAGCGTGAGCGACCGCTGACTCTCCGCTTCCTTCGTGTTCTTTCGCGACCATGTGCAACCGCTGTCACAGCCGCTGCGAAGGGACGTTAAGCAAGCTGAACATTTGAAGGAGTCAGCGCATGACCATAGCGACCGCGCCCGTCGATCACGTGCGCAGCCTGGCCGACGCCACCTTCCGCACGTTCATCGCGCGCCGGCTGGACGAGCTCGGCTTCGTCGGCGAGTCGCACGTGACGATGCTTCGCGAGGCGCTCGCCCCCTTTCTGGGCGCATCCGGCAAGCGGCTGCGCCCCCTGTTCGTCTACTGGGGACACCGCGCCGCGGGCGGGCGGGACGACGACCTGGAGGCGGTGCTGTCCGCGGGCTGCGCGGTCGAGCTCGTGCACACCGCCGCCCTGGTCCTGGACGACGTCATGGACCAGGCCGAGCTTCGGCGCGGGCACCCGTCGGCCCACCTGACGCTGGCGGCGCACGGAGGCTCCGCCCGCTTCGGGGAATCGGCCGCGACCCTCGTCGGCATGCTGGCCCTGACCTGGGCGGACGCGGCCCTGCTCGACCTCGGGCCACGCCTGGCGCCCGCCCTGGAGGTGCTCAACCAGCTGCGGGTCGAGGCGGTCGGCGGGCAACTGCTCGACCTGAGCGGAACCGCGCCGCCCCTCACCGTGGCCAGGTACAAGTCGGCCAAGTACACCGTCGAACGGCCGCTCCACCTGGGCCACGTCCTGGCCGGAGGCGACCACGGGACACGACGCCTGCTGTCCGGCTACGCGCTGCCCGTCGGCGAGGCCTTCCAGCTGCGCGACGACGTCCTGGACGTCTTCGGCGACCCCGCCGTGACCGGTAAACCATCCGGCGGCGACCTGCGGCTGCGCAAGAACAGCCTCCTGCTGGAGCTGGCCAGGACCCGCGCCGGCGCCGACGGCGAGCTGCTGCTCGAGACCGCCGGAGCCGACATCGGGCAGGCCCGCGAGCTCATCCGCTCCTGCGGCGCGCTGGACGAGGTCGAGGCACGCATCGCCACGCTGGTCAAACAGGGGGTGGGCGCCCTGGAGAACGCGCGGGGCCTGGCGCCCGACGCCGTCGCGGCGCTCGCCGACCTGGCCGTCAAGGCCACCAGGAGGGAGCGGTGAAGCGCCGGGCGGGCCGTACCGTCGTCATCGGCGCGGGCCTGGCCGGGCTGTCGGCCGCCGTGCACCTGGCCGCCGCGGGCCGCGAGGTCGTCGTGGTCGAGGCACGCGACGAACCGGGCGGCTGCTGCGCCGTGGCCGGACTCGGATCCCACAACTTCGACGTCGGCCCCTCCGTGCTCACCATGCCGGGCCTGCTGGCCGAGACGTTCGCCGCCGCGGGCGAGGACATGGACAGCTGGCTGCCCCTGCGCCGCCTGGACCCCTCCTACCGGCTGGCCTTCGCCGACGGCTCCCACCTGGACGTGGTGCCGGAACTCGAGGCCATGACCGATCACGTGCGCGAATTGTGCGGCCCCGCCGAGGCGGCCCGCTACCGGCGCTACCGCGACCTGCTGGAGCGCATGTTCCGGGAGGAGTGGCCGGCGTTCATCGACGCCGACATGACACGCCTGCGCTCGCTGGCCAGGCCGCTGGCCCTGCTCAGGCTGGCGTCGATGGGAGGCTTCCGCCGCCTCGACCGGCTGGCCGCCGCCCACCTGACCGACGAGCGGCTGATCAGGGCGCACACCTTCCAGGCCCTGTACGCGGGCATGTCGCCTCAGCGGGCGCTGGGCATCTACGCCGTCATCGCGCACATGGACACCGTCGGCGGCGTCTACTTCCCCCGCTCGGGCGGCATGCACGCCGTACCCGCCGCTTTGGCCGCGCTGCTGGAGAAGCTGCAGGTCCCCATCCTGTACGGCACGCGTGCCGTCCAGGTGACGACCGGCGGGCAGGGAGTGACGGGCGTGCGCCTCGACTCGGGCGAGCACCTGACCGCCACCCACGCCGTCATGGCGGGCGACCGCTTCACCGCCCGCTCGATCCTGCCGCGCGGGGCCGCGGACTGGCGGCTGACGCGGCCGCGCTTCTCCCCGTCGTGCCTCGTCCTGCACATCGCCCTCGACCGCCGCCCGCCCGGCCAGGCCCACCACACGCTGCACTTCGGCCGCGCCTGGGAGTCGACCTTCGAGGCGCTGGAGCGCGGGCGCCCCCAGCCCGACCCCAGCATCCTGCTCACCTGCCCCGACGACGACCAGCCCAAGCTGAGCGCGCTCGAACCCGCCCCCAACCTGACCGGCGCCGACTGGCGGCAGCTGCGCCCCCGCCTGGAGGAGCGGCTGCTGGGGCGGCTGGAGGAGCTCGGCTACGGCGACCTGTCCGGCCGGCCGCGGCTGGTGCTGGACCCGCCCGCCTGGCAGCGGCTCGGCCACACGGCGGGCACCCCGTTCGCGCTCGACCACCGCTTCACCCAGACCGCCTGGTTCCGCCCCTCGGGGGCCGCGCCACGCGTGCCCGGGCTGCACTTCGCCGGCATGCACACCGCCCCGGGGGTGGGAGTGCCGCCGGTGCTGGTCTCCGGGCGCCTGGCCGCCCGCCGCATCCTGAAAGAGACGTCATGACCCTGACCGCGAGCTACGAACGCTGCCGCAGGTTGCACGCCGGCTACGGGCGCTCCTACTACCTGGCCACCCTGCTGCTGCCCGCCTGGAAACGCCGGCACGTGCACGCCCTGTACGGCTTCGCCCGCTACGCCGACGAGATCGTCGACTCCTTCACCGCCACGGGCGACCGGGCGCAGGCCCTGCGGGTCCTGGCCGACGACACCGCCCGTGCCCTCGACGGCCGGCCGGTCGACGACCCGGTCCTGCCCGCCTTCGCGCACACCGTGCGCTCCTTCGGCATCGACCACGCCGACATCAGCGCGTTCCTCACCGCCATGACAGCCGACCTGACGGTCACCCGCTACGCCACCTACGACGACCTGCTCGGCTACATGGAGGGCTCGGCCGCCGTGATCGGCACGATGATGCTGCCCGTCCTGGAGGCCGAGCCCGGCGCCGAGATCGCGGCCCGCGCGCCCGCCCGCCAGCTGGGCCTGGCCTTCCAGCTCACCAACTTCGTCCGTGACGTGGCGGAGGATCTCGAACGCGGCCGGATCTACCTGCCGCAGGAGGACCTGGCCGCGTTCGGCGTCGGCGAGGAGGACCTGCGGCGGCCGCGCTCCGGCGACGCCGTGCGCGAACTCGTCGCCTTCGAGATCTCCCGCGCCCGTGAGCACTACGCGGCCGCGCTGGCCGGCATCGACCTGCTCGTGCCGTCGTCGAGACCCTGCATCAGGGCCGCCTACGAGCTGTACGGCGACATCCTCGCCGTGATCGAGCAGTCGGGTCACGAGGTGCTGGCCGCCCGGGCCCGGGTGCCGAGGCGGCGCAGGCTCGCCATCTTCACCCGCCACCTGGCCGCCTCCACCACCGCCGGCCGGGCCGAGCGGCGCGTCACCGTGGAGGTGCCATGAGCGGGCAGGTCGTCCTCGACGCCATGGGCGGCGACCACGGTCCCGCCGAGACCGTCGCCGGGGCGCTCCTGGCGCACCGGGAACACGGCGTGCCGGTCGTCCTCGTCGGGCGCGAGCCGGAGCTGCGCAAGGAGCTCGACCGGCAGGGCGGCGAGCTGGAGATCGTGCACGCGCCCGACGCCATCCCCATGACCGAGCGGGGGCCGGCCGCCGCGCTGAACTCGCGCTCCAGCCTCGCGATCGGCTGCGACCTGGTACGGCAGGGGGGCGCGGCCTTGGTGTCGGCCGGTTCGACCGGCGCGATCGTGGCCAGCGCGGTGCGCCGGATCGGCCGGGCCGAGCAGATCCTGCGCCCCGCGCTGGCCGTGGCTCTGCCCACGCTGGGCGGTGGCGCCACCGTCCTGGTCGACGCGGGCGCCACCGCCGATCCGACGCCCGCCATGCTGGCGCAGTTCGCCGGGCTCGGCACCGGCTACGCCCGGTCCGTGCTGTCGGTCGCCGAGCCGCTCGTCGGGCTGCTGTCGATCGGGTCGGAACGCGGCAAGGGCAACCGCCTGGCGCGCCAGGCCGAACAGCTGCTGGAGCAGGCGCCGGTGCGCTTCGCCGGTCCGGTCGAGGGCACCGACGTGCTCTCCGGCCTGGTCGAGGTGATCGTGACCGACGGCTTCACCGGGAACGTGGTGCTGAAGAACATCGAAGGGTGCGTGCGCACCACGCTCGCGATGACGGCGCAGGCCGGGATCGCGGCGCCGGAGGCGCTGCGCGAGGTCGCCAGGCGCTACGACCCGGAGACGCACGGGGGCGCCGCGCTGCTCGGGCTGCGCGGCCCGGTGATCGTCGCGCACGGCTCGTCCTCGGCGGCCACGATCGCGCGCGCCTGCGTCGTGGCCAGGACGGCGGCCGCATGACCGGCCTCGACAGGGGCGACCGGGGGCGGTGGACCCTTGCCGGGGCGCTCCTCCTGGCCGCGATGGTGGCGCTGCAGGTGGCCTCCGGCCTGAGCGAGCGGCCCTCCGCCTACACCACCGCCATCGTGCTGGTGCTCGCGGCGAGCGCCGCCTGCTTCACCGCCGCGCGGGCCGGATGGCGTGCGGCGGCCGCCGCCCTGGGGGGCGCGGTCGTCATCGGCTACCTCGCCGAACTGGCCGGCGTGAACACCGGCTTCCCCTTCGGCGCCTACCACTACACCGGTCTCCTGCAGCCGCAGGTGGCCGGAGTGCCGCTCGCTGTGGCGCTCGCCTGGGGAGGCATGGGCCTGGCCGCGCACGCCGTGGCCGCCGCGATCACCGCGCCGGGCCCGGCCCGCATCGCCGTCGGGGCGGTCGCCATGACGGCCTGGGACCTGTTCCTCGACCCGCAGATGCTGCGCATGGGCCTGTGGGTCTGGCACGACCCCGGCCCCTACCGTGACGTGCCCCTGACCAACTTCGCCGGCTGGCTGCTCGTCTCCGCGCTCATCATGGTGCTCTTCGAGCGCCTGCTGCCGGAGCCTGGACGGGCGCTGCTGGCCCTGTACACGACCATGGCCGTGATGGAGACCCTCGCCTTCGCCGCGGTCTTCCGCCCCACCGACCCGCTGGTGGCCGCGACCGGCGGGCTGGCCATGGGCGCTCTGGCCGCCACCGCCTGGATCAGGACCCGCACCACGAGAAGGAGCCCCGCGTGGCAGCAGTGATCGTCATCGGCGGCGGCATGGGCGGCATGGCCGCCGCGCTGCTGCTGGCCCGCCAGGGCCACGAGGTGCGGCTGATCGAGCGCCGTGACCGCCTCGGCGGCAAGCTCGCCGAGCACCGGCGCGACGGCTTCACCTTCTCCCTCGGGCCCTCGCTGCTGACCATGCCGCAGCTCTTCCGCGACCTGGGGCTGCGCCAGGAGTTCGTCGAGCCCGCCGAGTTGTGCCGCTACCGCTTCGCCGACGGCACGGAGCTCACGGCGCACCGCGACCCCGAGCGCATGGCCGGGGCCGTCGAGGCGTTCTCGCCCGGCCAGGGTACGGCGTGGCGAGCCTTCCACCGCTGGGCCGAGGGATGCCTGCGAGCGGCCGAGCGCACCGTCTTCGCCGGGCCGCTGGTGCGTCCGCCCGCCGACGCCCGGCCCTCCGACCTGCTGGCCGTGGCGCCCGCCCGGACCCTGGCGGGGCTGGCGCGGCACTTCTTCACCGATCCCCGGTTGCGGCAGTACGTCGGGCGCTACGCCACCTATGCCGGTTCCTCGCCGTACCTGGCGCCCGCCGCGCTCGGCTGCATCCCGGCGCTGGAGCACGGGCAGGGCGGCTGGTACGTGCCGGGCGGTCTGCCCCGCCTGGCAGACGAGCTGGCCCTGCTGCTGAAGCAGGGCGGCGTCGAGGTCGTCACCGGCACGGGCGTCGAGCGGGTGCTGTCGGAAGGGGAACGTGTCACGGGCGTGCGGCTGGAGTCGGGCGAGCGGCTGGCGGCGGACATCGTGGTGGCCAACACCGACAGCGCCGCGCTCTACGGGCACTTGCTGCCCGACCGCCGGCGGCTGCGCGCCATCGCCCGGCTGGGGCGTTCGTCCTCGGCGTTGTTGCTGCTGGCAGGCGTGACGGGCCGCACGCCCGGCCTGGCCCATCACTCCGTGGTCTTCTCCGCCGACTACGAGAACGAGTTCGGCGACATCTTCACACGTTCCCGGCCGCCGCTGGACCCGACCGTCTACATCGGCTGCTCCGCTGTCGACGACCCCACCCAGGCGCCGCAGGGCGCGGAGAACTGGGTGATGCTCGTCAACGTCCCCGCCCGCGACCCAGAGCGCTGGCCGATGAGCGCCGAGTCCTACCGCGACCTGGTGCTGGAACGCCTGGCGCGGCGCGGTTACGACCTGGCGGGACGGCTGCGGTTCGTGGACCTGTTCACGCCCGCCGACATCCGCGAACGGTACGGCTCGTGGGGCGGCGCCATCTACGGGACGGTCACGCACGGCAGGCTCGGCTCGCTGCGACGGCCCGGCAACCGGGGTCCGCGCCGCGGGTTGTACCTGGTCGGCGGCTCGGTGCACCCGGGCGGCGGGCTGCCCATGGTGACCCTGGGCGCCCGCATCGTGGACTCCCTGGTCGCGCGGGACTTCCCCGCGGGAAGGGCAGGCGGCTCGTGAAGGCGCTGACGCTCGCCCAGGCCGCCGCCGCGGCGGCGGTCGCCGCGCGCCTCGCCCGCGGCCGACACCGGCCCCCGCCCCTGCGCCCCGTGACGGACACCCGGGGCGTCTCCGTGGTCATCCCGGCCAGGGACGAGGAGGCCAGGCTCGCCCCTTGCCTGCAAGGCGTCCTCGCCGACCCGGCCGCGGCGGAGGTGATCGTCGTCGACGACTCCTCCACCGACGGCACGGCCCAGCTCGCCGCCCGCCTCGGCGCCCGCGTCGTCCCCGCGGGCCCCCTCCCACCCGGATGGGTCGGCAAGCAGTGGGCGCTGCGCCAGGGCGTCAGCGCCGCTGCCCACCCCGTCGTGGTGACCCTCGACGCCGACACCCGCCCCGCCCCCGGGCTCGTCGGCGCGATGGCCGCCGCCCTGTCCGACCACGACTTGGTGACCGCCGCGCCCCGCTTCGACTGCGGCAGCCCCGCCGAGCAGGCCCTGCACGCCTCCATGCTGGCCACCCTGGTCTACCGCTTCGGGCCCTCCAGCACCCGAACCGTGCCCCCGCCGCACCGCACGATCGCCAACGGCCAGTGCACCGCCTTCCGCCGCGACCGCATGCTCGCCGCCGACGGCTTCGCCGCCGTCAAGGCGTCCATGACCGACGACGTGGCCCTCGCCCGCCACCTGGCGGCGACCGGCTGGCGGGTCGCCTTCCTCGACGCGAGCGACCTGCTGGCCGTCGACATGCACGACTCGGTGACCGAGGTGTGGCGCGAATGGGGCCGCTCGCTTCCCCTCGCCGACGTCACCTCGCCCGGATGGCAGACGGCCGACCTGGCCGTCGTCTGGCTCACCATGGGCCTGCCCTCGCTCCGGCTGCTGCTCGGCCGGCCCACCCCGTTCGACCTGGCGCTGCTGGTGCCGCGCTGGCTGCTGACCGCCGCCTTCCGGCGCAGCTACGCCTCACCAGGACCGGGTCTCGCGCTGTCGCCGCTGCTCGACGTGGCCTCGGCCGTACGGCTGACGCAGGCGACGGTGCGGCCGGCGCGCACCTGGCGCGGCCGCACCTACCCGGGCTCCGGGCTCAGCCCCGCTCGGCGAGAGCGGCCTGCCCGAAGCGCAACCCGATCAGGCACATGAGCGCACCCGTCGCCGCCACCTGCAGCGCCGGATCGAACAGCAACTGCAGCACCGGCAGCCCGAACACGCCCACGCGCGCGCCGATCGCGAACGACCTGGTCACCAGCGCCACCAGCGCCAGCGCGACCAGGGCCAGGGCGAACGCCGGCGGGCTGATCACCGCCATGCCGCCCGCGAACGTCAGCACCGACCTGCCGCCCCTGAACCGCGCGAACACCGGCCACGCGTGCCCGATCATGGCCGCCGCCACCGCGGCGTACAGGGACGGCAGGCGCGGACCGTCCGCCAGCGCGCAGATCAGCAGCGCGGCCAGGCCCGCCGCGGCGCCCTTGGCCATGTCACCCGCGAACACCGGGACGGCGGCCCGCCACCCCAGCTGCTCCTTCATGTTCCAGAAGCCGGGATTGCGGTCTCCCACCCCGCGCGGATCGAACCCATGGCTCCGCGCCACCAGCACCGCGACCGGCACGGAACCGAGGAGGTAGCCGACGATGACCGAGACGACGACCGGCAGGATTTCGGAGAACATCGCGTCCTTCCACCTCATCAGGTACGGCACCGCGAGCGCGATGCGCTACATGGCCTTCGACCGCCCGGTGCTGCGGGCGACGGCGGGCCTGGCGTTCTGGCGGCTGATGGGCACCGGCCGCGGCCGGTCCATGTCGCTCGGGGCGGACCTGCGCCGGTGGGCGCTGTTCGCGGTGTGGAGACGCGAGGCCGACCTCGAGTCGTTCCTCGCCTCCTCGGCCCTCAGCGCCCGCTGGCGCCGCGAGGCCGAGGAGAGCTGGCACGTACGGCTGGCGCCGACCGCGTCGCGCGGCCGCTGGGGCGGTGTCGACCCCCTGCCCGGCCCGCACCCACGCCCCGCCGGCGACACGGGTGGACCGGTGGCGGTGCTCACCCGCGCGTCCATCAGGCCGTCGCGGCTGGTCGCCTTCTACCGGGTGGTGCCGGACGTCGACCGGCTCCTGGCCCGCCAGGACGGCTGCCTCGCCTCCGTCGGCGTCGGCGAGTGGCCCCTGGCCCGGCAGGCCACCTTCTCGCTGTGGCGCGACGCCGGCACGATGCGCCGCTTCGCCTACGCCCAGGGGGAGCACACCCGCGTCATCGAGCACGTGCGCGCCGAACGCTGGTACAGCGAGGAGCTGTTCGCCCGCTTCCGTCCCTACGCCTCCGAAGGCGCCTGGAACGGGGACGACCCGCTCAAGGGCACGCTCGCCTGACGCGCGGCGCGTGCCGTACGCGCTCATGTGACCGTGATCAGCTGGATGAGCTGGCGGCGGAAGGCCTCGTAGTCGTCGACCACGCCCAGCAGCCGGTCGGACCCGCGCTCCGCCTCCCACACCATCGCCAGCACGTCGGCGCCCGCCGGGGTGATGTCGACCCGGGTACGTCGCCGGTCCTGCTCGTCGGGGCGCCTGCCGACATAGCCCGCGCGGCTCAGATGCCTCACGGTGCGGCTCATGGTCTGGTCGGTGACGCGGCACAACGTGGCCAGCTCGCGCTGCGTGCGCGGCCACTCCCGCAGATGGTGCAGCGCGATCAGCCCGGCGTGGGTCAGCCCGTGCGTCGCCAGATAGGCGTGATAGCGGGCCTCCACCACGCGCGCCGCCACCGACAGCAGACGCCCCGTGGGCCACGATCGGATGTCGGTCTCCCTGGGATCGACGGTGCCGACGCGCTCATCCGACATGCCCATCCCACCAGCCTAGCCGGGACACCGGTCCTCCCCTCCACCCCACCACCCTCACCTGGGATCTTCGTGACGCCGGCCCCGGCGGATGCATCCGGCGCCACGTTCCTGCCGCACGGATCTTTCCTTGACCTCCCCTGCCGAGCCTTTGACGAGGAAGCACGGCGAGGCTACCTGGACATGGCCCGCGATGACCCAGGCTGGAAGGCCACAACCCCTGAAGTGGAAGGTCGACCATGTCCGCTGCCGGATCCGCACCATCAGCCGACGACACGGACCTGGGTCCCGTCGTCGAGGTGGCGACCCGTCTGTTCGCAGAGCTCGGCTACGACTCCACCAGCGCCCAGACCCTGGCCGACGCCACCGGGATGGACACCCAGACGCTGGTGCGCAGAACCGGCGGCCGGCGCGAGCTGTACCGAAAGGTCATGCAGCGGGCCTACCAGGCGGAACAGGACATGATGGCCCAGGTCGTCGCCTCGGCCGGTGAGCAGGGCCTCAACCCCCACGCCGCCGTCGACGCCTACCTCGACTTCTACGCCGACCACCCGCTCATCCTGTCGCTCTGGATGCACCGGTGGATGGGCGACGCCGCCGACGTGGGCGAACTGGAGGCGGAGTACGTCGAGCCCCAGGTGGCCGTCATCGCCGGGCTCAGCGCGGGGATGGTGCCATCGGACGTGAACGTGGAGTACCTGGTGCGGACGGTCGTGTGGTGCGTGTTCGGCTTCCTCGCCGGCGGCATGTCGGTCAACGGCCGCCACTCGCCCAGCATCGGCGCCCAGCCGCCCGCCCAGCTGGAGGAGTTCCGCCGGCACCTGCACACGCTGATCGACCGCATGCTCGCGGCCCGCTGACCTACCCGCCCGCCGCGGTCGGGCGGGCCGGCGAAGAAGCCGACCAGGTCCACGCCGACGATCTCCGCCTCGCCCGGCAGGACGGCCGCGGCCTCGAACAGGGCGGTCGCGGTGCCGCAGCACAGGTCGAGCCACCGCACCGGGCCCGGCCTGCCGGTCAGGAAGGCGGCCACGTCCAGGCCGAGCTCGCGCTCGTAGCCGGCCAGGCGGCGTTCGCGGTTCATCGCGCAGTTGGCGACGACGTCCGAACGCTCGAGGTCGTCGTCCGACAGATACGGGGTCATGCCGTTCACCCGAGCCATTCCTGGAGGCCGGGCAGGTGACCCAGCTCCGTCTCGACGCGCCGCCTGTCCTCGGCGGACAGCTCCAGCGCGCGCAGGTCGCCCAGCCACGGCCGCTCCGGCTCGCCCAGCCCGGCGGCCAGGTCGAGGAGGGTGACGAGGGCGACGGCCCGCTCGGCGACCGGCGCGACCGCGCCGTGCCTGCGCATCGCCGACTTGAGCGCGCGGAACGCCTGCAGGTCGTCGTTCTTGAACTCCCGCAGGATGCGCACGTTGTCGAGCGCCCTGGCCAGCCCGGCCAGCTCCTTCGCCCCGCCGTACTCCAGCTCCACGGGCTCGTCGCGCTGGATGAACATGATCGAGTTGCCGGACGGGTCGACGATGGTGAACCGCGACGCGCCCGGCCGGAAACGCGTGATGCGCGGCAGCCCCGAGCTCAGCACCTTGCCGTGCGCCCGCCGCATCGCCGCGACGAAGGCCGCGTGATAGGGCGCGACCGCGTCGACCATCACCAGGCACCCGCCCGACTCCTCACGCGACGGGTCGAGGCCCCTGGGCGCCGGACCGAAGTGCAGGTCGAAGCCGCTCCAGCGCATGGCCAGGTAGACGTACGGCCTGCTCTGCCGATAGGTGGCCTCGAAGCCGAGCATCTCGTAGAACGCCGCCGTCTCCTCCAGGGACGCGCACGGCATCAAGGGCACGGTGGTCTCGTTGGGGTGAATCGTGCTCTCGCTCACCCGCCCGATGCTGGCACCGATGGGGCGAACTCGCATATGGAGCGGTCCAGGGGCGGCCTGCCAGAATGTGACGCGATGCCATCCGATTCCCTGACCCGCGCGTCCGCCTCCCTTCGTGGCCTGGCCGTGGGCGACGCCCTGGGGTCGCAATTCTTCGTCCCCGCCCACCTTCCGCACCTCGCCGACCGGGCCCTGCCGCCTGCGCCGTGGCAGTGGACCGACGACACCGAGATGGCCTGCTCCGTCTACCGCGTCCTGATGGACCACGGCGGCGTCGATCAGGACGCGCTCGCGGCCGGTTTCGCGGAGCACCACGACTTCGACCGGGGATACGGGCCCGCCACGGGGCGGATGCTGCGCCAGATCCGTCAGGAGGGCGGCGACTGGCGTGTGCTGGCGGCGGAGTTGTTCGGCGGGCGCGGCTCGTGGGGCAACGGCGCGGCGATGCGCGTCGCCCCGCTGGGCGCCTGGTTCGCCGGCGACCTGGCGCTTGCCGTACGGCAGGCGGAGTCGTCGGCTCTGGTGACGCACACCCACCCGGAGGCCGTCGCCGGTGCCGTGGCCGTCGCGGTGGCGGCGGCGGTGGCGAGCACGGGGGCCGCGCTGTCGCCCGGCGCCTTCCTGGACGAGGTGCTCGCGCACACCCCGGCGAGCCTGGTCCGCGACGGCGGGCAGGAGGCGCGGCGCCTGCTCACGGTGCGCGATCCGGTGGTGGCCGCCCGCGCGCTGGGCAACGGCCGGCAGGTCTCGGCCCAGGACACGGTGCCGTTCACGCTGTGGGCGGCGGCCTGTCACCTCGACGACTTCGAGCGCGCCTTCTGGGCGACCGCGAGTGCCGGGGGCGACGTCGACACCACGTGCGCCATCGTGGGCGGCATCCTCGGCGCCCGCACCCGTCCGCCCCGGCCGTGGCTGGAGTCGTGCGAACCGTTGCCGGAATGGGCAGGGGCCGTCCTGAGCTGAGCGGGTAGCGCCCGACTGGGCTCACCAAGGCGGATGAATGCGACATATTCTCAACTAATTCTCATTTTCCGGCTATTGGTGAACTTTGAACCGTCTTCGTACGCTGGGGCGATGGAGCGCGCGCCAGACGTGCCCGCCGAGGCGGTGCCGCCCCGGCCACCGGCCGGAGCCTCACGCCCGCTGCTGGTGACCCTCGTCGTGGTCGTGGCGGCCCTGGCGGTGGTGGTCGCGATGCTCACCTACCGGCTCGGCGCCGTCTCCGACACGCTCAGCGCGGCGAGCGCGTCACCGTCGCCGACCGAGACGCCGCCGCCGACCGTGCCGGAGATCTTCCAGGCGGTCGGCCCCTCCGTGGTCGTCATCAACGCGGGCGACTCCATCGGCGCCGGCGTGGTCGCCGCCGACGACGGCACCATCCTCACCGCCGACCACGTCATCGCCGGCGAGAAGGACATCACCGTGACGTTCGCCGACGGCACCAAGGCCCGCGCCAAGGTCACCGCCTCGAACCCCGCCCAGGACATCGCCACGCTCCTGCCCGCCGAACTGCCCGAGATCCTGGTGCCCGCCGTCCTGGGCGGCAGCGCCGACGTGGGCGGCTCCGTGGTCGCCATCGGCAACCCCCTCGGCCTGACCTACAGCGTCTCCACCGGCGTCATCTCCGGCCTGGACCGCAGCACCGACATCAAGAGCAGGGGAGTGGCCGGGCTCATCCAGTTCGACGCCTCGGTCAACCCCGGCAGCTCGGGCGGACCGCTCCTCAACGAGCAGGGCCTGGTCATCGGCATCGTCGTGTCGATCGCCGACCCGGGCAAGGACCAGGCGTTCGCCGGCATCGCCTTCGCGGTGCCGATCGGCGCGGCGCTCGGCGGCACCGAAGGCGAAGGCCCGGGAAGCAGCGGGCGCATATGAAGGAAGGAACGCCCATGACGAACCCGCTCGAGCAGGTGCTGTTCGAGGTCAAGCGGACGATCGTCGGCCAGGACGTGCTGCTCGAACGCATGGCCGTCGCCCTGCTGGCCGACGGCCACCTGCTTGTGGAGGGCGTGCCCGGCCTGGCCAAGACCCTCGCGGTCAAGTCGCTGGCCGCCTCCATCGCCGGGCAGTTCCAGCGCATCCAGTTCACCCCCGACCTGGTGCCCGCCGACCTCGTCGGCACCCGCGTCTACCGCCAGCACACCGGCGAGTTCCAGACCGAGCTGGGACCCGTCTTCACCAACCTGCTGCTGGCCGACGAGATCAACCGCGCCCCCGCCAAGGTGCAGAGCGCGCTCCTGGAGGTCATGCAGGAGCACCAGGTCACCATCGGCCGCGAGACCTTCCCGGTGCCCGAGCCGTTCCTGGTCATGGCGACAGAGAACCCCATCGAGTCCGAGGGCACCTATCCGCTGCCGGAGGCGCAGGTCGACCGGTTCATGATGAAGGTCGTCGTCGACTACCCGAGCCGGGAGGAGGAGCACGCGATCGTCGATCGCGCGCTGCGCCCGCCGGAGCCGACACAGCCGATGCTCAGCACCGAGGACCTGGTCGCCATGCGCGAGCGGGCGCGGGAGGTGTACGTCGACCCGGCCATCGTGGACTACGCCGTACGGCTGGTCGCCGCGACCCGGTCGCCGGGCACCGCGGGACTGGGCGAGCTGGACAGGTACGTGACCTACGGGGCCAGCCCCCGCGCCTCCATCGCCCTGGTCACCGGCGCCCGCGCCCTGGCCTTCCTGCGCGGCAGGGAGTACGCGCTCCCGCAGGACCTGTCGGAGCTCGCCCTCGACGTGCTCAGGCACCGCGTCGTCCTGTCCTACGAGGCGCTCGCCGACGACGTCGACCCCGACACCGTGATCACCCGCGTGCTCGGTGCCGTACGGGCCCCCGACGTCGTCCTGCAGAACCGGTGAGCCGATGGCAGCCACCCCGGAAAAACTCCTCCTCCACCTGGAGTGGAAGGTCATCCGCCGCCTCGACGGCCAGATCCAGGGCGCGCACCGCACCCTGCGCCGCGGCTCCGGGCTGGACCTGGCCGGCCTGCGGGCCTACGGCGACGGCGACGACGCCCGCCACATCGACTGGAACGTGACCGCCCGCCTCGACGAGCCGCAGATCCGCGTCTTCCACGAGGACCGCGAGCTGACGGTCTGGCTCGTCCTCGACCGGTCGGCGTCGATGACGGCGGGACGGCCGGGACGCGGCAAGCACGAGGTGCTGGCCGAGCTCGCGATCGTGCTGGCGCGGCTGTTCAGCAGGGGAGGCGACCGGGTCGGCGCGCTGCTCTACGACAACGCGGGCACCGCGCCGCTGCGTGTCGTGCCACCGGGAGGCGGGCGCCGCCACGTGCTGCGCATCGGGGCCGAGCTGCAGCGCACCGAGCAGGCGCGCGGCGGTCCCACCACGGACCTGGCCGCCATGCTCGACGCGGCGGGACGGCTGGCCCGCCGCCGCAGCCTCGTCCTCGTGCTCTCCGACTTCATCGGCGAGGGCGAATGGGAGCGGGCGCTGCTGCGCCTGAGCAGACGGCACGAGGTCGTCGCGCTGCGGATCGCCGACAGCGCCGACGACGCGCTGCCCGCCGCGGGGCTCATCGTGGTCGAGGACACCGAGACCGGCGAGCAGCTGGTCGTCGACTCGGGCGACGAGCTGTTCCGGGTCAGGTTCCGCGAGGCCGTCGACGCGCGCGACCACCGGCTGGAGTACGGCATGCGGCAGGCCGGCGTGCCGCTCCACCGCATCGACACCGGCAGGGACCTGGCGGAGGCGCTCGTGGAACTCGTCACCCGCACCCGGGACCGGCCGCTGTGACCGCGCCGACGTGGTCCCGTCCGGGGTCGGGCGCCGCGACCGCTCCGATGCGGTCCCGTCCGGGGTCGGGCGCCGCGACACCGCCGATGCGGCAGACGAAGGGGGCCACATGACCTTCGACACTCCCGTGCTGCTCGCCGCCGGCCTGCTCCTGGTGGTGGCGCTGGCCGTCGTCGCCGTGCGGTTCGCCAGGCGGCGGGCGGCGCTGCTGGCCGAGGCGGGCGTGGCCGCGCGGGGAGCCGGGCGGTCCGGGCTCGGGGTGTGGCTGACGCTGGCGGGGCTGGCCGTACTCGCCGTCGCCGCCTCAGGGCCCGCCGCCCTCATCCCGGTGCCACGCGCCGCGGGGGTCGTCATCCTGGCCGTCGACGTCTCGGGCAGCATGGGCGCCACCGACATCGCCCCCTCGCGGCTGGCCGCGGCCCAGCAGGTCGCCCGGTCCTTCATCGAGGACCAGCCGGCCAGCGTCGACATCGGCGTCGTCGCCTTCGAGGAGGGCGCCCTCACCACCGCCCGCCCCGACGCCGACCACACCCGCGCCGTGGCCGCGATCGACCGGCTCAAGGTGACCGGCGGCACCTCGCTGGCCGCGGCCATCACCGGCTCGCTCAGCGCCATCACCGGCAAGCCGGTCGCGCTCGCGCGCGGCCAGGACGACAACCCTCCCGACCTCGGCTACTGGCCCTCGGCGACCATCGTGATCATCTCCGACGGCCACGACCTGGGCGCCCGCGCCGACGAGGCGGCCGACCTGGCCGCCAGGGCCGGGGTCCACATCGACACCGTCGGGGTCGGCACCACCGCGGGAACCTCGGTCAAGGTCGACGGCTACCGCCTGCAGACCGCCCTCGACCCCGAGGCCCTGACCGCCGTCGCCGAGGCCACCGGAGGCACCTACCATCCCGCCTCCACGGCGGGCGACCTCGGCTCCGTCGCCTCGGCCATCGACCTGCGGCTCACCGTCTCCGACGAGCCGGTGCCGCTGGCCGGGGCGCTCATCTGCTGCGCGCTCGCGCTGCTCGGCGCGGGCTCGGCGCTCACCATCCTCCGATCGGGGCGGGTGATCTGAATGTCGCTCTCCTGGCCCTGGGCGCTCGCCGCGCTCCTGGTCCTGCCGCTGATCTTCGCGTTGCAGTGGTGGTGGAGCCGCCGTCGCCGCCGCGCCGCCGTCAGGGTCACCTCGATCGCGCTGGTCCGTACGGCGCTGCCGGGCCGTACCCGATGGCAGCGGCGCATCCCCGCCGCACTGCTGGCGGCCGGGCTCGTGGCGCTCGGCGTCGGCGCGGCCCGTCCCCAGGCCACCGTGCCGGTGCCGCTGACCTCTGCGACGATCCTGCTCGCCCTCGACGTCTCCGGATCGATGTGCTCCACCGACGTCGACCCCAACCGCATCACCGCGGCGCGGGAGGCGGCCAAGGAGTTCATCGAGTCGCAGCGCGGTGGGCCGCGCATCGGGCTCGTCACCTTCGCCGGGACGGCCGGACTGCTCGTGCCGCCCACCGACGACACCGACGAGCTGCTGAAGGCGCTCGACGGCCTGGTCACCTACCGGGGCACCGCGATCGGGCAGGCCATCCTCGCCTCCCTCGACGCCCTCGCCGAGGTCGACCCGTCGATCCCGCCGACCGGGGCCGACCCCGGCGAACCCGGCCAGGAAGGGCACGCGAGCGCCGCCATCGTCGTCCTCACCGACGGGCGGAACACCCGGGGGGTCGACCCGATGACGGCCGCCGACCAGGCGGCGCTGCGGCGGGTGCGCGTCTTCACGATCGGCTTCGGCACCACGACGCCCGCGCCGGCGGTGTGCGACAGCTCGCAGATCGACGGCGGGTTCGGCGGGTTCGGGGGACGGGGCGGCTTCGACAGCGGGCGCGGCGGCGGCGGGTGGCGCAGCCGGGGCGTGATCGACGAGGCGGCGCTCAAGGAGGTCGCGGCGACCACGGGCGGCACCTACAGCCGCGCCGAGGACGCGGGACAGCTCCACGACGTGCTCGCCGACCTGCCGGGCACGTTCAGCGTCGTGCACGAGCAGCGCGACCTGTCGGCGTGGTTCGCGGTGCTCGGCGGCCTGCTCGCGGGCCTGGCGACGGCGCTGTCGCTGTGGTGGAACCGCGCCCGGCGAACGTGACCCGGCCCGCGCCAGGCGAACGTGACCTGGCGAGTGTCGGGCGGCTCCCGGCTCCCGCCTGGGGCTTCCGGCTCCCGCCTGGGGCTTCCGGCTCCCGCCTGGGGCTTCCGGCTCCCGCCGTCCGCCGTCCGCCGTCCGCCTCCCGGCTTCCGGCAGCGGTGCGAGTCGGGCGCGGGTGCGGCGGGCTAGGTGAGCAGGTCGAGCAGGTCGAGCCGGGCGGGCGGTGGGAGGGGCTCCGCTCCCTCGGCGCGGAAGGCGCTGAGCATGTACGCGACGAGCCGCCGTGAGGCCGCCGCGGCGTTCTCGGCGGACCGGGAGGCCAGGCCGCCGTTGGCCACCAGCAGCAGGAAGAGGTCGTCCAGCTGGAAGTCGGCGCGCAGCCGTCCCGCCGCCTTGGCGCGGCGCGTCAGCTCGGTGAAGCTCTCCACGGCGCGCAGCCGTTGCCCCTCGACGTCCACCGCCTGGGGAAAGGCCGCGATGAACGCCGCGCTGAACCCGCGGTCGGCCGCCTGCATGGCGCAGACCCGCTCGACGGCGGTGCGGAATCCGCGCCAGGGGTCGGGGTCGGCCAGCGCGGCGTCGACCACCGACGCGCACGCGTGGAACCGGTCGGCGAAGACCTCGGTGACGAGCGACTCCTTGGTGGGGAAGCGCCGGTAGAGCGTGGCCGCCCCCACGCCGGCGTGGCGGGCGATCGCCGCCATCGGCACGTCGAGCCCGCGTCTGGCGAACAGTTCGCTGGCGACCTCGACGATGCGGTCGCGGTTGGAGCGCGCGTCGGAGCGCAACGGCTGGTGAGAGGCCTGGGTGCTCATGTCTCTCACTTCCCGGGCAAATGGACGATGCTCTCCACTTACGCTAATACGGTGGGGGTCATGCCATTCCAGGGTCCCCTCCCTCAGCAGTTGGTCGGCCGGGTCAACGCGTGTGTCCTGTCGTTGCGGACCTCTCCTCGGGTGGGCCGTCTCGTGCGCAGGCACCTCACCGTCGTCACCTACACGGGGCGCCGCACCGGTCGGACCGTCAGCACGCCCGTCGGGTTCCGCCGCAAGGGGGACACGGTCACGATCCCCGTCCAGTTCCCCGACGCCAAGCGCTGGTGGCGCAACTTCACCGGCGAGGGCGGCCCGATCTCGCTCGAACTGGACGGCGCCGACCGGAGCGGGCACGCGGTCGCGAAGCGCGTCGGCCCTCGCCGCGTCACCGTGACCGTCCGCCTCGACGGCTGACGCCCTGCGATCGGCGGGGCGGGCCCTTCAGCGCGGCGTGCCGTACCAGCGCCAGTCGATGCGGCGGGGCCGGCCCGGTTGGTCGATGCGGCCGGTGGCCCACAGCAGGCTCGGCCACGGGGCCTCCACGACGGGGACGTCGGGGAACAGCCGCGCCAGGGCCCGTTCGCTCAGGTCCTGGGGCGCCTCCCAGGTCAGTCCCAGCCCTTCGGCGATGTCGTGCGTGTGCACGAGCGTCTCCACGACGCCCATCGCGGCGAAGCCCTCGGGATCGGAGGCGCCGAACACGTGGGGTGCCAGGGTGCCGGGCGCGGCCGCGTCGACGGCCAGCGCCAGCAGCCCGCCGCAGGCCTCGACGACGGTGAGGAGCCCTTCGGGACCCGCCGCCGCGTCGCCGAACACGACGTTGCCCGGCCCGCCTGGCCGGTCGTGGGTGATCCGCAGCGGCACCCTGGGCACCGCCATCGGCTGTGCGAGCCCGAAGCGCAGGGCGTAGGTCAGCAGGTCGTCGGCCAGGTGCTCGAGGGTCTCCCGGCAGGTCCATTCCAGGGTGCCCGCGGGCGCGTCCCACCGGGCGGCGGGGACGCCGGTGAGAACCTTCACGCTCAGGGCGACGGCAAGGCGCACGTCGGCGCCGCTCGACGGCATGCCCACACCCTAGCCCGCACCTGGGCCCCCACCAGGGGAAGGCCTGGCTATCCGCTCTTGAGAAAGGCTTTTCGTACGCGTATGATTCATGCAAGTGCCTATGTCAGTAAGTGTGAGTAAGTGGCTCCACCCCTTGTGCCGTTCGGCAAATCAACATAGGAAGCAGGGTGATCGCCACATCAATTCGTCATGGTGAGTGAGTCGCACATCGCGACCCATTGTGCGGTCCTACTGAGATGAACAATGGGAGGCTTCAAGTGCCCATCGATGTCATGGTCTCCGACGACCTGCAATTATCCCGCTGCGCACTCACCGCGTTGCTGGAGCGAAGCGACGACATCCGCGTGGTCGGTTCTGCCGACGCGAGTCTCGACGCCCTGGAATGCGCGGAGACGCATCGCCCGGACGTCGCGATCATCAGCTTCGAAGGCGCCGACACCGACGCGATCGTCATCGCCGAGAAGATCGCCACTCTTCCGGGGTGCAGGAGCCTGCTCCTGGCCTCGGCCTTCAGCCGCACCATCGTCCGCCAGGCCTTCACCAGCGGGATCGACGGCATGGTGCAGCGCAGCGCCCCGCCGCGCCAGTTCTTCGACGCCATTCACCGGGTCCACCAGGGTGAGCGCGTGTTCGACGCGGAGCTGACGGTCGCCGCGCTGGCCAACGGGGGATGCCCGTTGACGCTGCGGGAGCTGTCGGTGCTGGAGTACGTCGCCCAGGGCGACACGGTGCTGGAGGTCGCGGCCCGGCTGCACCTGTCGGAGGGGACGGTGCGCAACTATCTGTCCTCCGTGGTGGCGAAGCTGGGGGCGCGCAACCGGATAGACGCGTTGCGGATCGCCCGCGATTCGCACTGGATTTGAGCGGCCCGGTTTTCGGGGTGCAGGAAAAGCACGGATACGGGCGGGCGTCCCCAGCGGCGTGGACTCCCGGGACTTCTTTCAAACAGTGAATGAATGAGTTCTTAACGCCTTGTCACGCGATTCTCACCTCTGCCGTGCCGCCGCTGGATGAGAAACCATGATCATGGTAGCCTCGATTTCAATCACGAGAACGCATCAGCGCTCTTCAGCGGGCGGGAATCGGACGCTTTCGGAGTGACCGGGCGGCTCGAGGAAGTGGTGATCGTGGTGGACTGCCGCAACCTGGACCAGAAGGACGGCGGCCGGAGCGTGAAGACGCCGCCCGGCCGTGGGAGACACCGGGTGCGGGCGACGGGCGGAGGTAGGAGCCGGCGACCCCGGGGGGTGGTGGTCACGGGGAGCGTGTTGACCGATCGGCCCGTCTTGGAAAGGACCAACCGACGATGCTGTTCGTTGAGCTGCTGGTGCCCAAGGGCGTGTTCGATGAACGAGAACGCCGCAGGCTGGCAGGGCGGCTGACCGGACGGCATCTGCTGGCCGCGGCGGGCGGGAGCGTCGCCCCCGACGTGGTCGACCTGCTCGACGAGCTCACCCACGTGGTGGTGCGCGAGGAGGAGGTCTGGAACGCGGGCGGTCACCTGCTCGACGCCGCGCAGGGCCCCCGGTACATCGTCAACGTGATCGCCGGCATGTGGGGCACCGAGATGAGCGACTACCTGATCTCCCGCATCACCACCGAACTGGGCGAGGCGGAGGGCAATCCGCAACCGAAGGCCGTGGTGCACGTCATCAGCCTGCCCGAGGGCGCCTACGGCCTGTACGGCAGGGCACAGGGCCCCTCCGACGTGCGGCACCTGATGGACCGTGCCGTGCGCAGCGCGCGAGGGGAGGCCCAGGCCAGGCCGTACGCCTTCGTCATCGAGACGAAGGACAACCAGGAACGCCGCTGGTCGTGGATCGTCGACTTCGGCGACGTGGTCGGGCGCGGCGTGGCCGACGAGCTGCGGGGCAGCCCCGAGGACTTCGCGCGGGCGGCGCTCGACTCCTACCTTCACCGGCTCGTCGAGCGCGCGCCGGGCGCGGCGGAGTTCTTCCTCCACGAGGACGAGCACGACACCCAGTGGCGGGTCCAGGTGTGGGACATCAGGGCCACCGGCTACGACCAGATCTGCGGCGTGCCGCCCGCCGGCGACCTGGCCAGGCGGCAGTACCCGCTCACCCTGCGCGCCGAGCGCATCGCGCCGCAGGTGATCGTCACCGTGACCGGAGAGGTGGTCCGCAACACCCTGCGGGCCAAGCACGCCGCCCAGCAGCGGGCACGCAGGGTGATGACCTGCAAACCCGTCGGGCCGTCGCACTAGCGCTCACCCCGAGCGGCCTGGACCGGCGCCGACCTGAGGACCGCGTCGAGCTCCTGGACCACCCGCCGCGCGCACGCGGCCGCCGCCGGCACGACCTCCTGCATCAGGAAGTAGCCGTGCACCAGCCCGGGACCCGGCACGTAACGGACCGGCACGCCGGCCGCGCACAGCCGCTCGGCCAGCTCGGCCCCCTCGTCGCGCAGCGGGTCGAACTCGGCCGTGGCCAGCACCGTCGGCGGCAGCCCGCGCAGGTCGGCGTTGATGAGGTCGACGAGCGGCTCGCGTCGCCGCCGCGGGTCGGGGACGTACAGCTCGTAGTGCCAGGCCATGTCGTCGACGCTCAGAAGGTACCCGTCGGGGTGCTCGCAGGCGGCGGCGATGCGCAGGCTCGGATCGACGGGCGGGTACACCAGCAGCAGCGCGGCGAGCGGCAGGTCGCCGCTCTCGCGCGCCCGCATCGCGATGCCGAGCGCCATGTGGGCGCCCGCGCTGTCACCGGCGATCACGTGGTCGCGGCCGGGGAACGTCCGGCTCGTCCAGCGGGCCGCGTCGGCGGCGTCGAGCAGCGGTGTGGGGTAGGGGAACTCCGGCGCCCGCCGGTAGCCGGCCGACACGACCACCGCGCCCAGCGACGCCGCCATCATGCGGCAGGCCGAGTCGTGGCTGTCGAGGTCGCCCAGCACCCACCCGCCGCCGTGCAGGAAGGTGATCACGCGTCCGAAGTCGGCCTCCGGGGTGTACACCCGGCACAGGATCGACGAGCCGTCGGCCGTCCCGATCGCCCGGTCGGCCGCGCGCACGCTCGCGTGGGGACCGCCGTCGCGGCGCGGCCGCCAGGCGTTGGCCCGGTATTTCTCCCTGGCCGCCTCGATGGTCATCTCCCGCGCGGGCAGCGGCGCGCCGCCGGCGCGCTGCCACGTGATCAGGTTGCGGAGAATGCGGTCCAACGGCATCGCGGCCCTCCAGTCGGCAGAGTAATTCCATCGTAGATAAAAATGCATCTCCGTGTGGCTGTGAAGAATGCATCCGCGCGAGTGAATTTCTCATGAGTTATGGTTCCACTGCAGGTCGAGGCCATGATGTGAAACGCACGCCGAGATATGTGAAATTAATCTACTGTCTCCTGGCGGTCGGCTGCTACCGTCAATGTCGGTGCTGTGGGCATCCGAAACAATAGAGCAACGGAGACAGCTGTGCCGCACCAAGTCTTATGGGAACGGGTGGCGAATTCCATCGAATTCATCCCGCCCGCGTATTCCAGCAGGGTCGAGCCCGAGTCCGTCGCGCGCGACATGCTGCGCGCCGACCGGGCGGAGATCGACGAGCTCGTCGGGGCGGGCCTGCCGTACGAGGAACGGGCCGGGGTGCGGCACTTCGACGTCAACGACCTCTACAACCTCGGGATGTACTCCGGCAAGGCGACCACGCAGCCGGAGCTGGCCTTCCGCATGCTCTTCCGGTTCGCCGGCCGTCCGGTCGACGACCTGCTGCGGCCGAAGACCTGGGACTTCCGGGTCACGCTGGAGTGCCCCGGATGCGACGAGGACGCGGCCTGGAAGCTGGAGGAGCCGGACGTCGTGCGCTTCGGGGGAGAGGTCGCCGACCTGTCGCCGCTCACCGGCGGCCGGGGATCGGCGGAGTACTCCGCGATGGTCACCACGACCGGAGCGCGCACCCCGCTGGTCTCGCCGGTGCTGCGGCGCCTGACCCGCGACTACCTGGACGCCGGCTACCGGTGGCAGATGATCCCCGTCCCGATGCAGGCCGACCACGAGCTGGTGCACGCGCTGGGCGCCACGAGCTGCATCGCGGCGAGCCTGTTCCTGGCCGAGCGGTTCCGGGAGGCCGGATACCGGGCCGAGGCCAGGCGCGGTTGGTTCTGCGGCGTCCTGGGCGGCGCGCTCGACCTGCCGCACGCCTGCGTGGAGGTCGAGGACGACGACGGCGCGACCAGGACCGTCGACATCGCCAAGGCCCAGCTGGCGGCCAGGCTCTCGCCCGACACCGGGCCGTTCCAAGAACTGTGCCTGGGATCGATCTACAACAAGGTCATCCCGTCGACGGCGTCGGGCAACGCGGCCTTCGGCCACCACGAATGCGGGTCGCCGCTGCCGATCCAGGTGCGCGCGGACATCAGGTCCGCGCGCAGAAGCTGACCTCTCGAGCCACTCCACGAGGAAGACGAGCGAAAATGGCGGTACGTGAGATCGAACCGATCGTGCTGGAGCTGGACCGGCTGGAGCAGATGGCCGAGTCCGGCTACTACAACCCGTACACGATGTTCGAATGGCCCGACGCCCTCGAGCCTGACAAGCCGTGGATGAGCGAGAGCCTGACCACGCTGGCCGGCACGCCGATGTGGGACGAGCTGACCCGCGAGCAGCAACTCGCGCTGACCAAGTACGAGGCAATCAACTTCTTCAGCCTCAACATCCACGGCATCCGCGAGCTGATGAGCGAAGTGGTCATGCGCATCCACGAGCGGACCTACTCCAACGTCTCGGAATTCCTGCACCACTTCATCGGTGAGGAAAACGAGCACATGTGGTTCTTCGCGCAGTTCTGCCTGCGCTACGGCGGCAAGCTCTACCCGGCGCAGCCGACGCTGAAGGCGGCCTCGGTGGACCACCTGTCGCAGGTCGCCCGCGAGCTGATCGTGTTCGCGCGCATCCTGATCTTCGAGGAGATCGTCGACCACTACAACGCCCTCATGGCGACCGACCAGTCGCTGCCGCACATCGCGCGCGAGATCAACCGGGTGCACCACCAGGACGAGAGCAGGCACGTCGCCTTCGGCCGGATGATCTTCCTCAACCTCCTCAAGCAGGTGGCCAGGCGCGATCCGGAGGAGGTGCCGGTGGTCGCCGAATACCTGGAGGACTACCTGCAGTACAGCATCGGCACGTTGTACAACCCCGCCGCCTACCGCGACGCGGGCATCCCGGACGCGCTGGCGCTGCGCCGGCGTGCGCTCGGCCACCCCGCCCGGGTGCAGGCGCACGACAAGGTGCTCAAGCGCACCAGGGCGTTCCTCTCCAAGGCGGGCGTCGGCAGGGAGCTGGTCAAGCGATGAGCGAGCCGTTGCAGAAGGTCAGGGAGTTCATCCTCGAGCGCAACCCCAAGATCGAGGAGATCCCCGACGACCTGGACCTGATCGACAGCCGGGCGATCAACTCGCTCGCCTTCGTCGAGTTCATCTTCCTGCTGGAGGAGCTGACCGGCGAGGCGATCGACCCCGAAGAGCTCGACCTGGACGACTTCCGCACCCTCAAGGCGATCGAAGCACGATTCTTCACCCAGAAGGCGACACTATGACCACGGCGACCGACAACGGCCTGAGCGTTCTCGACGGCGGCCAGCTGCGCCTGCTGCGCGCGATCGACGCGGTGTTCCTGCGCCTGGCCGACGGGTGGGAGGCGCCGGAGTTCCGCTTCCCGCACCTGATCCGCTGCCAGGACCTCGACACCTTCGACTACTACGACAACTTCCCGCACCTGGGCCTGGCGGCCACCCGCCTCGACCCGCAGCGCCTGGGCGCCACGCTGGCGCAGGCACGCCGCCCGGTGGAGCACGTGCCCGCCGAGGTGATGGAGCCCACCGCGTTCGCCCTGCCGTCCGCCGCCTGCTACGCGATCTACGTCGACCTGGCCGGCTCGCGCCTGCCGGGCGACGGCGTCATGCGCACCACCGTGGCGACCTGCTTCCGTAACGAGGACTACTACCAGGGCCTGCAGCGCCTGCTCGGCTTCACCATGCGGGAGATCGTCTTCATCGGGGCGGAGGAGGCCGCCAAGGCGCACCTGCTGCGCGCCAAGGACGCCGTGACCACGCTCTGCGCCGAGCTCGGGCTCGGCCTGGAGCTGCAGGTCGCCACCGACCCGTTCTTCGACAAGAACAGCGGCAAGGCCAAGATGCAGCGGCTCTTCCCCGTCAAGGAGGAGTTCGTCGTCAACGGCCTGGCGATCGGCTCGGTCAACTACCACCGCAACTTCTTCGGCGAGCGCTGCGGCATCCAGGTCGGCGAGGAGACGGCGCACACCAGCTGCCTCGCCTTCGGCCTGGAGCGCTGGGTGCACACGCTGACGGACCACTTCGGCTCCGTCGCCGCCGCGCAGGCGGCCGTGGCCGGGCTGCTCTGACCCCTCACGACCAGGACACCACGGAGGTGGTCCGATGACGACCTTGACCGATGACGGCCTGCGAGTCCTCGACGACAGCCAGACGCGGTTGCTGCGCGCGATCGAAGGCGTCTTCCTGCGCTGGGCCGGCATGTGGAACGCCCCCGAGCACCGCTACCCGCCGCTGCTGCGCGCCCGCGACCTCGACACCTTCCACTACTTCGACGCCTTCCCGCAGGCCGGCCTGTCGGTCGCCCAGCTCGACCCGGAGCGGCTCGGACCGGTGCTGGCCGAGACCTCGCGGCCGGTGGACCGGCTGCCGGGCGAGGTGATGGGAGCCACCGGCTTCGCCCTGCCGATGGCGGCCTGCTACTGGGTCTACATCGACCTCGCGGGCGCGGTGCTGCCCGAGGAGGGGACCGTACGGACCACCGTGGCGAGCTGCTTCCGCAACGAGGCCCAGTACGACGGCCTGCAGCGGGTCCTCGGCTTCACCATGCGCGAGTTCGTCTGCGTGGGCTCCGGCCAGGCGGCCAGGGAGCACTACCTGCGCGGCCGCGAGACCGTGCTCGCCTTCGGCGCCGAGCTGGGGCTCGACATGCGGCTGGAGGTCGCGGGCGACCCGTTCTTCGAGGCGTTCAAGAACGACGACGCCTCGCAGCGGGAGTTCCCCGTCAAGGAGGAGTTCGTCGTCAACGGCCTGGCGATCGGCTCGGCCAACTACCACCGCAAGTTCTTCACCGGCCGGCTGGGCATCCAGGCGGGCCAGGAGACGGCGCACACCAGCTGCCTGGGCTTCGGGCTGGAGCGGTGGGTGCACACCCTGACGCAGGCCTTCGGCAGCGCGCGGGCCGCGCTGTCCGCCGTCGAGAGACTCCTCTGATGCGCACCACGGTCGCAGCGGTCCTCGGCACCGAGGTGAGCCTGCTGCAGTCGGGGATGGGCGGCGTCTCGGGCACGGAGCTGGCGTGCGCGGTGTCCAACGCCGGCGGCGCCGGGTGCGCGGGCGGCTACAAGCTGGTCGGCGCGCCGCTGACGGCGATGCTCGAGCGGCTGGCCGAGGGGACCGGCAAGCCTGTCGGCCTCAACCTGGTCCCGGAGGTGGTCGGCCCCGACGAGCTGGACCGGCAGGTGACCCAGATCCTCGCCGAGACCCCCGGACACGTGTACCTGTCGTTGTTCGGCATGCCGGACGACGCGGTGCTCGAACGTGTCGCCGCGGACGGCAGGAAGCTCGTCGTCCAGGTCGGCACGGTGGCCGACGGCGTGCACGCGGCGGGATACGGAGCCGTCGTGGTCGCCCAGGGCATCGAGGCGGGCGGCCACCTGCTCGGCCACTCGAAGCGTGACGAGCTGGTGGCCGGGCTGCGCGAGCGCCTGCCCGACGCCTGCCTGGTCGCGGCGGGAGGGATCGGCTCGCCGCACGAGGCGCGCAGGGCCCTGGCCGCCGGGGCCGACGGCATCATGCTGGGCACCGCCTTCGTGGTCACCTACGAGTCGCGGGCGCATCCCTACTTCAAGCGGGCGGTGTGCGCGGCCGACGAGGGCGACACGGTCATCACCGACGTCTACGAGATCGGCTGGCCGGGGCGCAGGCACCGGGTGCTGGCCACGGAGGTGACCCGCAACCCGCACCAGCCCAAGAACTTCATCGGCCGCACGGTGGTCGAGGGACAGACGTTCCTGGTGCCGAGATTCAGCGCCGCGGTGCCGACCGACACCACCACCGGCAAGATCGAGGAAATGGCGCTGTATTGCGGATTGTCGTGCGGCGCCATTCTCGGAGAACTCGCGGCGGCCGACGTCGTCGCGCAATTCGCGCGCATCCTTCCGGGCGCGGAAATCGTCGAATCAGGGAAAGGATAGGAAGCGATGTCGGGTTACGCGAATCTGGCACAGCTGGATCTGGCCTACCGCGAGGACCGGCGCATTCGCGTCAGGGACGGCGTGGAGCTCTATTACGAGACCCGCGGCGAGGGCACGCCCATCACGCTGCTGAACGCCTTCTTCCTGCCCAGCCCGTCGTGGCGGGTGTTCACCGAGGAGCTGGCCGGCAGCTACCAGGTCGTGGGCTACGACCTGTGCAACCACGGCAAGTCCTCGCACGTGGGGCCGGAGCCGACGTGGGAGGAGCACGCGGCCGACCTGATCGCCCTGCTCGACGGGCTGGAGATCGAGTCGACCCACCTGATCGCCGCCTCGACCTCGACGATCCTGGCCAGGGACGTCGCGCTGCGCCACCCCGACAGGGTCAGGGGCGTGGTGCTGGCGGGCCCGGTGTTCGGCCCGCGCGGCATGCGGCGCCAGCGCCAGGTCCAGCGCGCGTGGCTGCGCACGCTGGAGAGCCACGGCATCGCGGGCCTGTACGAGCACATGTACCCAGAGGTGTTCAGCGCGGAGATGAACGAGGCCATCGGCACGCCGGGCTTCCTCGGCTTCCGCGAGGCGTTCTCCGCCCTGTCGACCGTCGACGACCTGGTCAACGGCCTCAAACGGGCTATGGAGGACGTCGGCGACCCGGGCATCCTGGCCGGCGTGGAGCGGCCGGCGCTGGTGGTCGTCGGCGACGACGACTTCCTGATGGGCCCGACGGCCGCCAGGGAGCTGGCCGCGCTCTTCCCCGACGGCCGGGCCGAGATCATGCCGAAGGCCGGTCACGTGCCCTTCGTCGACGACGCCGAGGGATTCCAGGCGATCGTCCGCAAGTTCTTCGAGGAAGTGGACGCCCGTGCCTGACAGCGAGGCGGCCGTACGCAAGCGCATCCGCGGGCTGCTCGCGCAGCTGTACGGCGGTGACAGCTTCGTCGAGACGGTGTCCGACGGCATCTCGCTGCGCCAGGCGGGAGTGTCGTCCCACGCGCTGGTCGCCCTGCTGGTGGCCATGGAGGACGAGTTCGGATTCGAGTGGGACGACGACGTGCGGCCGGAGGCGTTGCGCTCGATCGAGTCGCTGGCCGGTCACGTCCTGTCCCTTCCGGAGTGACGGCCCATGGCAGTCAGACCGCAGGTCCCCGACGGTGCCGCCGCCGAAGGCACGCTGACCGTGTGGCGACCGGTCCAGCCGCCCTACGGCCCGCCGGAGCAGTTCGACGCGGGCCGTAGGGCGGCCGGCGCCGCCCTGTTCGCGGCGGGGGCGGCCGAGCGCAAACGCTTCGTGCCCCGCGAGCCCGACGGCCGTCCTGGATTCCCGCCGGGCTTCCCCGGCTCGATCGCCCACACCGACCGCCTGGCGATCGCCCTGGTGGTGCCCGGCGCCTCGTCGGTCGGCGTCGACATCGAGAGCGCGGTCATCACCGCGCGCATGGCCAGATTCGTGCTGCGCGGCCTTGAGTCGCAGACGTTGCTCCCGCCCGTGGGCGACTACACCATGCGCGAGCTCTTCGCGGCCAAGGAGGCGGCGTTCAAGGCGCTGTACGCCAGCGGCGCGCTGGAGGAGTTCCCGTTCTGGTGGATCGAGCTGGCCGAGGCGGACGGTGTGCTGATCGCCTCCTACCGCGGCTCGCAGGTGCCGGTGTGGATCCGCTCCGAGCCCGATCTCTCGCTCGCGGTCGCCATTCGCCGCTGACGCGGAAATGCCGAATTCACTTTTCACGTTCATGAATGAATTTCGCACGTATACGCTCCTGGTCGATCTTGATAGCGTCCTTTTAGGAGGAGTCGTGAATGACTCTCCTGCACATCTGATTGCGTCCATTCTTTTCGCATCCGAGGATGTCGCGTGAAACCCTGTCGAACGGCTGTGTGGTGCGGGCTGGGCCGCGTCGTCCCGGAACGGGTCGTCGGCAACGACGAGCTGGAGCGGCGCCTGGCGACCACCGCAGAATGGATCGAACGCCGCACCGGCATCCGCCGCCGGCACCGGGTGGCCCCCGGGCAGTCCACCTCGGACCTCGCCGTCGCGGCCGGATCCCTGGCACTGAGATCGGCCGGCATCGGAGGCGGTGAGGCCGGCGCCGTCGTGCTGGCCACGACCACGCCCGACCGGCTCTGCCCCGCCACGGCCCCCGAGGTCGCGCAACGGCTCGGCCTGGGCACCGTGCCGGCCTTCGACGTCTCGGCGGCGTGCGCCGGCTTCGTCTACGGCCTGGCCACGGCGGCCGGCCTGATCAGCGCCGGGATCGCCGAGCGGGTCCTGCTGGTCGCGGCCGAGACCTACTCGGCCATCGTCGATCCCGGCGACCGCACCAACGCGGCGATCTTCGGCGACGGCGCGGGCGCGGTCGTGCTCCGCGCGGGCGATCCTGACGAGCCGGGCGCCGTGGGACCGTTCGACCTCGGCAGCGACGGCGCGGGCGGCGACCTCATCAAGGTCGAGGCCGGTGGCGCCAGGCAACGGTCGTCGGGACGGCCCCCGCGGGCCGGCGAGGAGTTCTTCTCCATGGACGGCCGCTCCGTCTACCGCCAGGCGGTCGAGCGCATGTCCGCCTCCTCGCGCGAGGTGCTCGGCCGGGCCGGGCTGAGCTGCGCGGAGGTGGACCGGCTGGTCCCGCACCAGGCCAACATGCGCATCATCGAGTCGGTCGCGGGCCATCTGGGCATACCGGCGGACCGCTGCGTCAGCAACATCGCCGAGGTCGGCAACACGGCCGCGGCGTCCATCCCGATCGCGCTGGCCGACGCGGCCGCCGCCGGTCAGCTCGAGCAGGGCCACCGGGTGCTGCTGACCGCGTTCGGCGGCGGGCTGGCCTGGGGTTCCTGCCTGCTCACCTGGCCCAAACTGGAGGTCTGTCATGACTGAGATCAAAGATCGCTTCATCGCCCTGATCGCGGTCATCGCCGAGACGCGTCCCGAGACCATCGCCGAGACCAGCACCTTCCGCGAGCTCGACCTCGACTCGCTCGCGCTGGTCGAGCTGTCGATGCAGGCCGAGGAGGCGTTCGCGGTCCCGATCGAGGAGGAGGCCTTCCAGGCCGACACCACGGTCGACGAGGCTCTCCGGCTCATCAACGGGCGCCTGGGGGTGGGATGATCGGCCCCCTGGTCCTGTCCGCCCCGGACGCCGCGGGCCTGGCCGCCCGCGCGGCCGACCTGCGCTCAGGACTCGACACGACGCTGAACGACGCGCTGCCCGCGATCCGCGCGGTCCTGCGCACCGGCCTCGACATCCGGGGCGGCACGGGCGCCGAGCGCGCGGTGATCCTGGCCAGCGGCCCGGCCCGGCTGACCGGCCTGACCGCGCTCGCCGAGGGCAGGCCCGACCCCCTGGTGGTGCGCGGCCGCGCCGACGGCGAGCGCCGTCCCGTCCTGGTCTTCTCGGGGGCGGGCGCCCAGCGGCCCGGCATGTGCCGTGAACTGCTGGAAGGTGACGCCGACTTCCGCGCGGCGGCGGGCGAGGCCCTCGACCTCTTCGGCGGCGGCGTCGCCGACGCGCTCGCCGGCCGGCGCGGCGCCCCCGACATGCAACGCCCGGAGATCCACCTGCCCGCCCTGTTCACCACGCAGGTCGGCCTGGCGGCGATGTGGGCGCGCTGCCTGGCGCCGCCCGCCGCCGTGATCGGGCACAGCATCGGCGAGATCGCCGCCGCGTACGTGGCCGGCGCGCTCACCCTGGACGAGGCCGCCACGGTCACCCGCACCATGGGCGCGGCCGTCGGCGAGCTCACCGGCAGCTCCGCCATGCTGTCCGTGCTCGCGCCCGCGGAGAAGATCAACGGCCTGCTGGTGGAGGGCGTCGAGCTGGCGGCCGTGAACGGGCCGAGGGTCGTCATGGTGGCCGGCCCCGACGGCGAGGTGCGGGCCCTGGCCCTGCTGCTGCGCCAGATGCGGATCGCCTGCAAGCTGATGCCCGGCGGGTACGGCGTGCACTGGAAGGGCGTCGAGCAGGTCCGCGAGCCCCTGATGGCGCTGCGCTTCCCCCGCAGGACACCCGAGACGCCGCTGTACTCCGCCGCGGAGGGCGGCTCCCACGTGATCGACGGCCTGTCCGACGGCCACTGGTTCCAGTGCCTGCGCGCCCCCGTGCAGTTCACCTCCGTCCTGCGCTCGGCCGCCTTCGCCCAGCCGGTCGCCTTCGTGGAGGTCAGCCCCTCCCCGGTGGTGGCCTACGGCATGCAGCAGGCGATCGCCGACGAGGTTCCCGTCGTCGGCGCCCCCGAGGACACCGCCTCCGGCTTCCTGAGAGGCCTGGCCGAGGCCCACGTCGCGGGCGTCGCCGTCGACTGGAAGTCCGCCCCCGCGGGCGGAGCCGACCTGCGCACCCCCTCCGGCGAGCTGTCGGGCGACCTGCTCGCGCTGGTGCTCGCCGAACTCGCCACCCTCACCGGGCGCCTGGGCGCCTTCCCCGACGACACCTTCCAGGCGTGCGGCCTGGACTCGGCCGGCGCGGTACGGCTGGCCAGCCGCCTCAGCGCCGCCACCGGCACGCGGCTCACCGCCGCTGCCCTGTTCGAGCACGCCACTCCGGCGGCGCTCGCCTCCTACCTGCGCGAGCCGCAGGACCGCGCCGTCCCCGTGCCGGGACGGCGTGACGCCAGCGGCGAAGACGGCCTCGGCAACGAGTTCGAGCTGCTGCTCAAGGAAATCGGAACTGGGGTGGAGTGATGAAACGGAGCACGAGCCAGGTCACGCGCATCGCCGAACTCGGCGAGCAGCGGCGCGCCGAGCTCGACCGCAAGCTCACCGCGTTCGCGGGAGCCGTACGCGGGGAGCCGATCGCGATCGTGGGTGCGGGCTGCCGCTTCCCCGGAGGGGTGAACTCGTTCGGGTCGCTGGCCAAGCTGCTGCTCGACGGCGTCGACGCGGTCACCGAGGTGCCCGCGACCCGCTGGGACGTCGGCCGCTACTACGACCCGGAGCCGCGCACGCCCGGCCGCACCCAGTCACGCTGGGGCGGCTACCTGGAGGACCCGGCCGGGTTCGACGCCGGCTACTTCGGGATCAACCCGTCCGAGGCCGAGGCCATGGACCCGCAGCACCGCGTCTTCCTCGAAGTGGCCTGGGAGGCGCTCGAACACGCCGGCATCAGGCCGCGCGGGCTGAGCGGCGGACGCACGGGCGTGTTCGCCGGCTTCTGCCACGCCGACTACCTGGTCAGGCTCGCCGACTCCGGCGACATCGGCTCCACCTACCTGGCCACCGGCATCACGCACAGCGTCGGCGCCGGCCGGGTCGCCTACCTGCTCGGCGTGCACGGGCCCGTCGTGGCCGTCGACACCGCCTGCTCCACCGGCCTGGTCACCGTGCACCAGGCCGCGCAGAGCCTGCGCAACCGCGAGTGCGACGTGGCCCTGGCGGGCGCGGCCGTCCTGCACATGGACCCGAAGACCGCCGTCTCCTTCTCCCAGTGGGGCATGCTGTCGCCCAGCGGGCGCTGCCGCGCCTTCGACGCCGACGCCGACGGGTTCGTCCGCAGCGAGGGCTGCGGCGTGGTCGTCCTCAAGCGCCTGGGAGACGCCCTCGACGCGGGCGACCGCATCCTCGGCGTGCTCCGCGCGACCGCCGTCAACCACGACGGCCGCTCCAACGGCCTGACCGCGCCCTCGCCCGTCGCCCAGCGCGACGTCATCGAGCAGGCGCTGAGCGCCGCCTCCATCGACGTGGAGGACGTGCGGCTGATCGAGGCCCACGGTCCCGGCACGCCGATCGGCGACCCCATCGAGTTCTCCGCCCTGGCGGCCACCTACGCCACCGTGCCCGTGCCGCGCGCCCTGGGCTCGATCAAGACCAACCTCGGCCACACCGAGTCGGCCTCCGGCGTCGCCGGCCTGCTCAAGGTCCTGGTCGCGATGCGCGCGCGGACCATTCCGGCGAACCTGCACTTCCGCCGCTGGAACCCCGAGATCGACCCCGACGGCACGGGCCTGTTCATCCCCACCGCCGCCACCCCCTGGCCCGACGGGGCCGAGGGACCCCTGCTGGGCTCCGTCTCCAGCTTCGGCCTGGGCGGCACCAACGCCCACGCCATCGTCGAATCGGCGCCCGAGCGCGCCGTGCGCCGCCCGCGCACCCGGCCGCAGGGCATCTTCACCGTCTCCGGCAGCACCGCCGCAGCCGCCGCCGAGACCGCCCACCGCATCGCCGACTGGATGGAGAACGGCGGCGGCACCACGCCGCTGGCCGACGTGGGCGCCACCCTGGCCGCCCTGCGCGACCACCGCAACGCCCGCCTGGCCGTCGTCGCCGGCACCAGGACCGAACTGGCCGACCGGCTGCGCGCCGCCGCGCGCGAGGAGATCGGCTCGGCCATCGGCACCGCGGCCGGCACCGCCACCCGCGCCAAGCCGATGGTCTGGGCCTTCTCCGGGCAGGGCGCGCAGTGGGCCAGGATGGGCGCGGCCCTGCTGGACGAGCCCGCGTTCGCCGCCGTCGTCGACGAGCTCGAACCGCTGATCGCCGCCGAGTCCGGCTTCTCCGTGCGCGAGACCCTCCAGGCCGCGGAGGTCGTCACCGGCATCGACAGGGTGCAGCCCACCCTCCTGGTCATGCAGCTCGGCCTGGCCGCGATCTGGCGCTCCCACGGGGCCACGCCCGCCGCCGTGATCGGGCAGTCGATGGGCGAGGTCGCCGCCGCCATCGTCGCGGGCGCGCTGACCCCCGCCGACGGCGTCAAGGTCATCTGCCGCCGCACCAGGCTCATGAGCAGGATCGCCGGAGCCGGCGCCATGGCCTCGGTCGAACTGCCCCGCGCCGAGGCCGAGCGCGACCTGCCCGACGGCGTCACCGTCGCCGTCGTCTCCTCGCCGGGCACCACCGTGGTGGCGGGCGACACCGCCGAGATCGACAGGCTCATCGACCTGTGGGAGGACCGCGACGTGCCGGTCCGCCGCATCTCCGTCGACGTCGCCTCGCACTCGCCGCAGGTGGACCCCATCCTGGACGAGCTGGCCGCGAATCTGGCCGACCTCGACCCCGGCCGGCCCGCGATCGCCTTCTACGGCACCGTGCTGGACGACCCGCGTGCCGTACCCGACTTCGACGCCGCCTACTGGGTGGCCAACCTGCGCAGGCCCGTCCAGCTGGCCGACGGGGTGGCGGCCGCCGCCGCCGACGGCTACCAGCTGTTCGTCGAGCTCTCCCCGCACCCGCTGATCACCAAGAACATCGAGGAGATCTGCGCCCACGCCGGACGCTCCGAGGCCACGGCCCTGGGCGCGATGCGGCGCGGCGAGGACCCGCTGACGACCGTGCCCGCCCAGATCGCCGCCGCCCACTGCGCGGGCGCCGAGCTGGACCTGACGGCCTGGCACCCCGAGGGCTCCCTGGCCGACGCGCCGCCGACCGCCTGGAACCACACCGGTTTCCTGGTGCCGGTGCCGCGCGCGGGCAGGCGCGCCGGGGGCGGCCACCCGCTGCTCGGCGCGCACGCCGACACCCCCGACGGGCACCGGTGGAGCGCCGACGTCGGCCTCGAGTCCGTGCCGTGGCTGGGCGACCACCGCGTCAACGGCATCCCGCTCTTCCCGACGGCCGGATACGTCGAGATGGCCTTCACCGCGGGCAGCACCGCCTTCGCCGTACCCGCCGAGCGGATCGAGATCACCGACCTGCGCATCCCGCGCGCCCTGGAACTCGACGCCCGCACCAGGATCAGCACCAGCGTCTCCTCCGACGGCCTCTTCCGCGTGCGCGTCCTGGAGAGCGAGTGGGAGACCGTCGCCACCGCCCGGCTGCGCGTGCTCGACGAGGCCGCCGTTCCCGCCGGGCTGTCCGGCCTGGCGGCGGAGGAGATCGGGCGGCTGCGCGCCGCGCACGCGGAAACGCTCGACCCCGACGCCGTCTACGCGGGACTGCGGGCCAGGGGAGTGGAACACGGTCCCGCCTTCAGCGGCCTGACCGGCCTGGCGCGGGAGCCGGAGGGCGGCGTACTCGCCGAGGTGAGGGTCCCTCCCGTGGCCAGGTCGGTCGGGCACGACCTGCAAATCCATCCCGGGCTGTTCGACTCCTGCCTGCAGGCCTCGGCGGCGCCGCTCGTCACCGGGAACTCCAACGCGGCCGTGCTGCCTGTCGGCATCGACCGCGTCCGCCTGCACGCCGCCCAGCCCTCCGAAGGCCTGTGCGCGGCCCGCCTGACAGGCTTCCGCCTGCTGTCCGCGGACGGCGCCGTCCTGCTCGAAGCCGAAGGGCTCAGGCTGGCCGAGCCGGGCCCCGACGACTCGCGGCTGCTGGCCGTCACCTGGCAGGAGACCGCGCCGCTGCCCGAACCCTCCGACACCGCGGGCACGGGCCGCTGGGCCGTCATGGCCGAGGACCCGGGCGACCCGCTCGCCGAGGCCCTGCGCAGCGGGCTCGAAGCCGCGGAGGACACGCCGGGCGGCGTCGTCTACCTGGTGGCGCCCGAACGCGGCGACCAGGGCGAGCGCGGGCGCGTGCTGGTGGAGAAGGCGATCGAGGTGATCGCCCGCTTCTCCGACGACGCGCCCAGGGTCTGGTTCGTCACCCGCGACGCCCAGCCGGTCCTCGACGGCGACGGTCAGGCCGTGGCGCAGTCGGCGCTGCGGGCTCTCATCAAGTCGGCCGGGCACGAGCACCCCGAGATGCGCGTCTCCCACCTGGACCTGGACGGCGGCGCCGACGCCGCCGCCATCGTCAGGGAACTGGCCGCCGACACGCCGGAGGACGAGGTCGCCCTGCGCGGCGAGCGGCGCTTCGTCGCCCGGCTCACGCCCGCGCCGCTCCACGTCGACGAGCGCAGGCGCATCGCCTCCACCGAGGAGTACGTGCTGGCCTGCCGTACGCCCGGAGACCTGTCCAGCCTCGAGATCCGCGGCGCCTCGCGCCGCGAGCCCGGTCCTGGCGAGGTCGAGGTGCGCATGCGCGCGGCCAGCCTCAACTACGCCGACGTCCTCAACGCCATGGGGCTGTACAAGACGGTCGACGGGGTCCCCGTGCCCCTCGGCTCCGACGGCGCGGGCGTCGTCGTCCGCGTCGGGCCGGGAGTCACCTGGGTGACTCCCGGCCGGCGGGTCGCCCTGCTCGCGCCCGGCACCCTCGGCTCGCACGTGACCGCGCCGGAAACGGCGCTCATGCCCGTGCCCGACGACTTCGACGACGTCACCGCAGCAGCGCTGCCCAGCGTCTACGCCACCGCCTGGTACGGGCTGGTGCACTGCGCCAGGATCGCCTTCGGCGAGACCGTGCTCATCCACTCGGCCACCGGCGGCGTCGGCCAGGCCGCGATCCGCATCGCCAGATCCTTCGGCGCCCGGATCATCGCCACGGCGGGCAGCGACCTCAAGCGTGCCTACCTGCGCGAGCAGGGCATCGAGCACGTCCTGGACTCGCGGACCCTGGAGTTCGCCGGCCAGGTCGCCGAGATCACCGGCGGCGAGGGTGTCGACATCGTGCTCAACACCCTGACCGGGGCCGCCCAGCGTGCCGGTCTCGCCCTGCTCAAGGTGGGCGGGCGGTTCATCGAGCTGACCAAGCGCGACATCTACGCCGACAACAGCATCGAGCTGACGCCGTTCCGCCGCAACATCACCTTCGCCAGCGTCGACCTCGGCCTGGTCGGGCAGCGGCGTCCCGCCGACCTCGGGCGGGTCCTGTCCGAGCTGGCCGAGCGGTTCGACAACGGGGAGCTGGGCGCCCTGCCCGTCACCGCGCGCCCGCTGGCGCAGGCGGCCGACGTCTTCCGCACCATGGCCGCCGCCGACCACCTCGGCAAGCTCGTCATCACCCTGCCAGAAGGGCCCGTCGAGGCCTGGCGAGCCGACAGCCCCGTGGCACGCGACGCGTCGTACATCGTCACCGGCGGCCTGGGCGGCATCGGGCTCAAGCTGCTCGGCTACCTCGCAGGCAACGGCGCCGGCCGGGTCGTGCTGAACGCCAGGTCCGCGCCCACCCCGCAGGCCGAGCAGGCCATCGCCGCCGCACGCGCCGCCGGATGCGACGTCCAGGTCGTGCGCGGCGACCTCGCCGACCAGGCCGCCGCGCTGGTCGAGGCGGCCACCGCGGGCGGGCTGCGCCTCGCCGGCGTCGCCCACGCCGCGGCCGTCGTCGCCGACGCCACCCTCCTCAACGCCGACATCCAGCTCATCGAGCGGGTCTGGCGGCCCAAGGTCCAGGGCGGCCGGCGGCTGCACGAGGCCGTCGGCGACACGCCGCTCGACTGGTGGCTGAACTTCTCCTCGGGCGCCGGCCTGCTCGGCATGCCGGGCCAGGGCGTGTACGGCGCCGCCAACGCCTGGCTCGACGGCTTCACCACCTGGCAACGCGCCAGGGGAGTGCCCTCCGTCAGCATCGCCTGGGGCGCCTGGGCCGAGGTCGGCGCGGGCACCGGCATGGCCGCCCGCGGCTACACCATGATCGACCCCGCCGACGGCATCGCCGCGATCGACCGGCTCCTGCGCCACGACCGCGCCAGGGTGGCCTACCTGCCCTGCGAACCCGAGGTCTGGCGCAAGGAGATCCCCGCCGTCGCCACCGCACCCTTCTGGTCCGAGCTCGCCCGCGCCGACGAGGCAGGCGGCGAACTCGCAGGACCGGTCGGCACCACGCCACCCGAGCTGGAACGGCACCTGCTGACCCTGCTCCAGGGCATCCTCAAGGGCGTCACGGTCGATCCGCACGTCAACCTGACCGACCTGGGCGTCGACTCGCTCATGAGCCTGGAGCTGCGCGGCGGGATCGAGCGCAGCCTGGGCGTCCGGGTGCCGGTCAAGGTGCTGCGCACCCACGAGACCGTGGCAGAGCTCGCGGTCTACCTCTCCGAGAGGCTGGCCTCCGCATGACCGTCGCCATCACCGGCGCCACCGGCTTCCTGGGACTCCACCTGGCGGCCGAGCTGGCCAAGACCGAGGAACGACTGATCGTCCTGGCCCGCCGAACCCAGGAGCAGGCCGCCGAGGAGTTCGACAGGTTCAGCCCCGGCCTGTCGGAGCGGATCACCGTGATCCGCTCCGACGTCGCCCAGCCGCTCCTGGGCCTGGAAGAGGCGCAGTTCCGGCGCCTGGCCGACGAGATCGACGAACTGTGGCACAGCGCCGGCGACACCTCGCTGGCCACCGACGCGCCCAAGGTCAGGCGGGTCAACGTGCGCGGCACCCGCCACGTGCTCGACCTGCTCACCGCCGGCGAACGGCGGCCCGCGCTGCGGCACATCAGCACGGTCGCCGTCGCCGGGCGCCGCGCCCACGGATGCGTCGGCGACGGCGACCTCGACGACTCGCACGGCTTCAACAACACCTACGAGCGGGCCAAGTACGACGCCGAACTCCTGGTGCACGAGTGGGCCGCCGAGCACGGGCACGAGGCGACGATCCTGCGGCCCAGCGGCCTGGCCACCGACCGCCCCGGCTACCCGGGGCGGCCCCGCCACATCGTGGAGTCGGTGGCCGACGCGCTCGCGTTCGTCCTGGCCAACCACCCCGGCCTGCGCGGGGGGCTGCCCTTCCCCGCCTCCCCGCAGGCCATCACCAACATCATCCCGGTCGAGCACGCGGCGGCGCTGATGGTGGCGTACGTGCGCAGGCTCGGATCGGCCGGGGTGCACAGCTGCAACATCGCCGCCGCCTCGCCCACGCCCTTCGCGGACTTCGTGGCGGTGCTCGGGGAGCACCTCGGGATCCCGGCGTGGGTGGGGGACGCGCGCACGCCCGAGCAGGAGGCGGCGCACGCCGACTTCCCGGGCATCTTCGGGCACGGGCGGTTCACCAGGACCTACAGCCTGGCGTCGCTGGCGTCGGTGGGGCTGAGCGTGCCCGACGAGCCCCGGGCGGACGTGGACTACATGCGGGCCACCCTGGCGATCGGCACCGCCGTCCGCTGACCTCCGCGGGACAGCGGGGCACGGCGGAGCCGACCGCACCCGGCGTCGCTCCCGGACAGGGCCAGGAGCGACGCCGGGACGGGCCACGCCCCCGGAAGCCCCGCGCCGCCGGGTGCCGCGCAGAGCGTCCCGAGTCCCGCGTCACGGGCCTCGCGGAGGGTCAGGTGGGTCGTCACCCCCGCCCCCGTCGAGGGCCGTGCGCAGGGCCGTGGCGAAGGCCGGGGCGGCGGCGCCGCGGAAGCCGTGGTGCCCGCCGGGGAAGCGCACCGCCTGCTGCCCCAGCGCCGCCGCGGTGGCCACGGCGGCGCGCCCCGTGAACACCCCGACCGACTCCGCCCCGGCCGCGACCACCACCCGCGTCGCCGCCGCCCGCAGCGCCGCCACGTCCGGCCGGAAGTCGGCGACCCCGGTCGAACGGTCCGACAACAGCGGGTCGTCGCGCCGCCCGTCGTCCTCCACCGGCAGCCCGAAGCGCGCCGGATCGGCCGGCGGCAGCGCGAAGTACTCCTCCGTGAACTCCCCGCGCCACCCCGCCATCGTCAGGAACGCCGCCATCCCCGCCCCGTAGCCCTTGGCCTCGTACACCTCCATGCACGCCGTGAACGCCCGCCAGGCCGCCGCGGCGTCGGGCAGCAGCGCGGCCAGCGGCGGCTCGTGCGCCACCAGCGTCGCCACGTCAGCGGGAAAGGCCGCCACGAGCGCGAGCGCCGTGATTGCGCCGCCCCCGGAGGCGAACACGTCGACCGGCCCGCCGCCGAGCGCCTGGACGACCTGGTGCACGTCCCCCGCCTGGACGGCCGGCGCGCTGCCGGTCCGGCCGCAGACGCTGCGGCCCCGCCCGCGCGGGTCGTACCTGACCACGGCCCGTTCGGGAAAGCACGCCGCCAGCTCCGCGAAGCCGCTCGCGTCCATGTGCTGCCCGACCATGAACAGCGGCCGCCGTCCCCCGGCCGGAGGCGGCGGCCCGTCGACGTCGTACACCAGCACCGCGTCGGCGCGCGCGACCGTGTGCGTGGTCGTCATGACGCCGGCCACGCCACGGAGGCCACGGGGCCGCTGGACAGCAGCATGATCCCCCTCGGGAGAGCCTGGAGAGCCTCTACCCGTGATACAGGGGGCGAGGTCCAGACCTGGCCGCGCCGACAGGAAGTCGACAGAACCGATTTCCTGAATCGCCCCTTGACATTGGCCGCTAAAAAGGTCAGGTATTGACGATCGGCACCCTTGAGCATGGCCATGACGGCCAGTCTGGACGCAGGTCGAGCATATTTTCCCAGCACCGCCAAGATGCGAAACGCATAGGGATGCGTGCGGAAATAACTGTTGTATTTCAGTCCCCGGCTGGTAGCGTCTAGATCGTTACGCCGACCGGGCGAACTGCCCGTTCAGAAGCCTGACTGTGCCGCACCCGGTCGTGACGCAGGGCACGTAGCGGGGGCGGCGGTCGAATTCGGCTCCGGCGGCTGTCAATTAAGGAAGGCCGCCGTCGGCCGAATCTGGCGCTGCAGCGTCGCGGCGTCCTGGTGAACCACAGCTCAATTCCCGCACAACGGGGGATTGTCCGCTGTCCATTCTCGAAACGTTCGGGAACTGTTCCGTTCATCAAGGGGTGTTGTACGCATGTCCAATCCTTTCGAGGACACCGGCCGTGCCTTTCTGGCGCTGCTCAACGACGAGGACCAGTACTCCCTCTGGCCGGACGGCGTCGACGTCCCCGCCGGCTGGCGCGCCGTGTACGGCCCGGCCGCACGCGACGAGGTCCTCGGGCACATCGAGCGGTCATGGACGGACATGCGGCCCAGGAGCCTGCGGGAGGCGATGGCCGCCCACGAGGCCGGCGCGTGAGGCGATGAGCTCCCTCTCGCGCCGTGTCAGGACGGCCATCGGGGTGGGCGCCGGGCTCGCGGTCATCGGATGCGCGGCGCCTTTGTGGGCCGGCCTGTGGGCCACGACCGGAGCGCATCCCGTCGACGCCCTCACCCACTTCCTCATCGCGGTCGCGCTCATCCTGGTCGTCTGCCAGGGGCTGGCCGCGCTGGCCCGCCGCCTGGGCCAGCCGCCGGTGCTCGGCGAGATGGTCGGCGGGCTGGTGCTCGGGCCGTCGCTGCTCGGTGCGGTGTGGCCGCAGGCGGGAACGTTCCTGTTCCCGCCCGCGGTGATCGACGGACTCGACAAGGCCGCCCAGCTCGGGCTCGTCGTCTTCGTCTTCCTGCTCGGCTGCGAGCTGCGCACCGACAGGATCGAGCGCAAGGGCATGGTGGCCGCGACCGTGGCCGGAGGCATGATCCTGCCGTGGCTGGCAGGGGCGGCGATCGTGTTCGCCACCGGCGACCTGCTGGCGGGAGCGAAGGCCGCGCCGCTGGAGGCCATGCTCTTCGTGGGGCTGGCCATGGCGGTGACGGCCCTGCCGGTCCTCGCGCGCATCCTGTCGGACCTCGGGCTCGACAAGACCGGCGTCGGGGCGCTGTCGATCTCCGCCGCGGCGATCGGCGACGGCGTGGCCTGGCTGACGCTCGCCTTCCTGCTCGCCGGGCAGAGCGCGGGCGAGCAGGTCGCGGGAGGACAGGGCTGGCGCGTCCTGCTGCTCGCGGCGGCGCTGGTCATGGTCACCGCGCTCTGCGTGCGACCGGCGCTGGCCGCGCTCGTGCGGCGGCTGGGCTCCAGCCAGTCGCTGGCCGTGGTGCTCATCGCCGGGGCGATCGGCTACGCCGTACTGACGCAGTCTCTGCAGCTGCACCCCGTCGTCGGCGCCTTCCTGTTCGGCGTCGCGGTGCCGCGCGACTCGCTCGCCGTCGAGCGGGTGGGGCGGCGGCTGGAGGGCTTCACGCTGACCATCCTGCTGCCGCTGTTCTTCGCCGGCGTCGGGCTGAAGGTCTCGGCCGGGCTGCTCGGCGCCGACCCCGTCGGCTGGCTGGTGCTCGCCGTCGTGCTCGTGGCCGCCGTGGTGACCAAGGTGGCAGGGGCGGGCGGTGCCGTGCGGCTGGCGGGCATGCCGTCCGCGCAGGCCTGGCGGGTGGGGTTCCTCATGAACTGCCGCGGCGTGACCGAGCTGGTGGTGCTCACCATCGGCTACCAGGCCCACCTGATCAACCAGCTGGCCTACACGCTCCTGGTCCTCGTCGCGGTGATCACCACGGCCGCCACGGGACCGCTGGTGCGCTGGTCTCTGCGACGCACCCACGACGACGGCGTCACGCGGGCGCCGCTGACCGTCATGCACGCCGACACCGCGAGGACCTAGGGCCGGGCGCCTACTTCTCGATCTCGAAGGAGCCAGGGGAGTTCCCAATGAAGGCTGATGTGAAGAACCGGGTCAAGTTCGTTCGCTGGCCCGCGGAGAGCGAGGTCCGCGAGGAGTGCCAGGCGCTTCAGCACCTGTGTCTTCTGATCGTCGAGCACGGCGCGCCCCCGCCGGAACAGGTCAGCATCTACGAGGACTGGGTCCGCCCCCCGATCGTCGCCGAGGATCTGCAGGCCCGCGTGCGGCAGCTGGCCGCGCGGGCCGTGCTCAACGAGAAACCCGTGCTGGACCCGGCGGGCATCCTGTACTTCAGGGAAGCCTCCGTCACCCTCTCCCTGACGCAGTGCGAGATGCTGGCGCCGCTCATCTCCCGCTACGGCCAGCTGGTCTACCGCAACGAGCTCAAGGACATCCTGGAGCGGTCCGGCGCCAGCTCCTCCAGCAACGCGATCGACCTGCACGTGATGCGCCTGCGCCGCCGCCTGCAGCTGGTCGGCCTGGCGGTGCGCAACGTGTGGGGCCGCGGTTTCGTCGTCGAGCCCATCTAGCGCGAAAGACTCAGGAAAGGATGGCAGCGATGAGGACGGTCCCGGACCTCTTCGAATCCAGGGTCGCCGCCTCGGGCGACGCCCCGGCGGTCGTCTTCGGCGAGAACGTCGTCGGCTACGCGGAACTCAACGCCCGGGCCAACCGGCTGGCCAGGCTGCTGGTCGCGGCGGGCGTGGGACCCGACTCGCTGGTCGCCGTCGCGGTGCCGCGCTCGGAGCGGCTGATCGTCGCGGTGCTGGCCGTCCTGAAGGCCGGCGGCGCCTACCTGCCGCTGGATCCGGCCTACCCGGCCGAGCGGCTGGCGCACATGGCCGTGGACGCCCGGCCGGTCCTGCTGCTGCGCACGGCCGACGTCACCTCGCTGGCCCTGGACGTGCCGGAGATCGTGCTCGACCATCCCGGCACCGAGCGGCGGTGCGCGAGCGAGAGCGGCGGTGACGTCACCCAGGGCGAGCGCCTGGCGCCGCTGCTGACCGGCCACCTCATGTACGTGATCTACACCTCGGGTTCGACCGGCGTCCCGAAGGGGGTGGCGCTCAGCCATGCCGGGGTCGCCGACCTGGTCGCCACCCAGGAACGGCTGTACGGCGTCGGCCCCGGCGACCGCGTGCTCCAGTGGGCCTCCTTCAGCTTCGACGCCTGGTTCTGGGACGTCACCCTGGCCCTGCTGAACGGCGCGACCCTGGTGATGGCCGGCCAGGACGCCCTCATGCCGGGCGAGTCGCTGCGCGAGACCCTGCTCAGGCACGACGTCAACCACGCCGTGCTGCCGCCGGTCGCGCTGGGCGTCACCGAGAGCGAGGGGCTGCTGCTCGGGGGCACGATCACCTCCACCGGCGACGTGTGCACACGCTCCCTGGCCGCCGAATGGTCCAAGGGCAGGCGGCTCTACAACGCCTACGGCCCGACCGAGGTGACGGTCGGCGCCTCGATCGGCGGCCCGATCGAGGGCGTGCAGGAGGAGGTCACCATCGGCACGCCCTGGGACGGCGGCGCCGTGTACGTGCTCGACCAGGGCCTGCGCGACCTGCGTGACGGCGGCGAGGGCGAGCTGTACCTCGCCGGGACCGGCGTGGCGCGCGGCTACCTGAACCGTCCCGCCCTGACCGCCTCCCGCTTCGTCGCCGACCCGTACGGCCCGCCGGGCAGCAGGATGTACCGCTCGGGCGACAAGGGCAGGCGCGAGGGCGGCGCGCTCTACTTCACCGGCCGCATCGACGACCAGGTGAAGGTCAGGGGCTTCCGCATCGAGCTCGGCGAGATCGAGACGCGCCTGGAGAGCCACCCGGCCGTCGACATCGCGGTGGCGGCCGTCGGCGGCGACGACGTGCCCACGCAGCACATCGTCGCCTTCGTCAGCCCGGCGGCGCGGGAGACTGTCACCGAGGCCGAGCTGCGCGAGCACACGCGCGCCACGCTCCCCGGGCACATGGTGCCCTCCGCCGTGTTCGTGCTCGACCGCCTGCCGACCCTGCCCAACGGCAAGATCGACCGCAAGGAGCTCGCGGAGCGGGCCAGGCGTTCCCGTGCCTGGACGCCCGAACCCGGCGCCGCGGCCCAGGCGGACGGAGCGCGGAGCTACGAGCAGATCCTGTGCGGCATGGTCAGGGAGACGCTGAAGGTCGGCGAGGTGAGCCCCGGCGACAACTTCTTCGACCTGGGCGGCCACTCGGTGCTGGCCGCCAAGCTGGCCAGCCGCATGCGCAAGGAGCTGGGCGTGGTGGTGCCGATGCGCTCGATGTTCGCGGCCGAGACGCTGGCCGAGCTGGCCCAGATCATGGAGCGCGCCGAGCACGTCTGAGGCGCGGCGAGCGGGGCCGCGGATTCTCCGGGGAGGTCCGCGGCCCCGTCCTTCAGCGGCCGGCGAAGCTCACCGGCAGGCTCTCGTAGCCGTTCAGGAACGTGGAGTAGATCGGCCGGGGCGTGCCGCGCAACTCCATCCGCGCCACCCCGCCGGCCAGGGCCGACAGCAGCGCCTTCAGCTCCGCCCTGGCCAGGAAGGCGCCCAGGCAGTAGTGCGGCCCGTGCCCGAACGACAGGTGCTTGTTCGGCGAGCGCGACAGCAGGAACCTGCGTGGCTCGTCGAAGACGCTCTCGTCGTTGTTCGCCGACACGTTCCAGAGCGTGACGATGTCGCCGGCGCGCACCGGCCGCCCGCCGATCTCGAGGTCCCGTACGGCGGTGCGGGCCAGGTGGATGCCGGGCGTCGCCCAGCGCAGGACCTCCTCCACCGCCGCCTCCACCGGCACCTGGCCCGCCCGCAGGGCCTGCCACTGGCCGGGGTTGTCGATCAGCGCCAGCACCGCGCAGATCGCCGAGACCCGCGAGGTCTCGTCGCCGCCGAGGATGAGGCTGTAGCAGTTGACGGCCAGCTCCTCGACCGTGAGGAGGCGTCCCTCGACGCGGCTGGTGGCGAGCATGCTGACCACGTCGTCGCCGGGGGCGTCGCGCCGTTCCTGCGCCAGCTCCATGAAGTACAGGACGATCTCGTTGCGGGCGCTGAGCGCGTCGAGCTCGTCGCTGTCGGCGTGGACAGACGAGAGCGCCATCTTGTTCCACCGCAGCAGGTCGGCGCGGTCGGCGTGCGGGATCGACAGCAGGTCGCAGATCGTGTGCATGGGGATCTGCTCGGCGACCTGCGTGGCGAAGTCGAACGTGCCCGTCCCCGCGACCCCGGAGACCAGCTCCTCGGCGCGCCGCCGTACCTTCTCGACCACCTCGCCGAGCACCCGCGGAGTGAACGCGCTCCAGACGAGGTTGCGCAGCGGCCGGTGGCGCGGGTCGTCGGTGACGGCCAGCATGCTGCCGCCGGCCGAGTCGTCGCCGCGCAGCACGACGTCGAGGATGTTGCCCCGCTCGGAGCTGAGCGCCTCGTGGTGGTAGAGGGCCTGGACGTCGGCGTAGCGGGCGACCGCCCAGAATCCGGGGCTCTCTCCCGTGGGCTCGTGCCAGAAGACCGGGCGTTCGGCGCGCACCTCGCGCCAGAACTCGTGGATGTCGTTGTCGACGAAGGTGGCCGGATCGGTGAGATCCAGGCAGCGCGCGCCAAGAGTGGGCCGGCTCATGCTCCGATCGTGACAGCCGGGCCCGGCCCGGCCCGGAAGTCTTGCCGGATCCTTTCCGCCGTCAGGACACGTCGCACAGCCCCGTCTGGTAGGCGATCACGACCAGCTGCGCCCGGTCGCGCGCGCCCAGCTTGCCCATCGTGCGGCTGACGTGCGTGCGCGCCGTGGCCGGGCTGAGGAACAGCGCCGCCCCGATCTCGTCGTTGCTCAGCCCCTGCCCGACCAGCGCGAGCACCTCCCGCTCGCGCTCGGTCAGCACCGCCAGCCGGTCCTGGCCCGACTTGGCCGCCCGGCGCTGGGCGGTGAACTGGCTGATGAGGCGCCGGGTGACGCGGGGCGCGAGCAGCGCGTCGCCGGCGGCGATGACGCGGATGGCGTGCAGCAGCTCGGCGGGTCCCGCGTCCTTGAGCATGAAGCCGCTCGCGCCCGCCTGCAGGGCCTCGAAGACGTTCTCGTCGGTGTCGTAGGTGCTCAGGATCAGTACCTTGACCTGTTCGAGCCCGGGGGTCTCGACGATCTGGCCGGTGGCGCGGATGCCGTCGAGGCGCGGCATGCGGATGTCCATGAGGACGACGTCGGGCCGGGTGGCGCGGGCCTGCTCGACGGCCTCGGCGCCGTTGGTGGCCTCGCCGACCACCGTGATGTCGTCTTCCAGGTCGAGCAGCACCTTGAAGCCGGAACGGACGAGCCGTTCGTCGTCGGCCAGGAGCACCTTGATCGGGGTCATGGGCGTCACGAGCGCGACCCTACCGGCGAGAGCGGCAGGCGCGCGCTGACCTCGAAGCCGCCGCCGGGCCGCGACCCGGCGGCGAGCTCGCCGCCGAGCAGCCTGCACCGTTCGCGCATGCCGATGATCCCGCGCCCCGACGACGGCGTGCCGGCGGCGTCGAGGTCCGCGCGGGCCGCGGCGGGGCCGCGCCTGCCCGCGTCGATGACCCGGATCCGCAGGTCGTCGACGGTCGGTTCGAGCACCACCCTGACCCGCGTGGGACCGGCGTGACGCACGACGTTGGTGATCGACTCCTGCACGATGCGGTAGGCGGCGCTGCCGACCGCGCTCGGCAGCGGCGTCACCGGCGGCGTCTGCTCGACCGTGATCTCCAGCCCGGCGTGGCGGGCCTTGTCGGTCAGCTCGCCGATCTGGTCGAGGCCCGGGTACGGCTGGCGCTCGTCGGCGTCGCACAGCACCCCCAGGATGGCCCGCATCTCCCGCAGGGCGCGCGAGCTGGTCTGCTCGATGGTGCGCAGGGCCTCGCGTGCCTGCTCGGGCCGCTTGTCGAGCACGTGCGCGGTGACGCCCGACTGCACGTTGATGATGGCGATGGCGTGGGCGACGGTGTCGTGGACCTCGCGGGCGATCCGCAGCCGCTCGGCGTCGACCCGCGCCCTGGTCTCCTCCTCGCGCGAGCGCTCGGCCAGCTCGGCGCGCTCCTGGGCGTCGGCCGCGATGACGCGGCGCGAGCGCACCGACTCGCCGAGCGTGGTGCTGATCACCGACGCGCCGATGCGGAAGAAGACCCAGCCCAGGGCGACCCGTGGTTCGACGTCGGCCGCCGCCAGCAGCCAGCCGGCGGCCAGCACGGTGATCCCGGCGCCGGCGATCATCAGCGACCTGCGCCCGTCGCCGTAGGCGGCCAGGGTGTAGAGGGCGACGAAGAGGCTGATCGACGACAGCTGGTCGGGGAAGCCGAGCCCGAAGTAGACCAGGCTGGTCCCGGCCGTGACGGCGAACACCGCGACGGGCCGGCGGCGACGGGCCACCAGCGACAGGCTGCTCGCCACCAGCAGGATGTAGCCCGCGTTGCCCAGGTCGGAGACGGGCCTGGCCGCGGGGGCGAACGTCACGAGGTCGTTGACGTTCTCGATCTGGATCACGGTGACGAACAGCGCCAGCAGGACATCGAAGAACCAGGCCGGCCGCCGTGATAACCAGGGATACGGTCGCCGCGGCTCGGCTCGCAGATCCATGAGCCGATCGTACGGGACAGGACCGCGCCGGTCCCTACTCCCCACGGCGTAGCCGGTCAGAATTTTCGTACGCGTATTTACGTACGAGCTCACTCCCGTCGCCGGAAGCGCCGCCCACCACGCCACGGCGACCATGACGGCATGAAACGAGTCTTCACCGGCCTGGCGGGCCTGCTGCTGCTCGCCGTCATCGCGCAGTTCTACCTGGCCGCCAGCGGAGCCTTCGACAAGGCGCCGATCGAGGAGGCCTTCCAGCCGCACCGCATGCTCGGCTACGCCATCCTGGGCCTGTCGGTCGTGCTCGTCGTCGCCGGCGCCGTCGCGCGCGTGCCGGGACGGCTGATCGGGATGGCGGGCCTGGTCGTCGGGCTGGTGCTGGTCCAGTCGCTGATCCGGGAGGTCGCCAAGGCGTTCGGCGACGGCTCGCCCGTCGGCGACCTCGTCTTCGGCCTGCACGCGGTCAACGCGCTGGCCATCGTCGGCGTGATCGCGACCCTGGTACGGCGCTCGCGGCAGGGCGCCGCGGCGACGCCCGCCAAGCCCCGCCAGCCGGTGTCATGACGGCAGGGACCCTGATCATCCTGGACCACGGTGTCGCGCTGCTGGCGGTCGCCACGTGGTTCGCGGCGGCCGTCACCATGGCGCTCAGGCGCACGGGGGCGGCGTTCGTGCTGCTGGTCGCGGCCCTGCTGGTGACGGCGGGGCGGGTGGCCGCGGTGGTGTTCCTGGCGGGCCGCGGGTGGTGGTTCGTGCAGGAGAAGGTGCTGCTGGGCGTGCCCCTGCTCGTGGTCGCCTCGGCCGCCGCCGCGCTCCTCGCGTGGCCCCGGCTGCGCGCGCCCTCGGCAGGCCGCGGCAACCGTGGGGTGGTCGCGGTGTTCACCGCCGCCTACGCCGCGGTGGCCGGTTTCGTGCTGACGTTCCTCGTCGGTTACCCCCTGACACTGGGCGGCGGGCTCATCGCGGTCGCCCTCGTGGCCGGGGCCGGGCTGCTGACCGCGCGCGTGCTCGCCCGCCCCGAGGAGGAGCCGCCCGTCCCGCCCGTCCTGGCCGAGGTGTCGCGCCGCCGATTCCTCGGGGTGGCGGGCGGCGTCGCGGGCGGCGTGGTGGTGGCGGGCGCGGCGGGGACCGGTGCCGGCCTGTCGGCCTGGCCGCGCGCCGAGGCGATCGACCTGGGAGGCGGGCGAGCCCACACGAGGCGCTCCGCCGTACCCGTGACCGACCTGCGCGGCCCCTCGACCCCCGCGCCGGGCGGCGTGCGAAGGGCCCACACGCTCGTCGCCAGGAAGGCGACGGTCCGCCTGGAGGCGGGCCCGTCCGTCGACGCCTGGACCTTCGGCGGCACCCTGCCAGGCCCGCCGATCACCGCCACCCAGGGCGACCTCATCGAGGTCGAGCTCGTCAACCACGACATCGACGAGGGCGTGACCCTGCACTGGCACGGCTACGACGTGCCCTGCGCCAACGACGGCGCCGCGGGCGTCACCCAGGAGGTCGTCGCGCGCGGCGGCAGGTTCGTCTACCGCTTCCGCGCCGACCAGGCGGGCACCTACTGGTACCACACCCACCACGCCTCCCACCTCGGCGTGCGCCGCGGCCTGTACGGCACGCTCGTCGTCAAGCCGCGCCACGAGGCCCGCCCCGCGCACCTGGACCTGACGCTGCCCGTCCACACCTTCGACGGCGCCGTCGTCCTGTCCGGAGGGGCCGAGCACCTCGCCCCCGCCGGGTCACCGGTCCGGCTGCGCCTGATCAACACCGACTCCGACCCGCACAGGTTCGCGCTCGCGGGCGCCCCGTTCACGGTGGCCGCCGTCGACGGGCGCGACCTCCACCGGCCCGGCGAGGTCAGCGAGAAGACGCTGCGCCTGGCCGCCGGAGGCCGCCACGACCTCGTGTTCGTCATGCCCGCCGCCCCCGTCGCGCTGTCGCTCGACGGCAGGGCCGCCCTGTGGGTACGGCCCGCCGCCGGAGCCACCGGCGCCGTGACGCAGGACGTCTCGGGCTGGCCAGAGCTCGACCTGCTGTCGTACGGCACCGCGACCCGCGAGCCGTTGCGCACCGCCCCCGCCGGCCGGCACTTCACCCTCGTCCTGGACCGGGGCCTGGCCATGGTCGACGGGGCGCCCGCTTACGCGCAGACCGTCAACGGACGCGGCCACCCCTCGATCCCGCACCAGCTGGTCGCCGAGGGCGACGTGGTCAGGTTCACCGTGGTCAACCGGAGCCTGGAGACGCACCCGTGGCACCTGCACGGTCACCCGGTGCTGATCCTGTCCGTGGACGGCAGGCCGTCCACGGGCAGCCCGCTGTGGGTCGACACGTTCGACGTGCGGCCGGGGGAGGTGTGGGAGGTCGCCTTCCGCGCCGCGAACCCGGGGGTGTGGATGAACCACTGCCACAACCTGCCGCACGCCCACCAGGGCATGATGCTGCAGCTGCGCTACGACGGCGTCACCACGCCCTTCGACGGCACGCACACGGCAGGAGCGGGACACGGCCACTGACGACTCGTGCGGCCCCCGGCAACGCCGAGGCGCCGGCCGCGAAGGCCGGCGCCTCAGGGTCGTCAGGGGATCGCCGGGTAGCGGGCGGTGATCGCCTCGCTCGCCATCGGGCCGCGGGCGAAGACGTAGTCGCCGGTGTCGACCGGCAGCCCGCTCGCCCGGTCGACCACGACCGGGTCGACCGCCACCCCGGTGCGCCGGTCGACGAGGACGAGGCTGCGCTCCTCGGGCGGCAGCCGGTGGTTGCCCCACGCGGCCAGCACCACGATGAGCGGGCGCAGCGACCGGCCCAGGGCGGTCAGCCGGTAGGACCGGCCCTCGGGGTCGGGGGCGCCGGCGGCGGGTTCGAGCAGCCCCCTGGCCATCAGCTGGGCCAGCCGCTCCAGCAGCACGCCGGCGGGGGTGGCGAGGTTGGCCCGGATCTCCTCGAAGCCCGCGCGGCCGTCGAAGATTTCGTGCAGGATCTCCAGCGTCCACCAGGCCCCGACCGTCTCGACCGTGCGGGCCAGCGGGCAGTCGGGCACGCGCGGACCGGCGACCACCGCCCCGGGGCTCTTCACGCGGGCCGTGCCTCGGGTCCGGCCGCCAGCGACCAGTACCTGCGCATGCCGTACAACAGCGGCCGCGGCGCCCGCATCGACGGGGCCGCCACGCCGGTCACCTCGCCGAAGACCACGACGTGGTCGCCGACCGGCATCGTCCCGCTGAGCCGGCAGTCGGCGATGGTGTGGGCGTCCTCGATCAGCAGCGGCACCCCCGACTCCGGCTCCCGGACCCACTCCACCTGGTCGAACCGGTCGGCGGCGCCGGAGGCGAACAGCCTGGCCGCGGGCGCGGCCCGGTCGTGCAGGAGGTTGACGGCGAACGCCGACACCTCCAGGAGCGCCGCGAGCGTCGGGCTCCCGGAGCGCAGGCACACCAGCAGGGTGGGCGGGCACAGGGAGACGCTGCAGATCGACGAGACGGTCATGCCCCAGGGCTCGCCGTCGGCGGTCGCCGTCGTCACGATGGCGACCCCGGCCGGATGGGTCGTCATGAGGGAACGGAACCGCGCGGCGTCGACGGGCGCCCGCGCGATCGCGGTGGTCACGGAGTCCGGCATGGGCGGCTACCTCCTCGCTGGCCGGCGCGGGCCATCACGAACGGCTTCCTTGCTGGTGCAGATGGGCCAGGTACTCGTAGTGGCTCGGCAGCCGCTCGGCCAGCGAGGCCGCCTGGTCGCGGATCAGGCGCAGCTCCTTGCCGGCGGCCAGGTCGTCCATCATCGCCAGGCTGTGCGGCGCGCGCAGCGGCAGCCCGCCCAGTCCGAGGATCATCGCGATGTAGGAGTACGGCTCGAACCCGTGGTAGTAGGGGAAGATCGTGTCCTCGTCGGGCAGCTTGACCTGCCACTGCTCGATGCGCTCGGCCAGCGAGTCCGGCATCGGGCGGGTCTTGGCGTCGCGCCAGTAGGCGTTGTCGGCGCGCTTGGCCGCGTAGTAGTGCAGCACGAGGAACTCACGCACGCCGTCCATGACGTTGGAGACCTGCCGGTTGTAGGAGCGGCGCAGCCGCTCGTCGTCGCGCCCGCCCGGCCAGTGCTTGACCAGCTGCTCGATGGCGTTCTGGATGAAGAAGATGCCGGTCGACTCCAGCGGCTCGACGAACCCGCTCGACAGGCCGATCGCCACGCAGTTGTTCACCCACGAGTCCTCGCTGCGGCCGACGCGCATCCTGATGTGGTTGGCCTCCAGGTCGTCGGCGGCGGGCCCGACGTGGGCGCGCAGCGTGCGCTCGGCCTCCTCGGGCGTGCAGTAGTCGCCGGCGTAGACGTAGCCGGTGCCGATGCGGCCGAACAGCGGGATCGTCCAGATCCAGCCCGCGTCCTGGGCGCTGGCCGTCGTGTAGGGCCCGAACGGCTGGGTGGCCATGTCGAGCGGCACGCGCAGGGCGACCGCCCGGTCGTTGGGCAGGCTGTCCTGGTAGGACAGGAACGGCACGCCGAGTTTCCGGTTGAGGAGCACGCCGCGGAAGCCCGTGCAGTCGATGAACAGGTCGCCGGCCAGCTCGCCGCTCTCCCCGGTGCGCACGTGCGTGAGGTGGCCGCGCTCGTCGGCGGCGACGTCGACGACGTCGTCCAGGACGTGACGCACCCCGCGGTCGGTGCCGTACTTCGTCAGGAATCCGGCCAGCAACGTCGCGTCGAACTGGTAGGCGTAGGGGAACTGGGTGGTCTGCTCGGCCATCGTGGAGCGGATCTCGTCGCCGGTGAGGCTCCGCTCGAACAGGTTCCCCTCCAGGAACCTGGGCGCCCGCCCCGCCTCGCACAACGCGGCGATCACCGAGCAGTCGCGGTCGTAGTCGTCGCTGGGCCGCTTGTGCAGCCACCAGTCGGCGAGCGAGACGCCGTCGACGACCCGCGCCCGCTCGAAGGGGTGGTAGAAGGAGTGGCCCTTCTCCCGCCAGTTCTCGTAGCGGATCGCCAGCTTGTAGGTGCCGTGGCAGGCCGCCATCCAGTCCGCCTCCTCCAGGCCCAGGTAGGCGAAGAAGTGGCGGATGGTGCTGAAGGTGGCCTCGCCGACTCCGATCGTGGAGACGTTCCTGGATTCGACGAGCGTGACCGAGATCTGCTCGCCGAAGGCGGCCTTCAGGTACGAGGCGGTCATCCACCCCGCCGTCCCGCCTCCGACGATGACAACACTCCTGGCCATGGTCTCCTCACTTGTCTGGGATGAAGACGTCAACGGGGCGACGGGTCTCATCGGGCTCCTCCTGCGCATTCGTCGACGAACTCGATGAGCTTGAGCACCCCGGATTCGAGCCACGCCGGGTCCACGCAGAACGCCACCCGGATCAGGTGCCGCGACCAGGGCGCGTAGTCGTGGGAGCGGATCCTGCCCCGCTCGTCGACGTCGGGGCGCAGGGCGAACCCGTTGCCCGGCACGACCGCGACGCCCTTGCGTTCGAGCAGCCGCAGCGCGAACTCCTCGGCGTCCAGGCCCGAGCGGGCGACGTCCACCATCGCGTACCACCCGCCGGCGGGCAGCTCCCGCAGCAGGCCCGCCCGGATCAGGGGCGGCAGCGCCACGTCCCTGTTGCGCTGCACCAGCTTGCGGTTGGCCGCCGCCGCGCCGGACCTGCCGGCCACCGCGGCGATCCCGGCGTGCTGCACCGGGGTGGAGGTGCCGATGATGTTGGCCTCCTGCACGACCTTCATGACGTCGGCCGCGCGCTCGTCGGCCAGCGCGACGTACCCGAGCCGGTAGCCGGTCATCGCGAAGCTCTTGGAGAAGGTGAAGACGCTGTGCACGATGCGCTCGCCCACCGGCAGGTCCCGCTCGAAGGAGGCCACCGAGACGTGCTCGCGCTCGTAGCAGAAGTGCTCGTACGCCTCGTCGCTGATGACCTGCCAGCCTCGCCTGCGGGCCAGCGCCAGCAGCGCGGTGATCTCCTCGGGCGTCAGGACCACCCCGGTCGGGTTGGCCGGCGAGTTGATCAGCAGGACCCGCGTGTTCGACGTCGCCGCCGCCTCGATGCGCTCGGGGTCGGGACGGAAGCCGGGACCCAGCGGGTAGAGCACCGGCCGGAAGCCCGCCAGCAGGCTCTGCTGCAGGTGGACCGGCCAGTGCAGCTCCGGCAGGAGGATCTCGGCGCCGGGCTCGGCCAGCGACTGCAGCAGGGCGGCCAGGCCCTGGCACGATCCGGGCGAGATCAGGAGGCGGGAGACGGCGCTGTCGATCCCGTTGTCGGTGCGCAGCTTGTCGACCAGCGCCTCACGCAGCGCCGGCAGCCCCTCCACGCCGGTGTACTTGGTGTCGCCGCGCCGTACCGCGTCGATGAACGCGCCCGACACCACGCCCGAGGGGTCGAAGTACGGGTCGCCGACGTGCAGCTTGATCACCTCGGCGCCGCCCGCGGCGCTCGCCTCCGCGGCGCGGAAGATGCGCAGCAGACACGATGAGGGGATGCTGCCGGCGACGGACTGGAGTTCCGACCGCATGCTCTTTCCGCCCTTCCCTGGAGTGTTGTCTGTCATGCCGTACGGCCGCCGTCCACGGGGATCAGCGCGCCGGTCACCCAGCCCGACAGCTCCGGGTCGAGCAGCGAGCACACCCAGCCGCCGATCTCCGCCTCGTCGCCGAAGCGTGCCATCGGCGTCGCGGAGAGCAGGTCGTCACGCAGATTCCGCACGCCCGCCTCGTCCAGGCCCGTCTCCGACCACATGGGGGTCTGCACCGGGCCGGGCATGATGGCGTTGACCCGGACGTCCGGCGCCAGCTCCCTGGCCAGCGAGCGCGTGAGGCTGTTGAGCGCGGCCTTGGTCGCGCCGTAGAAGGAGCGGCCCGGCATGGACAGCGCGCCGCCGACCGACGAGATGTTGACGACCGCGCCCCGGCGGGCCCGCAGCTGCGGCAGGGCGCACCTGATCAGGTCGGCGGGCGCGCGCACGTTGACGGCGAACATCGCGTCGAACACCGCGGGGTCGATCGTCTCCAGCCGCCCGAACCTGGCCAGGCCCGCGTTGTTGACGACCGCGTCGAGCCGCCCGAAGGCCGCTGTCGTGGCGGCGACGACACGTTCAGGGGCGCCGGGCGCGCAGACGTCGGCGGCCACGACCGTGACCGCGTCGCCGTGCCGGCCGGCCAGGTCGCGCAGCGCCTCCTCGCGGCGCCCGACGGCCGTGACGGCCGCGCCCGCCTTCAGCAGGCTCTCGGCGATGCCCCGCCCGATGCCGGTGGCCGCGCCCGTGACCACGACCGCGCTGCCGGTCAGCGTCATCGCCCGGCCGTGCTTCCGGCTGTGCTTCCGGCCGTGCCCTGCACCGCGCCGGCGGCCAGGGTCGCCAGGATGTCGGCGATCAGCTCGGACGGGTCGGCGACGACCTGGAAGTGCCCGCCCGGCCGGGAACGCGCGCTGAAGCCGCCGCTGGAGACCCCGGCCCACGCGGCGAACGCGGCACCGTCGACCAGCGGATCCTCGGTGTTGTGGTAACCGCGCACCTGGCAGCGCAGCGGCTCACGCCGCGGCGAGGGACGATAGGTCTCGTTGAGCCCGATGTAGCAGCGCAGCACCGGCAGCAGCAGGTCGCGGAACTCGCGGTCCCCGGCGACCTCGGGCGCGATCCCGCCCAGGTCGCACAACCTCGACCACAGCTCCTCGTCGCCGGCGCGGTGGGTGAGCCCGCCGCGCGGCCGCCAAGGGGCGGGCGCCCCGGAGACGAACAGCCACCGGGCCGGGAGGCCGTCGTCCTGCAGGATCCTGGCGGTCTCGTAGGCGACCAGCGCGCCCAGGCTGTGCCCGAACAGCGCGCACGGCACCGGCTCCAGCCGCGCCAGCTCCTCGGCGACCGCGGCCGCCATCGCCGCGACGCTGATCGCCGGAGCCTCGGTGAGCCGGTCGGCGAGACCGGGATACTGGACGGCCATCAGCTGGGTGCCGGGCGGCATCGCCGCCGCCCAGGCACGGTAGGTCGCCGCCGTGCCGCCGGAATGGGGAAAGCAGACCAGCCGGTCAGCCGGGCACTCCACGCTGGTGAGGGCGCGGGTCCAACCCCGGCCACGTGTTCGTACTCGGTTCACGCCACCGAGCGTCACCGATACACGAGCTACCAAGGCAAAACTTTCACAGCTCTGTCGGGGCTCGGTACGGCACGGCGCCGGTGGTCGAGGCTGAGGACGTCGCAACCGAGGAGGACATCATGCTGGACGGGTTCGTGCCGTGGCCACCCGATGTGGCCGACCGATACCGCCGCGCCGGCTACTGGAAGGGTCTCTCCCTCGGGCACTACCTCGCCGACGGCGCCGCGCGCCACCCCGGCAGGATCGCGGCGGTCGACGTGCACCGCCGGGTCACCTACGCGCAGCTGGCCGGCGAGGCGGCCGGGATCGCCGCCGGGCTGCTCGACCTCGGCATCGCCAGGCACGACAGGGTCGTGCTCCACCTGCCCAACGTGATCGACTTCCTCTCCGTCACCTTCGCCCTGTTCGGCATCGGCGCGATCCCCGTGATGGGGCTGCCGGGCCACCGCCGCGACGAGATCCTCCACCTGGCGCGCTCCTCAGGAGCGGTCGCCTACGTCGGTCCCGACCGGTTCCAGGGCTTCGACTACCGGGTCCTGGCGCGCGAGGTGCGCGCCGCGGCGCCGGGGCTGCGGCACGTCGTGGTCGCCGGCCAGGCCGAGGAGTTCACCCCGCTGTCCGCCCTGGCCGGGACCGCGCCCCGCGAGCTGCCGCCCGTCGACGCGTCGGAGGTGGCGCTCCTGCTGCTGTCAGGCGGGACCACCGGCACGCCCAAGCTGATCCCGCGCACCCACGACGACTACGCCTACAACATCCTGGAATGCGCCAAGGTCGCCGGCTTCGACGGCGGCGTCTACCTCGCCGCCAACCCCGTGCCGCACAACGCGGCGCTGGGCTGCCCCGGCGCGCTGGGCGCGCTGCTCACCGGCGGCAAGGCCGTCCTGGCCGCCAACCCCAGCCCCGACCACGTCTTCCCGCTGATCGAGCGCGAGGGCGTCACGCTCACCACCCTGGTGCCCGCGCTGGCGCTGCTCTGGGCCGAGGCGGCCCAGCTCACGCCCGTCGACATGAGCCGCGTGACCATCCAGGTCGGCAGCTCGAAGTTCGGTCCCGCGGCGGTGGCCAGGGTCAGCGAGAGCCTGGGCTGCCGCCTGGCCAACGTGTACGGCATCGGCGAAGGGCTCATCACCCACACCCGCATGGACGACCCACCGGAGGTCGTGCACGGCACTGAGGGCAGGGCGCTGTCGCCCGACGACGAGATCAGGATCGTCGACGGCGACGGCGACGATCTGCCGACCGGCCGGACGGGCGAACTGCTCACCCGCGGGCCGTACACCATCCGCGGCTACTTCGCCGCGCCCGAGCACAACCGCCGGTCGTTCACCGCGGACGGGTTCTACCGGACGGGAGACCTGGCCCGCCTGACCGAGGACGGCAACGTCGTCATCGAGGGCCGGATCAAGGACATCATCCACCACCTGGGAGAGAAGGTCTCGGCCGAAGAGGTCGAGGGGCACGTGCTCTCGCACCCGCTCGTGCGTGACACGGCCGTGGTCGGCGTGCCGGACGACGAGCTCGACGAGCGCCTGTGCGTGTTCGTGGTGCTCGGCGCCGACGCCCCCGGCCACCCGCTGTCGCTGCGCGCGGTCAGGGAGCACATCCGCGACCGCGGGCTGGCGTCCTACAAGCTGCCCGACGAGCTGATCGTCGTCGCCGACCTCCCGCGCACCCCGGTGGGCAAGATCGACAAGAAGGCCCTGCGTGAGGGCCGGTTGCTGCAGCATCGCTGAACCCCGCCACCCGAAGGAGTTTGCGAGATGACCGACACGGCGCAGGCCCAGCGCCATCCGGCGTACGGGGAGATCCTCAGGCTGGACGAACTCCTGGACATCGCCTGCGTGCGCGATGACGCCGACCGCACCCTGTTCTTCGCGGCCCACCAGGCCTGCGAGATCTGGTTCGCGGTCGTGCTGCGTCACCTCGACGAGGCGCGGCAGGCCCTGCTCGAAGGCGACGCGATCCCGGCCGCCGAGCACCTGGAGCGATTGCCTCACATCATGGAGGTGATCACCAACCACATCGACATCCTCGGCACGCTGGCGCCGCGCTCCTTCGACGAGATCCGCGCCACGCTCGGGACGTCGAGCGGCTTCCAGTCGGCGCAGTACCGGGAGATCGAGTACCTGTGCGGGGCGCGCGACCGGCGCTTCCTCAACGTCAGCGGCCTGACCGAGGCCGAGCGCGACAGGCTGCTCGACCAGCTGGCCCAGAAGTCGTTGTCGAGCGTCTTCGTGGAGTACCGCGACAGCGTGCCCGCCGCCTCGCTGCTGGCCAGGCGCCTGCGCGACGCCCTGCGGACGTTCGACAACTCGGTGCGCGTCTGGCAGGAGCGGCACGCCGAGGTGGCGGAGCTGTTCCTCGGCGCCCAGCGCGGCACCGCCGGTTCGACCGGCGCCGCCTACCTGCGGCGCTCGGCCGCGCGAACGATGTTCCCCGAGGTCTTCCCCGACCAGTGGCGGCCCTTCGGCGGGGAGCAGGAACGGCGGGCGCCCGCGCTGGCCGCCCGCATCCAGTCCGGCGAGTCACCGGTCCAGAGGAGAGTGCGAGGATGACTGCCCGCGGAGCCGGCGATCACCACGGTGACCCGGGAAAGTCCAGGAGAGTCGTCATCGTCGGGGGAGGCACGGCCGGCTGGATGACGGCGTCCTACCTGGCGGCCGCCTTCGGCGACAGGATCGACCTGACGGTGGTGGAGTCGGCCCACATCGGCACCGTCGGCGTCGGCGAGGCCACCTTCAGCGACATCCGGCACTTCTTCGAGTTCCTCAGGCTGGCGGAGTCGGACTGGATGCCGGCCTGCAACGCCACCTACAAGCTGGCCGTGCGCTTCGAGAACTGGCGCGAGCCCGGCCACCACTTCTACCACCCCTTCGAGCAGCTCGCCTCGGTCGACGGCTTCCCGCTCAGCGACTGGTGGCTGCGCCACCCGACCACGAGCAGGTTCGACAAGGACTGCTTCGTGATGGCCTCGCTGTGCGACGCGGAGCGCTCGCCCCGCTACCTCGACGGCACCCTGCTCGACCAGGGCTTCGTCGAGCAGCACCACGACGAGGGCGCGGCCCGCTCGACCATCGCCGAATACCAGGGCGTGCAGATCCCCTACGCCTACCACTTCGAGGCGCACCTGCTGGCCACCTACCTGACCGGCTACTCCACCAGGCGCGGCGTGCGCCACATCGTCGACAACGTCGTCGACGTCGGGCTCGACGAGGACGGCTTCATCACCCACGTCGCCACCGCCGAGCACGGCGAGCTGAGCGCCGACCTGTTCGTCGACTGCACAGGCTTCCGCGCGCTGCTGCTGAACAAGGCGCTCGGCGAGCCGTTCGTCTCCTACCAGGACACGCTGCCCAACGACAGCGCGGTCGCCCTCCAGGTGCCGCTCGACATGGACCGCGAGCCGCTGCGGCCGTGCACGACGGCCACCGCCCAGGAGGCCGGCTGGATCTGGACCATCCCGCTGATCAGCCGCATCGGCACCGGCTACGTCTACGCGGGCGACTACTCCACGCCCGAGCGGGCCGAGCAGGTGCTGCGCGACTTCGTCGGGCCCGCCGCGGCCGACGTGCCCGCCAACCACATCAAGATGCGGATCGGCCGCAGCCGCCGCTCGTGGGTGAAGAACTGCGTCGCCGTCGGCCTGGCGAGCGGGTTCGTGGAGCCGCTGGAGTCGACGGGGATCTTCTTCATCCACCACGCCATCGAGCAGATGGTGAAGTACTTCCCGTCAGGGCGCGGCGACGAGCTGCAGCGCGAGCTGTACAACCGCTCCATCGCGCACGTCATGGACGGCGTGCGCGAGTTCCTGTGCCTGCACTACGTGGGCGCCAGGCGCGCCGACAACCAGTACTGGAAGGACACCAAGACGCGGAAGATCCCCGACGCGCTGGCCGAGCGCATCGAGATCTGGAAGCACAAGGTGCCCGACACGGAGTCGGTCTACCCGTACTACCACGGGCTGCCGCCGTACTCCTACAACTGCATCCTGCTGGGCGCCGGCGGCATCGAGGTGAAGCACTCGCCGGCGCTCGACCTGGCCGACGAGCGGGCCGCGCTGGCGGAGTTCCAGCGCATCCGCATCAAGGCCGACAAGCTCGTGCAGGAGCTTCCCACGCAGAACGAGTACTTCGCCCAGATGCGCGCCGACACCCACTGAAGCGCGCAGGGCCGGGGCCGGGGTCCGGATCCGCCCCGATCCGGACCCCGGCCAGGCCCGACACCAGGAAGGCGTGACAGCGTGACCATGCCTCTTGCCCACGACCGGCGGGAACTGGACCTGCAGTATTCGCCGAGCTCGCGCGTGGCCGACATCGGCGTGTACCTGACGGAGTACGCGGCGCGCAGCGCCCGGGCGCGCGAACGGCTCGACGCGCGGCTCGGCGTCAGGTACGGCCCGCGGCCCGGGCAACGGCTCGACCTGTTCCCGGCGGGCGGGGACGGCACGCCGACGCTGGTGTTCGTCCACGGCGGCTACTGGCAGGAGCTCAGCAGGCACGAGTCGTCCTTCCTGGCGCTCGACCTGGTGCCCAGAGGCGTCTCGGTCGTCGCGCTCGGCTACGGCCTGGCGCCCGCCCATCCGCTGCCGGACATCGTCGCCATGGTCGCCGACGGCATCCGGTGGGTGTGCGCCCACGCCCCAGGCCCCGTCTACCTGAGCGGCATGTCCGCGGGCGCGCACCTGGTCATGATGGCGCTGCTGGAGGCCGGATGGCATCGGGGCGGGGTCGAGCCTTCCGGCGCGATCCTGCTCAGCGGCGTCTACGACCTGGAACCGCTGTGCGGGACCTATGTGAACCGGGCGCTGGGGCTGGACCCCGCGACCGCCCGCGCGTGCAGCCCGATCCACGGGGTGCGCGCCGGGCTCGCCCCGCTCGTCGTGGCGCGCGGGGAGAACGAGACCGGCGAGTTCGCCAGGCAGCAGGCCGCGTTCGTCGCCGCCGTACGCGCCGCGGGCGGCAGGGTGACCGACCTCGTCGTGCCGTCCAGGAACCACTTCGATCTGGTCTTCGACCTGGGCGATCCGGAAACCGCGCTGGGCGGTCAGCTGGTCCGGATGATCTCGACGTGACCTCGAATTCGCGCAAGGGAGCCTGGAAATGCCATCGGAGATGATCGACCGCGCCGCGCCCGGCGCCGCGAAGGCCGGGATGGACCTGGACGCGCTGCGCCGCACGGTCTCCGAGCTCATGGGCATCGAACTGACCCGGGACGACGACGACAGCAACGTCTTCGAACTGGGCCTGCAGTCGATCGAGCTGATGCGCCTGGCCAACCGGCTCAACCGGGCCGGGGCCGAGGTGACGTTCGCCCAGCTGTCCGACGACCCTCGACTGTGCGCGTGGTCGGACCTGCTCGCGGGCTCGGTGGCCGCCGAGCGGCCCGCGGCCACCGGCCCGGAGCCGCACGATCAGTCGGTCTTCCCGCTGACACCCGTGCAGCAGGCCTACCTCATCGGCCGCGCCGACCACCAGCCGCTCGGCGGCGTCGGCTGCCACAACTACCTGGAGTTCGACGTGGCGCGCGTCGAACCGCACCGCCTGGAGCAGGCCGTGCGCCGCCTCATCGAACGCCACCCGATGCTGCGTGCCCGCTTCGCCGACGACGCGACCCACCGCATCCTGGCCGAGTCGCCGTGGCCCGGCATGACCGTGCGCGACTGGCGCGACCTGCCCGCCGGCCAGGCCGGGGCGGCGGCCCTGGAACTGCGCGCCCAGCAGGCGCACCGGGTGCTCGACGTCAGCCGCGGCGAGGTGCTCGACGTGCACCTGACCCGGCTGCCCGGCGGCGTCGACCGGCTGCACTTCAACGTCGACCTGCTCGTCGCGGACCTGGCCAGCTTCCGGCTCATGCTCATCGAGCTGGCCGCCCTCTACGACGACCCCGGCAGCCTCGGCGAGCTCACCTACAGCTTCGGCCGCTACCTCGCCGACATGGCCGAGGTGCGCCGCCCGGAACGCGAGCGGGCGCACGCCTACTGGCAGCGGCGGCTGCCGGAGCTGCCGGGAGGACCCAGGCTCCCGCTGGCCGTCGAACCCGAGGCGGCGGGCGTGCCCCGGTTCGCGCGCCGATACTTCGCGCTCACCGGCGGCGAGTGGCAGGTCCTGGAACGGCGCGCGGGCGAGGCGGGGCTGACGCTCGCGGCGGTGCTGGCCACCGCCTACTCCCTGGTGCTCGCGCGATGGAGCGGCGACGACCGGTTCCTGCTCAACCTGCCGCTCTTCGACCGCGACCTCGACGCCCACCCCGAGATCGGCAGCCTCGTGGGCGACTTCACCGGGCTGCTGCTGCTCGAGGTCGACCTCGCGGGCGAGGGCTTCGCCGAGCGGGCGCGCGCCGTCCAGCGGCGGCTGCACGAGGACATCGGGCACGCCTCCTACACCGGCGTCGAGGTGCTGCGCGACCTCGCTCGCACCGACAGGGACGCGCCGCGCACGGCGCCCGTCGTCTTCTCGTACGACCTGTCGGCGCCGCTCATCCCCGACGAGTTCGCGGCCCGCTTCGGCGACGCGACGTGGATGTTGTCGCAGACGCCGCAGATCTGGCTCGACCACCAGATCTACCGCACCCGCGACGGCGGGGTGCGCCTGGTCTGGGACGCCGTCGAGGCGCTGTTCCCGGCCGGGATGCTGGACGCGATGATGGCGGCCTACCAGGGGCTGGTGCGCGGGCTGCTCGACGGGGACTGGGAGGACGCGCCCAGGATCGAGCTGCCCGCCGTACAGGTCGAGACGCGGGCCCAGGTCAACGGGCGGGTCCGCACGATGAGCGGTGACCTGCTGCACACCACGTTCTTCGAGCGCGCCGCCGCGCGCGCGGGCCGGCCCGCCCTGCTGTGGGGCGCGGCGGGATCGCTGGCTCACGATGAGCTGGCGCGGCGGGCGCTGGCCATCGGCGGCGCGCTGGCCGCGCGCGGCGTGGGGCGCGGCTCGTACGTCGCCGTCGTCGCGCCCAAGGGCCCCGACCAGATCGCCGCCGTCCTCGGCGTGCTGGCCGCCGGAGCAGCGTACGTGCCCATCGGCGTGGACCAGCCGGCGAAACGACGGGCCCGCATCCTGGAGCTGAGCGGCGCCCGCGTCGTCCTCGACGGCGCCGCACTGCCCGCCACGCCCGGCGTCGAGACCCTCCCGATCGGCGAGGCCCTGCGAGCGCACCCGCTGGACGCCCCCGTGCCCGCCGACGACGGCGACCCCGCCTACGTGATCTTCACCTCGGGCTCCACCGGCCTGCCCAAGGGCGTCGAGCTCAGCCACCGCGCCGCCGCCAACACCGTCGAGGACATCAACCAACGATTCGGGATCGGCCCGGCCGACCGGGTGCTCGCCGTGTCCGCGCTCGACTTCGACCTGTCCGTCTGGGACGTCTTCGGCCTCCTGTCCGCCGGCGGCGCCGCCGTCCTGGTGCCCGAGTCCGGACGCCGCGACGCCGCCGAGTGGCTGGCCCTGTGCCGCGCCCACGGCGTGACCGTCTGGAACACCGTCCCCGCCCTGCTCGACATGGTGCTGACCGCCGCCGGAGACGCGCCGCTGCCCGGCACGATGCGCCTGGCCCTGCTGTCCGGCGACTGGATCGGCCTCGACCTGCCCGCCCGCCTGGCCCGCGCGTCCGCCGGCCGCTGCCGGCTGATCGCGCTCGGCGGCGCCACTGAGGCGGCGATCTGGTCCAACGCGTTCGAGGTCGCCGAGGTGGGGGAGGGCTGGCGTTCGATCCCGTACGGCACGCCGCTGCGCAACCAACGGTTCAGGGTGGTCGACGGCAGGGGGCGCGACTGCCCGGACTGGGTGCCGGGCGAGCTGTGGATCGGCGGCAGCGGCGTCGCCCTCGGCTATCGGGGCGACCCTGAGCTGACCGCCGCCCGGTTCCCGGTGCACGAGGGCGAGCGCTGGTATCGCACCGGCGACCTGGGCCGCTACTGGCCCGACGGGAACCTGGAGTTCCTGGGGCGCCTCGACCACCAGGTGAAGATCAACGGCTTCCGCGTGGAGCTGGGGGAGATCGAGTCGTGCCTGCAGGACGATCCTGCCGTGGCCCAGGCCGTGGCCGTGGTGGTGAGCGAGGGGCGCAAGGAAGTGGTGGCGGCGCTCGTCGAAAGCGCTCCGGCGCCTCCGGTGGTGCCCGGGCACCCGCCCGCAGCGGCGGCGCACCCCTTCCTGCCCCCTTCCACGGGCGTCGATCCCGCCGAGCACCACCTGGTGGAGGTGCTGCTCGCCGAGCTCGTCGCCTCCAGGCTCGCCGCGCCGTACGCCGGGGTCTGCGACGAGCAGCGGCCCGTGCTGGACCTCTGGCTCGCCTACCTCGCCCAGCGCGAGGTGCTCACCCGCACGCCGGGCGGGTTCGAGCGCGGCCCGCGCTGGGACGAGGTCACCGGCGCCGCGTGGATCAAGCAGGTCCGCGAGGCCGCCCGGGGGACCAGGCTCGACCACGTCGTCACCGCTCTGGAGTGGGCCGGGCCCCTCTACGCCGCCATCCTGACCGGCGAGGCGGAAGCCACGGCCCTGCTGGACGACCCGGTTCTCGCGCCCGAGGCGCTCAACGACCTGATGCCCGCCACCGCCCGCTGCCTCGCGGAGATCGCCGACGACCTGCGCGGCACCGGCCTCCAGTCCGTCGCCGAGTGGGACGTGGCGGGCTGGCTCAGCGCCGCCCGGCTGCTCGCCGCGCTGGACGAGGGCCACGGCGACGAGGGGCATGCCGACGAGGACCGTGTCGCCGTGGGTCGCGTCGCCGAGGGCCGCGTCGCCGTGGGTCGCGTCGACTACACCCTGCTCGGCTCCTCGCGCCCGGCCCTGGCCAGGGCCGAGAAGGCGCTCCGCGAGGAAGGCCACGAGCCCCTCGTCGCCGTCCAGGGCACGGCCGCGATCGACGGCCGCCACGTGCACACCTTCGACGCCGTCGTCGCCGCCAACACCCTGCACCGCATGTCCGACCCCGGGACCGCCGTGGCCACCATGGCCCTGCTGCTGGCCCCCGGCGGCCGCCTCTACCTGCTCGAACGTGCCCACCCGACCCCGCTCGCCCTGCTGACCGCCCTCCCGCTGGAAGCCCGCGCGGGCAGGTTCGAGCAGGGTCGCCCGGCGGACGCCTGGCTGCACGCCTCCGGCCGCTGGGCACGCGCCTGCCTGGAAGCGGGCCTGACGGACGTCCGGGTGCTGCGCGCCGAGGACACCGGCGAGATCCTGCTCACCGCCGACCGCCCGAAGACCGCGGCGGGCATCGACGTCGACCGCCTGCGCCGGAAGGTGGCAGACCGCCTGCCCGAGCACATGGCGCCCGCCCACTACTCCGTCCTGCCCGCGCTCCCGCTCAGCGCCAACGGCAAGGTCGCCCGCCGCCGCATCGAGGACGTCCTGCGCCAGTCTGCCGACCGCCCCCGCGACGTGGGCGATCCGCCGCGCGGCCCCACCGAGCGGTTCGTCGCCGAACGCTGGACGAAGCTGCTCGGCCTGGACTCCGTCGGCCGCGACGAGAACTTCTTCCGGCTCGGCGGCGACAGCCTGCTCGCCACCCGCTTCGTCGCCGAGGTCCGCGGCGCGTGGGGCGTCGACCTGCCCATGCGCGAGGTCATGCGCACCCCCACGGTCTCCGGGCTGAGCACGCTCATCGACACGCTCGGCGGCCGGGCGGGCGACGACTTCGAGGAAGGTGCCGTGTGAACGCCCGCGACCTGCTGGAGGAGTTCGCCGGCGCCGGCATCCGGCTCTGGCGCGAGGGGGAGCAGCTGCGCTTCCGCGCGCCCCGGGGCGCCATGACGGAGCCGCGCCTGCGGCAGCTGCGCAGCCGCAAGGCCGAACTGCTGGCCGTCATGGCCGACGTCGACGCCACCGGTCACGGCGTCTGGCAGGACCGGCCGCAGGAGCGCGACCAGCCCTTCCCGCTGACCGACATCCAGGCGGCCTACCTGTTCGGCCGCAACCCGGCCTTCGACTACGGCGGCGTCTCCTGCCACCTCTACCAGGAGTTCGACTACCCGGCCGACCTCGACCCCGACAGGCTGCGGCGGGCGTGGGACGGCCTGGTTCGCCGCCACGAGACCCTGCGCACGGTCATCCGCGAGGACGGCACGCAACGCGTCGTGCCCGAACCGCCCGGCACCGCCATCGCCGTCGCCGACCTGCGCGAGGACTCCGCCGAGACCATCGAGAAGACCATCACGGGCGTGCGCGAAGAGCTGTCGCACAAGGTGCACCCCACCGGCGAGCGGCCCATGTACGAGCTGCGCCTGACCCTGACGCCCGAACGCAGCGTGCTGCACGTGTCGGTCGACTTCATGGCGCTCGACTGGCTCAGCCTGCAGCAGGTGCTCGACGAGCTCGACCGGCGCTACCGGCGGCCCGACGCCGAGCCGCCCGCGGCGGGGGCGAGCTTCCGCGACTACGTGCTGGCCGAGCGGCGCCTGCGCGACGGCGAGCCGTACGCGCGCGACCGGGAGTACTGGCTGGCCCGCCTCGACGAACTGCCCGGCGCGCCCGCGCTGCCGCTGCGCGACGACCACGACCCTGCGCGCACCCCGCCGCGTTTCCGCCGCCTGACCACCACCCTCGGCGACGGCGTGTGGCGGGCGCTGAAGGCCCGAGCCGCCGCATGCGGCGTCACCCCGGCCAACGCGGTGCTGGCCGCCTACGCCGAGACCATCGGCCGCTGGAGCGCCACCGAACGTTTTTGCCTCGGGCTGCCGGTGCTCAACCGCATGCCGCTGCACCCGCACGTGGACCGGCTGCTGGGCGACTTCACCTCGCTCAGCCTGCTCGCCGTCGAGCCCGCGGGCCGTACGAGCTTCGCCGACCGCGCCCGCGCGCTAGGCGAGCGCGTCTTCGACGACCTCGACCACCGGCTCTACAGCGGCGTCGAGGTGCTGCGCGAGCTGGCCCGCCGGCGCGGGCGCGAGGCTGGCGGGCTGCCGGTGGTGTTCACGGGCAGCATCGGCGTGGGCGGCGGCGCCGTCTCGGCCGCCGGGCGCGCGGCCCGGCCGTCGTACGGCATCAGCCAGACCCCGCAGGTGTGGATCGACTGCCAGGTCGGCGACCAGTACGGCGGGCTGGACATGAACTGGGACGTGCGCGAGGGCGTCTTGCCCGACGGCCTGGCCGAGGAGATGTTCACCGCGTTCGAGACGCTCCTGCGCTGCCTCGCCGCATCGGACGAGACGTGGTCGGCGGCCGACCCGCAGCCGCTGCCCCCGGCGCAGCGTGCCGTACGCCTGGCCGTGAACGCCACCGACGCGCCCGCGCCCGGCGGCCTGCTGCACGATCCGCTCGTGGCGTACGCGCGGCGTTTCCCCGACCGGATCGCGGTGATCGACCCCAAGGGGACGATGACCTACGGCCAATGGCTGGGACGCGCCGCCGCCGTGGCCGGGCGGCTGCGCGCCGAGGGCTGCGGGCCGGGCGACCTCGTCGGCGTCCTGATCGACAAGAGCAGGGAGCAGGCCGTCGGCGTGCTCGGCGTGCTCCTGGCCGGAGGCGTGTACGTGCCCGTCGACCTGGCCCAGCCGGCTGTACGCCGCGACCGCATCCTCACCGGCAGCGGCGCCCGGCTCGCGGTCGTCGCGGGCGACGTCGGCCTCCCGCCCGGCGTGACAGCCGTGGACGTGACAGCCGTGGACGTGACGGCCGCGGGCTCGCTCCCGGACCTCCCCGCGCCGCCTGCGGTCCCGGACACCGGCCTCGCCTACGTCATGCACACCTCCGGCTCGACCGGCGTGCCCAAGGGCGTGATGATCAGCCACCGCGCCGCCGCCAACACCGTGCACGACATCAACCGGCGCTTCGGCGTCGGCGAGGACGACCGGGTCCTGGGCCTGGCGGCGCTGAGCTTCGACCTGTCCGTCTACGACCTGTTCGGGCCCCCGGCCCTGGGCGCCGCCCTCGTCCTGCCCGACCCCGCGCGCCGCGGCGACCCCTCGCACTGGGCCGACACGGTCTCCCGGCACGGCGTGACCGTGTGGAACTCGGTGCCCGCGCAGCTCCAGATGCTCATGCACTACCTCGACGCGGAGCCAGCCGACCTCACGGGGCTGCGGCTGGCGATGTTGTCGGGCGACTGGATCCCGCTGTCGCTGCCCGGCCACGCCGTACGTCACCTGCCCGGAACCGAGCTGGTCAGCCTGGGCGGGGCGACGGAGGCGGCGATCTGGTCGAACTACCACCGCATCAGGCGCGTCGAGCCGGACTGGCGCAGCATCCCGTACGGCGTGCCGCTGGCCAACCAGCGGTTCCACGTGCTCGACGGCGCCCTGCGCGACTGCCCCGACCTGGTCACGGGCGAGCTCCACATCGCGGGCGCCGGGCTGGCCGACGGCTACCTCGGCGATCCAGGGCGCACCGCCGAGCGCTTCATCGTGCACCCGGCGACGGGGGAGCGGCTCTACCGCACCGGCGACCTCGGACGGTACCTGCAGGACGGCGAGATCGAGTTCCTCGGCCGCGCCGACCAGCAGGTCAAGATCCGCGGGCACCGGATCGAGCCGGGCGAGATCGAGGCGGTGCTCGGCGAGCACCCGGGCGTGGCCGCCTGCGTCGTGCTCGCGACCGGCGGCGACGCGTTCGAGCGCGCCCTGGTCGCCTTCGTCGTCCCGCAGCCCCGGGCCACGGCCGAGCCGGGCGAGCTCGCCGGATGGGTGGCCGACCGGCTGCCGCCGCACATGGTCCCGGCGATGGTCCGCGTCGTCGAGACGCTTCCCCTGACCGCGAACGGGAAGGTGGACCGCAAGCGGCTGCTCGCCTCCGCTCCCGCGCCGGGCGCCCGCCAGGGTCGCGTGTCCGAGCCGCCCCTGCCGGGGGTCGAGAGCGGCATCGCGCGGTTGTGGGCCGAGGTGCTCGGCGGCGAACCGCCCAGCCGCGAGCAGGGCTTCTTCGACGCGGGAGGCAACTCGCTGCTGGCCGCGCAGTTCGTCGGCCAGGTGCGCGAGCGGCTCCCGCAGGCCGCGCGGGTCACCTTCGACGTGCTGCTGCGCGCCCTGCTGGACGAGCCCACGGTCGCCGGGCTGGCGCGGTGGCTGCAGGCACGCGCCGACCTGCCACCGCAGCCCGAGGCCGCCGCCTCCACGTCGTCGCTCGTGCCGTTGTCAACGGCGGGAACCGGGCCGGTGCGCCTGCTCGTGCAGGACGGCACCGGCTACGGCGCGCTCATCGACGAGCTCGCCGCCGCCGGTCCGCTGCTGGGCGTCACCGCGCGAACGCCCGCCCACGAGGTACGGCAGGCGGGAATCGGCGACGTCGAGATCATCGGCCACGGTCCCGGCGCCCCGATCGCCCTGGACCTGGCCCGCGCACTCGCCGAGGCCGACGTGACCGTCGGCCGCCTGACGCTCATCGCCCCCGGCCCGGCCCCGGACGAGCCCTACGCGGGCGACATCACCCTGCTCGCGGCGTCCGGCGCCGGAGCCTGGGCCGAGACCTGCCTTGGCGACCTGACGGTTCTCGACCTGCCTGGCGGCGCCGACGGATGGCTGCTCCCGCCGCACGTGGCGAGCATCGCGCGGGCCATCACCTCGCCGCGGGGACAGGCGCGGTGAACGTCGTCGTCTGCGGCACCCGCTTCGGCCAGATCTACCTGGCCGCCCTGGCCCGCGACCCAGGCCGCTACCGGCTCGCCGGCATCCTGGCCAGGGGAAGCGCCCGCTCCGTGGCCCTGGCCGAGCAGTACGGCGTGCCGCTCTACGACGCGGTGGAGCGGCTGCCCGGCGACGTCGACGCCGCGTGCGTCGTGGTGTCGAGCGCGGTCGGCGGCGGCAGGGGCGCCCAGCTCGCCCAGGAGCTGCTCGGGCGCGGCATCCACGTGCTGCAGGAGCACCCGGTGCACCCGGACGAGCTCGCCGCGTGCCTGCGCGCGGCCCGCAAGGCCGGGACCCAGTACGTGCTCAACACCTTCTACCCGCACCTCGAACCCGTCCGCCGCTTCACCGCCGCCGCCCGCCGCCTGGTCGCGCTGCGCGCCCCCGTCTTCGTCGACGCGCTGTGCGCCGTGCAGGTCTCCTTCGACCTGCTCGACATCCTGGCCGGGATCTTCGACGGGCTGCGCCCCTGGAGCCTGGCGGCCGTGGCCGTACCGCGCGGACGGCCGTTCACCAGCGTGGACGGGCAGGTCGCCGGGGTACCGCTCACGCTGCGGGTGGAGAACCGCATGCGGGAGGGCGACGACAGCAGCAGCCTGCTGCTGCACCGGATCACCGTCGGCACCGACGCGGGCAACCTCATGCTGGCCAACACGCACGGCCCGGTCATCTGGAGCCCGGTGCTGCGGCTGCCGTCGAACCCGGACGATCAGGTCCTGCCGTCCGATGGCCTGGGCGTGACCGGCGACTTCGTCGGCGCCGCCGAATCGCCCACCTGGGCGCGGGCCGTCAACGACGTCTGGGGCCAGGGCGTGCTGACCGCCCTGGACACCCTGCGCGAGCGCGTCGAACTCGGCGCCGACCCGCTGCGCGGCGGGCAGCGCCACCTGACCGTCGCGCGCGCCTGGAGGGAGCTGACCGAAGCTCTCGGCTACCCCGAGGCGGCCAAGCCGGAGCCGGGAGAGCCTCTGACGGCAGCCGATCTCTGAGGCGTGCGGTTGCGCTGTCCGGCCAGACGGAGGATGATAATCGTACGCGTACGAATCGGATGGGAGAGCCATGAGCGCACTTGATTCCGCCGCGGCGCTGAGGGAGGCGGATCCCGCGCCCGGCTGGAGCATGGGACGGCTGCTGCGCCCCCATGCCTGGAGCTTCGCCGCCGTCGTGGCCTTCCAGGTGATAGGCGCCGTCGCGGGCCTCGCGCCGTTGCTGGCCGTCGTCGAGCTGGGCCGCACCCTGTTGACACCCGGGCCCGTCGACGAGGCCCACGTGTGGTTCGTGGTGATCGCGGGCGCGGCCGGCCTGTTCGTCCGCCTGGTGTTCACCGCGGCCTCCTCCGGGCTCGGCCACGTGCTCGACGGCAAGGTGCAGCTGACCTTCCGGCGGCAGCTCGCCGCCCATCTGGGGCGGGTGCCGATCGGCTGGTTCTCGAGGCGCCGCACCGGCGAGCTGGCCAAGGTGGTGGGCGAGGACGTGAGCGCGGTGCACCCGTTGATCGCCCACGCCCCCGGCGAACTGGTGGCCGCCTTCGTCGTGCCGCTGGTGTCGCTGGTCTACCTGTTCGCCATCGACTGGCGGATGACACTGTTCACGCTGATCCCGGTGGTGCTGGCCATCGCGCACGTCCCGCTGCTCATGCTCCCCGCGCGCACCCGCGAGCAGGAGGAGTTCGACGGCGCCATGGGACGCATCGCCAGCTCCGTGATCGAGTTCGTGCAGGGCATCGCCGTGGTCAAGGCGTTCGGCGGCTCCGAACGCTCCCACCGCACGTTCCTCACCGCCGTCGACGACTTCGTCGGCACCTTCTTCCGGTGGGTGCGCGGCATGTCGCTGGTCGCCGCGGGCATGCAACTCGTGCTGTCGCCGCCGTTCGTGCTGCTCGTCGTGCTCGCCGGCGGCACGCTCCTCATCACCTCGGGCGGCCTGGCGCCGGTCGATCTGCTGCCGTTCCTGCTGCTCGGCCTCGGCCTCACCGCGCCGGTCGCCGCCCTGGGCCACGGCTTCGACGACCTGCAGGCCGCCGGCCGCGCCGTCGGCCGCATCAAGGAGGTCCTCGGCGTGCCCCCGCTGCCGGAGCCGGCGCGACCGGTCACGCCCAGCGGACACCGGGTCGAGCTGCGCGATGTGCGCTTCGGCTACGAAACCGACCGCGAGGTCCTGCGCGGCATCGACCTGGTCCTCGAACCCGGCACCGTCACCGCCGTCGTCGGACCCTCCGGCAGCGGCAAGTCCACACTGGTGCAACTGCTGCCCCGCTTCTTCGACCCGACCGGCGGCTCGGTCACCCTGGGCGGGGTCGACCTGCGCCAGATCGGCAGCCGCGAGCTGTACCAGCGCGTCTCCTTCGTCTTCCAGGACGTGCGCCTGCTGCGCGCCTCGGTCGCCGACAACATCGCGCTCGCCGTGCCACACGCCGACCCCGAGGCCGTCGTGCGCGCCGCCGAGCTGGCCAACATCCACAAACGCATCCTGCAACTGCCCCACGGCTACGCGACCGTGATCGGCGAGGAGGCAGGCCTGTCCGGCGGCGAGGCGCAACGCATCGCGATCGCCCGCGCGCTGCTCGCCGACGCGCCCGTCCTGGTGCTCGACGAGGCGACCGCCTTCGCCGACCCCCAGACCGAGCAGGCCGTACGGCACGCGCTGGCGAGCCTCGGCGGCGACCGCACCATCCTGGTGATCGCCCACCGCCTGGAGACCGTCGCCGACGCCGACACCGTCGTGGTGCTCGACGACGGCCGCATCGTCGAGAGCGGCAGCCCCGGCGAACTGCTCGAACGCGGCGGCAGGTTCGCCGCCTTCTGGCAGGCGCAACGCTCCGTCCTCGACGACGAGATCGACACCCTGGGTCACGCACAGCAAGGAGGCGACCCCCGATGATCCGCATGCTGTTGCGCGTGCTGGGCGACGACTACGCCCGGTCCATGCGCCGCACCGTGGCCCTCATGACCGTCACTGCGGTCGTCGAAGGCCTGTCCTACGCCCTGCTCGTGCCCGTCCTGGCCGCGCTGCTCGGCGACGACCCCGGCCAGGCCGTGCCCTGGCTGGCCGGCTTCGGCGGCGCGGTCGCCGTCTACGCCGTGCTGCGCTACTTCAGCGACCTGTCCGGCATGCGCGTGGGCACCACGATGCTGCGCGGCATGTACTACCGGCTCGGCGAGCACCTGGCCCGCCTGCCCATCGGCTGGTACGACAGCGGCAGGGTCGGCGAGGTGTCGATCATGGCCAGCCGCGGCCTGCTGCAGGCCATGGGCGTGTCGGCGCACCTGCTCGCCCCCTTCGTCTCCGCCTGCGTCACGCCGCTGACCATCGTCGTGGTCATGACCGCCTTCAACTGGCAGCTCGGCCTCGCCGCGCTGGCCGCCGCGCCCGTCGTCGCCGCCATCCAGGCGTGGACGGCCCGCTCCATGGCCGCCACCGACCACGAACGCCACACCCGCGACAAGGAGGCCACCAGCCGCGTCATCGAGTTCCTCCAGGCCCAGCCCGTGCTGCGCGCCGGCGGCAGGACAGGCGAGCGCTTCGACCTGCTCGACGACTCGCTGCGCGAGGTGGAGAGCACCTCCCGCCGCACCGTGCTGGCCGTCCTGCCGGGCGCCGTGGGCCTCACCCTCACCGTGCAGGCGATCTTCACCGCGCTGCTGGTCCTGGGCGCCTACCTGGTCATCGGCGGAAGCATCGGCGCGGCCGAGATCCTCACGATCCTCGTGCTCGCCGCCCGGTGCGCCGACCCGCTGCTGTCGCTGTCCGACATCGGCGGCAAGCTGCGCGGCGCCCGCTCCGAACTCGACCGGCTCGACACCGTCCTGCGCACCGAGCCGCTACCGGAACCCGCCGAGCCGCTCCTCCCCGCCGGCCACGACGTCACCTTCGAGAACGTCTCCTTCCGCCACGACGGCCGCACGGTCATCGACGACGTCACGCTCTCCCTGCCCGAAGGGCAGCGCCTGGCCGTCGTCGGACCGTCTGGCGCGGGCAAGAGCACCCTGCTGCAACTGCTCGCCCGCTTCTACGACGCCGAATCGGGAACGGTGCGCGTCGGAGGCGTCGACGTGCGCTCCATGAGCACCGAGGAGCTCATGCGGCACATCGCCATCGTCTTCCAGAACGTCTACCTCTTCGACGGCACGATCGAGGAGAACGTGCGCCTCGGCCGCCCCGACGCCACCGACGCCGAGGTGCGGGCCGCCGCGAGCGCCGCCCGCCTCGACGAGGTCGTCGAACGGCTGCCCGGCGGCTGGTCGGCCGACGTCGGCGAAGGCGGCGCGCTGCTGTCCGGCGGCGAACGCCAGCGTGTCTCCATCGCGCGCGCCCTGCTCAAGGACGCGCCCATCGTCCTGCTCGACGAGGTCACCTCCGCACTCGACCCCGTCAACGAGGCGGCCGTGCACGAAGGCATCGAACGGCTCATGGCCGGGCGCACCGTCGTGATGGTCGCCCACCGGCTGCGGACCGTGCAGCGCGCCGACCGCATCGTCTTCCTCGACCAAGGACGGGTCGCCGAGGAGGGCACCCACGACGAGCTGCTCCGGCGTGGCGGGCGCTACGCCGACTTCTGGAGCATCTCCATGGCGCCGGTCGCGAGCGAATGAGGCCGCCATGCTGACCGACCCCCTGCCCAGAGACCACCGGGCCGGCGCGTTCCGCCGGCTCGACCCCCGGCCCTACGCCCGGGCCAGGGTCCTGCTGTTCCCCCACGGCGGCGGCAGCGCCAGCTACTACCGCTCCTGGAGCGCCGCCGCGCCGTGGGACGTCGAATTCGTGGCCGTGCAATATCCAGGACGCGAAGACCGCTATTCGGAGCCCGTGCCGCCGGATATGCAAGGCCTCGCCGCCTTGCTCGCAGCGGACCTGCCCCTCGGCGGGCCCCCTGTTCCGACCATTCTCTTCGGGCACAGCATGGGGGCGATCGTCGCCTACGAAATCGCCCGCCACCTTTCCACGGCGGGCGATCCACCGATGCGCCTGGTCGTTTCAGGACACCCGGCGCCGGCATTGACCAGGCCGGGAATCGTGCACCGGGGGAGCGACGCGGAACTGGTCGAGGAATTGCGTCGCACGGAGGCGACTCATCTTTCCATCCTCGACGAGGATCCGCTCATCCAGGCATTTCTTCCGATCATTCGGGGGGATTATCGGCTGAGCGAGACCTATCGCGTTGTGCCGGGGGAGCGGTTGACCTCGCCGGTGACGGTTCTCTATGGAGACCGGGATTCGGAGATCGACGTTTCCGAGGCTGAAGGGTGGCGGGAGACGACATTCGGGGAATGCGATTTCCGGGTTTTTCCGGGTGGGCATTTCTATCTCGACGAGCATCGGGACGCGGTCGTCGGGCTGCTGACGTCACAGGCGCGGGCCGCGGCCGACAGGGCGGCCAACCCGTGGCCGTCGATGCCGTGACCGGTTGCTTCCGAAAGGGCGGGGGCCCGGCCTGACACCGGCGCTCCCGCCCTGGCACCGCTACCTCGGAGTACGGCGGTCACGCCCCTCCGCCTTACGCTCCTGCCTGCGCCGCTCGCCTCTGCCTGCGCCGCGAGTGTGTCCATGCCGCGTGCTCCTGCCTGGGTCGCGGGCTCGTCTGCGGCGCCTGGTGTGCCGTGCTCCTGGGCCCCGACCCGCGCTTGCGCCGCACGCCGTGCGACGGCGCCGCCATCAGCCCCGCCGCCGAGGCCCGGCGTGCACCCGCCCCGAACGGCCACGACGCCACCTCCGGGCCGCGACCCGTGGCCCGGGGCCGGTGGAGCGGTTACCGGTCGGCCGTGATGCCCTCCGGCAGCGGCGCCGAGCGCAGCAACCCGTCGACGATCGCCTCCAGCCCCTGCCGGTGAGTGTCGCGAGCGTTGAGCTCGGCCCAGCGTTCCGACACCGCCGTCAGCCTGGGGTGGGTCCCGTTGTTCAGGCTGCTGATCACCTGGTCCTGGTGGACCGGCCCGGCAGCCCTGCTGCGCCGCCGCTTGCCGTTCACCCGGACGATCAGATCGCCCACGATGTAGTACCAGATCGTGCGATAGATGAAGACCGCCTGCTCAGGGCTGTGCCCGTACTCCACTGCGGATCCGATCATCTCGTCGACGAACCACAGCGCCGACGGGGCGATCAGGTCGTCGCCCGTCAGCACCTCGACGATCCACAGCCGCTCCGCGAGCAGCTCGTACAGCATGATCGCCACCGCGACGAGCCGGTCACGCGGGTCGTCGGGGAAGTCGGGGCGCGGGATGCGCGCCGCCTGCATCTCCATCAGGAGCAGCAGCAGCTCGTCCTTGTCGCGCACGTGGTAGTAGAGCGCCATGGGCGCGCTGTTGAGCTCGGTCGCCAGCCGCCGCATCGACAGCTTCTCGGAACCCTCCGACTGCAGGATGTGATCGGCGGCGGCGATGATCGCCTCGAGGGACAAGCGGGGAGGCCGGCCGACGCCCTTTGTCTGGGGTTCTTCTGTGGGCATCTCAATCCTCCACGATGCTTGCGTTCATCGACGAGCGAGGCGGGGGTGTTTCCGAGACGACCGGTGGAACATTCGTGTCGAGCCACGACGATCGACTGTTGCGAAAATCAACGTGCCAGAGCTCAGTGGTGCTGACGCCTGATCCTAGCAAAACACTGGGGGCGTGGATATGTCACCCAATCGACGCGATGTGAATTATTCACATGGGCAGGTGTGAAACGAACATTGTTGGGGTCTGGCCTCGATGGTATCTTACCAGATATTCGGGCAAGTTGAAGCTGTTTCGAGGTTCGCAAGGTCGAACTATGTCGCGCCGGCGTTGAATTGTTCATGACGACGCCGCGCCGGGGCTTGGTGGCGTCGATTGATGGAAATGGCATGCGTGCGGCAGTGTATTGCTGTGAACCCGCCGAGGCGGCCCTATTCTTCGATCGAAGGGGAAAGCCGCCGTACCGGCGAACCGGCGCCCAGACGGGCGAGAACACGGCGCCCGAATTCCTCGGACACCGCATCGGAACGATCTGCCTCCCGCGAAAACGCCGGTGTGCGCGGCGCGATTCCGCCGGGCACACCGGCGGTCGTGCCGTACGGGCCTTGCGGAGGTTTCCGAAGCCTCCGCCCCCGCACATCCCCGCGAACGGGAGAGCCGATCCCCATGACTCGACGAGAAGCGCGCGCAAACCTAGTGGAAATGGGGTCGTGAGATGTGCGGAATCGCAGGCTGGGTGTCGTTCGGCGCCGACCTGACGCACCAGGGTGACGTGCTCGACGCGATGACCGGGACGATGGCCTGCCGCGGTCCCGACGGCCGCGGCACCTATGTGCGGGCGCACGCGGCCCTCGGCCACCGGCGCCTGGCCGTCATCGACCTGCCCGGCGGGGCCCAGCCGATGACCGCCGGCACCCCCGCCGGCGAGGTCTGCCTGGTCTACTCCGGCGAGGTCTACAACTTCCGGTCCCTGCGCGACCGCCTCAAGGCGCTCGGGCACCCGTTCAGGACCGAGAGCGACACCGAGGTCGTGCTCCGCGCCTACCTGGAATGGGGTGAGAGCGTCGTCGATCACATCGAGGGCATGTACGCCTTCGCGATCTGGGACGAACGCGACCAGAAGCTCCTGCTCGTCCGCGACCGGATGGGCATCAAGCCGCTCTTCTACCACCCGACCCCCGACGGCGTGCTGTTCGGCTCCGAGCCCAAGGCGATCCTCGCCAACCCGCTCGTGCGCAAGGCCGTCGACACCGACGGCCTGCGCGAGCTGTTCGCCCAGACCAAGACCCCCGGCTGGGCCCTGTGGAAGGGCATGCACGAGCTCGTGCCGGGCACGCTCCTGGTCGTCGACCGCGCCGGCCCGCGCCACCGCACCTACTGGTACCTGCGCGCCGCCGAGCACACCGACAGCCGCGACGACACCATCGAGCGCGTGCGCGACCTGCTCACCGGCATCGTCGACCGCCAGCTCATCTCCGACGTGCCCCAGTGCGTGCTGCTGTCCGGAGGCCTCGACTCCAGCGCGATCACCGCCCTGGCCGCCGAGCGGCTCGCGCTCCGCGGCGAGCAGGTGCGCAGCTTCTCGGTCGACTTCGTCGGCCAGGAGGAGAACTTCGTCCCCGACGAGATGCGCGACACACCCGACTCTCCGTTCGTCCGCGACGTCGCCGCCCACGTGCGCTCCACCCACCGCGACGTCGTGCTCGACCCCGCCGACCTGTCCGACCCCGCCGTACGGCAGGCGACCGTCGGAGCGCGCGACATCCCCAACGGCTTCGGAGACCTCGACAGCTCCCTGTACCTGCTGTTCAAGGCGATCAGGGAACACTCCACGGTGGCGCTGTCCGGCGAGTCGGCCGACGAGGTGTTCGGCGGCTACCCGTGGTTCCACCACCCGCAGCTCCTGCGCGGCGGCACGTTCCCCTGGATGATGGTCATCCCGCCGCTGAGCCTCGCCGCCAGGACCGACCACATCGAGCCCGGCCTGCGCAAACGCCTCGACGTCGAGGCCTACACCGCCGACCAGTACGCGGCAGCCCTCGCCGACGTGGAGCACCTCGACGGCGAGTCCGAGCAGGACCGGCTGATGCGCACCACCTGCCACCTGCACCTGACCCGGTTCGTCCGCGCCCTGCTCGACCGCAAGGACCGCCTGTCCATGGCCGTCGGGCTCGAGGTGCGGGTGCCGTTCTGCGACCACCGGCTGGTGGAGTACGTCTACAACACGCCGTGGGCGCTGAAGACCTGCGACGGCCGCGAGAAGAGCCTGCTGCGGCAGGCCGCCGCGCCCGTGCTGCCGCGCTCGGTGGTGGAGCGGGTCAAGAGCCCTTTCCCGTCGCCGCAGAGCCCCGGATACGCGGCCTTCCTGCAGCAGCAGGTGAAGGAACTCGTCGCCGAGAGAGACGCGCAAGTGTTCGCCCTGGTCGACCGCGGGTGGGCCCAGCAGGTCGTGGCGCAGGACCCGGCGAGCATGCCGGTGGCCGTGCGCGGCGGGCTCGAGCGGGTGCTCGACCTGCACGTGTGGATGGAACGGCACTCGCCTGAGCTGCTGCTCGACTGACCCCGCGGGCGGGCGCGCCCCCTCCGACACGCCCGCCCGCCCCGCCGCCTCGTCACTCACCGGTCACACCTCCTCCTGTCCCGCACCAGCAGGGCGCATCGCCACGCCGACGGCGATGCGCCTTCGCGCTTCCCCGGCGATGCGGCCCGGCGGCGTGCGGCCGGGGGATGTGGCGCGAGGTGGCGTGGACCAACAGACGCGCCCCAAGGCGGTGCGGCCGACGTTGTGCGGTCTGAGGGGGCGCCCCGAGGTGCCGCGGCCTGAAGGGGCGCGGTCTGAGGGGGTGCGGCCTGGGGTGACGCAGTCTGAGGTGGAGCGGCCCCACGGGGAGCGGTGCCCGCCGCTGGGACGCCGCTGCACAAACCGTCGCGCCGCGCAGTACGGCACGGCACGGCGGGGTGCCGTGCCGTGGTTCGCGGGCCGTCGCGGTGGAGCCGTCATTCGGCCTCGGGTACCAGCCGCGGCGCGCCCTGCGCGGGCGCGTCGTGCTCGGCCGCAGCCGCCGGGCTGGTGCGCGGCAGCACGAAGAAGGCGATGAGCACCGCCACCGCCAGCAGCACCGCCCCGAGCGTCATCCCCAGCCCGTACCCCCCGGCGAGCGCCTGCGGCGTGGCGCTGGGCCCGGTGTGGCCGTGGGCGGCGGTGCCGAGGGCGGCCAGGCCGAGCGAGGCGCCGATCTGCCGCGAGCTCGACAGCAGCCCCGACGCGGTGCCCGCGTCCCGCTGCGGGACGTCCACGGTGGCCGCGGAGACGACCGGGCCGAGGCAGAGTCCGAAGCCGATGCTCGTGACGAGCGAGGGCCCGAGCACGTCGACGAGGAAGGTGCCGTCGGCGCTCATCAGGCCGAACCAGGCGAATCCGGCGGCGGTGACGAGCCCGCCGGCGATGAGGAGGGTGCGCAGCGCCACCCGGTAGCCGAGCTTGATGGCCACCGCCGCCCCGATGATCACGCCGAAGGCGAACGGCAGGAGCTGAAGCCCGGCGAGCGTCGGGCTGGTCCCGAGGACCTGCTGCAGGTAGAGGGAGGCGAAGTAGAAGCACGACGCCATCGCCGCCCCGAGGAGCAGGTTGAAGGAGTTCGCTCCGCTGACCCAGCGGTTGGCCAGCAGGCCGGGCCGTACGAGCGGGTCGCGGGTGGTGGTGCGCTCGACGGCGACGAACGCGGCGAGCAGGACGGCGGCCGCCGCGAGGGTCCCCAGCGTGACCGGCGAGGTCCACGCGTACTGCTCGGTGCGCACGACCCCGAACACCAGCAGCGTCATGCCGGCCGTACCCAGGACGGCGCCCAGCACGTCGGGGCGGCCGCTGGGGGCGAGCGGAGGGGCGGAGGCGACGCCGCGCCAGGCGAGCCCCAGCGCGATGGCGGCCATCGGGACGCTGATGAACATCACCCAGCGCCAGCCCGCGTACTCGGTGAGGGCCCCGCCGATGAGCACGCCCAGGGCGCCGCCGGCGGCGTTGACGGCGCTCCAGATGCCGTAGGCGCGCACCCGTTCCTTGCCGGAGGGGAAGGTCACCGTGAGCAGCGCCAGCGCCGCGGGCGACAGGGCCGCGGCCCCGATGCCCTGCAGGGCGCGTCCGGCGACCAGGTGGCCGGGTTCCTGCGCGAATCCGCCCAGGAGGGAGGCGATGCCGAAGACGGCGAGGCCGATCAGGAGCACCCGCCGGTGCCCGAACCGGTCGGCGATCTTGCCTCCGAGCAGGAGGAGCCCGCCGAAGGTGAGCGCGTAGGCGTGGATCACCCAGGTCAGGCCGACGGCGCTGAAGCCGAGTCCGCTGGAGATCTGGGGGAGTCCGAGATTCACCACTGACAGGTCGACCGACACCATGAACTGCACGACGGCCACCGCGGCGAGGGTGAGCCCTGGCCGCGCGGCCGGAGCGATGACCGATGGTCCGCTTGCTGATTCCGCGTTCTTCACCGTAACCCAGTCCTCTGCGCTAGCGCGTCAGGCTTTTCGTACACGTACTGAAAATAACATCGGAAGGTGGAGGATGTCGACAGCCGGCCGCTGGCAGGGCGTACGGCAAAGGCCCTCCGCCACCGGGCGGAGGGCCTCTGAGATGCGTGAGGGTCAGCCCGAGCGGCGACGCGCCCCGGGCGAGGTGATGGCCGGAGGGTGGTAGCCCGCGTCGGCCGGGTTGAGAGTGACGCCGGGCGGCACGATCGTGTCGATCCTGTCGAGCACGTCCGGCGTGAGCGTCACCTTCACGGCGTCGAGCTGCGACTCCAGCTGCTCCAGCGTGCGCGGCCCGATGATGGCCGAGGTCACCGCGGGATGCTCCAGCACGAACGCGAGCGCCAGGTGGATCAGCGACAGGCCCGCCTCCTCCGCCAGCGCGGCCAGCTCGCCGACCGCCGCGCGTTTGGGCGCGTTGGCCTCGGTGGTGGCGTCGTAGCGCTCGGGGAAGAGCGCGGCGCGCCTCGACGGGCGGCCGTCGAGGTAGCGGCCGGACAACCATCCTCCGGCCAGGGGCGACCAGGGGATGACCGCCAGGCCGTACCGCTGGGCGACCGGGAGCACGTCGCGCTCGACGGCCCTGGCCAGGATGGAGTACGGCGGCTGCTCGCTGACGACCCGCTCGCGGCCGCGGCGCTCGGCCGTCCACTGGCCCTCGACGATCTGGTCGGCGGGGAAGGTGGACGTGCCGATGTAACGGATCTTGCCCTGGCCGACCAGGTCGCTGAGCGCGCCGAGGGTCTCGTCGAAGTCGGTGTCGGTGTCGGGCCGGTGCGCCTGGTACAGGTCGATCCAGTCGGTCCGCAGCCTGCGCAGGCTGTTGTCGACCTCCTGGATGATCCAGCGGCGGGAGTTGCCCCGGTGGTTGGGATGGTCGCCGATCTGGCCGTGGAACTTGGTGGCCAGGAACACGTCGTCGCGGCGGCCTGCGGCCAGCGCCTTGCCGACGATCTCCTCCGACTCCCCCTGGGAGTAGACGTCGGCGGTGTCGATCACGTTGATGCCCGCGTCGAGGGCGCGGTGGATGATCCGGATCGAGTCGTCGTGGTCGGGATTGCCGCGCCGGCCGAAGTTCATCGCGCCCAGCGTGAGCGGGCTGACCTTGACGCCGGTGCGCCCGAAGGGCCGGTAGTCCATGGGTGTCTCCTAGAGGGCGGCGAGCTGCGGGTTGCGGTTGGCGGGACGGGCCAGGCCGTAGTGGTCGCGCAGCGTCGTCCCCTCGTACTCGGTGCGGAACAGCCCGCGCCGCTGCAGGATCGGCACCACCTGGTCCACGAACACCTCCAGCCCGCTCGGCAGCACCGGCGGCATGATGTTGAACCCGTCGGCCGCCCCACTCCGCCACCAGTGCTCGATGGCGTCGGCGACCTGCTCGGGCGTGCCCGCGAACGTGCGGTGCCCGCGCCCGCCGCCGAGCCGTCCGATGAGCCGGCGCACGGTCAGCTTCTCGCGCCTGGCCAGGTTGACGACCAGCGTGTAGCGGCTCTTGGCCCCCTCGACGGCGTCCTCGTCGGGCAGGTCGGCCGGGAGCTGCCGGTCCAGCGGCAGGTCCTCGGGGTCGACGCCGAGCAGCGTGGCGAGCTGCTTCCTGGCGTACTCCGGGTTGATCAGCCGGTCCAGCTCCTCCTCCAGGGCGAGCGCCTCGGCCTCGGTGGAGCCGATCGCCGGCACGATGCCGGGCAGGATCTTGATGCCCTCCGGGTCGCGGCCGGCCTGGCGGGTGCGCTCCTTGAGGTCGACGTAGAAGGCGCGGGCGTCGTCGAGCGTCTGGTGGGCGGTGAAGACCGCCTCGGCGTAGCGGGCGGCCAGGTCCTTGCCGTCCTCGGACGAGCCCGCCTGCACCAGCAGCGGGTGTCCCTGCGGCGGCCTGGGCACGTTCAGCGCTCCGGCGACCTGGAAGAACTCTCCCCGGTGCGCGGCGGGGTAGATCTTGTCCGTGTCGCCCCACACGCCGGCGTCCTTGTCGCCGATCGGAGCCTCGTCGTCCCAGCTGTCCCACAGCTTGATCGAGACGTCCACGAACTCGGCGGCCCGCTCGTAGCGGTGGCGGTGGGCGGGCAGGTCGTCGAGGTTGAAGTTGCGCGCGGCGTCGGCGCCCGCGGTGGTGACGATGTTCCAGCCGGCCCTGCCGCCGCTGATGTGGTCGAGCGAGGCGAAGCGCCGCGCCAGGTTGTAGGGCTCGTTGTAGCTGGTGGAGGCGGTCGCGATGAGCCCGATGCGCGAGGTGGCGGTCGCCAGGGCGGTGAGGAGCAGCGTGGGCTCCAGCGCCCCTGACGGCCGGCGGCCGATCTCTCCCCACAGGACCGGGCTGTCGGCCAGGAACAGCGAGTCGAGCTTGCCGCGCTCGGCGATCCTGGCCAGGTTCTGGAAGTAGGCGATGTCGGTGTTGGCGAAGGGATCGGCCGAGGGCAGCCGCCAGGCCGCCTCGTGGTGGCCGACGCTCATCAGGAACGCGTTGAGATGCAGTCTTCCCTGCCGCTTGGTCATGCGGTTCATGCAAGCATCGGCTCAGGAAAGAGTCAATACCTACCGGAAATACATGAATTTGCCTCCCGCCTGCAGTCGTCGAGGGTGCGCTCCGCGAGCGCCGCGCGCACCCCCGGGATGGACAGGGCCGACATCGACAGGCTGCTCACCCCGAGCCCCACCAGGATCGGCGCCAGCCCCGGATCTCCCGCCGCCTCGCCGCACACCCCGACGGGCTTGCCCGCCGCCAGGCCCGCCTCCGCGCAGAGCCGTACCAGCCGCAGCAGCGCGGGCTGACGCGGATCGAGCAGGTCGGCCAGGCCCGGATGCTGGCGGTCGGCGGCGAAGGCGTACTGTCCCAGATCGTTGGTGCCGATGCTGAGGAAGTCCACCTCGGCCAGCACCTCCGCGGCCAGCAACGCCGCCGCGGGCACCTCGATCATCACTCCCACCCGCTGGATGCCCGCCTTGGCCGCGCGCTCGGCGAAGCGCGCGGCCTCGCGGGGCGTGCTGACCATGGGCGCCATCACCGACGGCCGGGCGCCCGTGGCTCGCGCCGCCCGCGCGATGGCGGCCAGCTGCGTGTCGAGGACCTCCGGCAGGAGCCGGTCGACCCGCAGGCCCCGGATGCCGAGCGCCGGATTGGGCTCGGCCTCCAGCCCCAGGAAGGGCAGCGGCTTGTCGGTCCCGGCGTCCAGGGTGCGCACGATCGCATCGGGCACCGCCTCGAACACCCGCGCGTAGGCGGCCACCTGCTCGTCGAAGGCGGGGGCGGACCGGCGGCCCAGGAAGAGGAACTCGGTGCGGAACAGGCCCACACCCTCCGCGCCCGGCGCGAGATCGGCGGCCGAGCCGATGTTGGCCAGGAGCTTGACCGCGTGGCCGTCGGCGGTCCTGCCGGGTCCGCGCCCGGCGGCCAGCCTGGCCCTGTCCTGGGCCGCGCGCTCCCTGATCGCGGCGGCGCCCGGCTCGTCGAGGCCGGTGCGCACCTCGCCGGTGCCGCCGTCGACGGCGACCAGCGTGCCGTCGGCCAGGTCCAGCACGCCGGGGCAGGCGACCACGGCCGGCAGGCCCCTGGCGCGCGCCAGGATCGCGGTGTGGCCGGTCGGTCCGCCCCTCTCGGTGACCAGCGCCAGCACGTCGGCGCCCAGTCCGGCCGTGTCGGCGGGGGAGAGGTCCTCGGCGATCAGGACGAACGGGTGGCCGGGGTCCGGCACGCCGGGCATCGGCAGGCCGAGCGCGGCGGCGATCGCGCGGTTGCGCAGGTCGTCAAGGTCGGCGGCCCGCTCGGCGAAGTAGCCGCCCGCCGCCAGCAACGCCTCGCGGTGCGCGGCGAAGGCGGCGTCGAGGGCGTGGGGTACGGCCAGGCCCGCCTCTACGTGCTCCTCGGCGGCCTCGGCGAGGGTAGGGTCGGCGGCCATCATGGCCTGCGCCTCGAGGATGTCGGCCGCCTCGCCCTGCGCCCGCCGCGCCCGCTCCTCGAGCTCGGCCGCGACGGCGCCGAGCGCCTGCCCGACACCGATCACCGGTCCGGCGCCCGTCGTCGCGTCCCCGGCCTCCGACGGCGGGGCGGTGGACGGGTTCTGCGAGGAGGCGCCCGACGAGGCTGCGGCGGTGGGCGGGTTCTGCGAGGAGGCGCCCGACGAGGCTGCGGGGGCAGTCCTCCGTCCAGCACCGAGGCCCTCCAGCGTGGGGGCCGCCGCCATGCGGAGCACCGGCCCCGCCGTGAGTCCCGGACTCACGCCGAGCCCGCGCAGCTCACTCATCGGACGCGTCCAGGTCGCGCGCCAGCAGCGCGGCCAGCGCCTCCACCGCGGCCTCGCCCTCCGGCCCGCCCGCCGCCGACAGCGTGACCTGCGTCCCCTGCACCGCCCCCAGCGACAGCACCCCCAGCATGCTGGTGGCCGGAACCTCCTTGCCCGACCCGACACGAACCTTCACCGGCACGCCGAGCCGCTGCGCCTCCTGGACGAACAGCTTGGCCGGCCGCGCGTGCAGCCCCGTCCTGGAGGCCACCGCAACCGTGCGCTCCACCATCCGACTCACTCCCTCACGGCTCGATCGTGACCTTGATGGCCTCGCCCCTGCTGACGAGTTCGATCGCCTCCAGCACCGACTCCAGCCCGAGCCGGTGGGTGATCAGGTCGGCGACCGGCACCTGACCGGAGGCGATCAGGTCGAGGGCGCGGGCGTTGTGCGCGGGGCTGGAGCCGTTGGCCCCGACGATGGTCAGCTCGCGGTAGTGCACGAGGTTGGAGTCGCACGCGATGACCGGGTCGTCCTTGGGCAGCCCGCCGAAGAAGCTGATGCGCCCCTGCCTGGCCGCCATCCGGATCGCCTGCTCCTGCGCGACCTTGGACGCGGCGGCCGTGATGACCACGTCGGCGCCGCGCGACCCGGTCAGCTTCATCACGTTCTCCACGGGGGAGTCGTCGATGGCGGCGTCGGGCCCGACCAGCGCGGCCGCCATGGCCAGCCGCTCGGGGTTGACGTCGACGAGGAAGACCCTGGCCGCGCCCCGCGCGCGTGCCAGCCGTACGTGGAGACAGCCGATCGGGCCCGCGCCCATGATCACGACGTCGTCGCCCTCCGACACCCGGGCCAGTTCCTGCCCGTTGAGCACGCAGGCGAGCGGTTCGGCGACCGAGGCCTCCGCGAACGACACCCCGTCGGGGATGCGGTTGACGCCGCCGACGGCGACGACCTTGTCGGGAACGGCCATGTACTCGGCGAAGCCGCCGTCGTAGTGGTAGCCCATCGACTCCTGGTTCGGGCAGACCGTCATGCGCCCGCGGCGGCACTCGGGGCACGTCCCGCACGGGATGGCCGCGATCACCTGCACCCGTTCGCCGGTGCCCACGACCTCGCCGGCGATCTCGTGGCCCATCACGCGCGGCGGCCTGATGTGGTGGTGGCCATGCCGGTAGATCTTGGCATCGGTGCCGCACGTGGAGCAGTTGCGCACCCGGATGACCAGCTCGCCTTCGGGGCGCGGGGCCTCCTCCAGCCTGATGTCGCCGGGGGCGTGGAAGCGGGCGACCTTCACGTGAACTCCTTCATGACGGCGTCGACGTCGGTGGCCTCGCGCAGCGCGCGCGCCCGTTCGGGATCGAGCAGGATCTCGGCCAGCTCGGCCAGCAGCGCCACGTGGCCGTCGCCGCGCGCGGCGATGCCGACGCACACGACGACGTGCTCGCCGTCCCAGTCGATCCCGTCGGGGAAGCGCAGCACGCAGATGGCGTCCCTGGTCACGTGCTCCTTGGAGGTGCCGTGCGGGATGGCCACGCCCTCGCCGACGTAGGTGGAGATCGAGCGCTCGCGTTCCAGCATCGCCGCCACGTCCGGCTGCGCCACGGCGCCGATCTCCACGAGCACCTGACCGCACCGCGCGATGGCCTCCTCGCGCGTGGCCGCGCGCTCGCCGAGCCGTACGGCACGCGCCTGCAGCACCTCACGCACCGACGGTCCCGCCCTTCTTGATCGCCTCGACCAGCCCGGTGACGGCAGGGTCGCCCAGGAAGATCTGGAACGGGATGACGACGGTGCCCGGAGCGGCCGCCCTGGCCCGATCGGCGAGCCCGGCGTGGGTGAGCACCACGTCGGCGTCGCCGGGGATGGCGTTGACGGGCGTGTGCTCGACCGCCACCCCGGTGCCCTTGAGCTGCTTGCGCACGGTGGTGGCGAGCATGACGCTGCTGCCCATCCCCGCGTCGCAGGCGATCACGATCTTGCGGATGTCCTTGCTGTCGATGCTCATGCGGTCGCACCCTCCGTGCTCTGCTCTTGTTCCTGCTGCTGCTTCTTCTCGCCCCGCCCGAAGCCGAGCAGGACGGCGGCGACGATGAAGCTGGCCGCCGCCGACAGCGCGATGCCCGCGCCGACGCCGAGCCAGCCGCCCCTGGGCGTGACCGCGAGGTAGGCGAAGATGCTGCCGGGCGACGGCGGGGCCACCAGCCCGGAGCCGGTGATCATGAAGGTGAAGACGCCGACCATGCCGCCCGCGATGACCGCCAGGATGAGACGCGGCTTCATCAGCACGTACGGGAAGTAGATCTCGTGGATGCCGCCGAAGAAGTGGATGATGATCGCCGCGGGCGTGGTGGGCCGCATCGCCATCGGGCCGAAGAACATGAAGGCCAGCAGCAGCCCGAGCCCAGGTCCCGGGTTCGACTCCAGCATGAACAGGATGGACTTGCCGGTCCGCGCCGCCTCGGCCACGCCCAGCGGGCCGAGCACGCCGTGGTTGATGGCGTTGTTGAGGAAGAGCACCTTGGCCGGCTCGATCAGCAGCGAGGCCAGGGGCAGCACGCCGTTGTCGATCAGCCAGCCCACCGCGCTGCCGGCCGCCTCGGTGACGACCCTGACGACCGGGCCGATGCCCCAGGCGCCGAGCAGGGCCATGCCGCCGCCGACGATGCCCGCGGTGAAGTTGTCGACCAGCATCTCGAAGCCGGCCTTGGTGCGGTCCTGGGTGAAGCCGTCGACGAGCTTGAGCACGTAGGCGGCGAGCGGGCCGATGATCATCGCGCCCAGGAACATGGGGATCGTGGCGCCGACGATGAGGCCGACGGTGGCGACCGCGCCGGCGACCGCGCCGCGCTGGCCGTGGACCATGCGCCCGCCGGTGTAGCCGATGAGGATCGGCAGGAGCGTGGAGATGATCGGGCCGACCAGCTTGGCGAACTCCTCGTTCGGCAGCCAGCCGGTGGGGATGAACAGGGCGGTGATGAGGCCGAAGGCGATGAACGCGCCGATGTTCGGCATGATCATCCCGGCTAGGTAGCCTCCGATGCGCTGGATGGTGGCCTTGGCTCCGGTCCCGGTGACCGGAGGGGTGTAGGTGTCGGCCATGGTCAGTCTCCCAGGGGGGTCGAGGGATCCAGAGGTAACAAGCGGACGCGGTCGCGGCGGATGTCGGCGGGGCCGGGCATGCGGCTGCCGGGAAGCCCGACGGAGGCGGCGGCCCAGGCCAGCGCCTCGCGCAGGGCCTGCTCGTCGTCACCGTGGTCGGGACCGGCCGCCCGCGACAGGTAGCCGGCCAGCAGGGCGTCTCCCGCGCCGACGGTGCTGCGCGGCTCGTCCACGGGGCATCTGCCGTACCAGAGCCCGGCCTCGCCGAGGAGGACGGCGCCTTCCGCGCCGAGGCTGGCCAGCACGGTGCGCGCGCCGGCGGCGCGCATCTTCTCCGCGGCCTCGGCGACGTCGCCCAGGCAGGTGATCGGCATGCCGGTCGCCTCGGCCAGCTCCTCCCTGTTCGGCTTGACCAGGGCGGGACCGGCGGGCAGCGCGGCGCGCAGGGCGGGGCCGCTGGTGTCGACGGCCACCCGGATGCCCGCGCCGGAGAAGCGGCGGCAGAGCGAGGCGTACACGTCGTGGGGGACCGAGGGCGGCAGGCTGCCGGAGGCGACCACCCAGTCGGCCGAGTGGGCGGCGGCGAGCACCGCCTCGGCGACGGTGTCGAGCTCGTCGGGGCCGAGCGCGGTGCCGGGCTCGTTGACCTTGGTGACGGTGCCGTCGGGCTCGGCCAGCGCCACGTTGGACCGGGTGGAGCCCCTGACGGGGACGGTGACCATCTCCAGGCCCGCGTCGGACAGCAGGTGCACCAGCTGCCTGCCCTCGTCGCCGCCGTACGGCACGACGGCGCACGAGGAGACGCCGTTGGCCAGCAGGGCCCTGGCGACGTTGACGCCCTTGCCGCCGGGATCGAGCCGCGCCGTGCTCGCCCTGATGACCGTGCCCCGCGCCAGCTCGCCGATCTCGATGGTCCGGTCCAGGCTGGGGTTGAGGGTCAGGGTGAGGATCATGCGCGCACCACCTCCAGCCCCGCGGCGCTCAGCTCGGCGGCGAGCGTGAGGTCCAGCCCGGCGTCGGTGATCACCATGTCGATCTCCTGGAGCGCGGCGAACCTGGCGAAGTAGGTGTTGCCGAACTTCGTGTGGTCGGCCAGCAGCACGCTGCGCTCGGAGGCGGCGATCATCGCGCGCTTGATCGCCGCCTCGGCGGGGTCGGGCGTGGTCAGCCCGTTGGCGATCGAGCAGCCGTTGGTCGCCATGAACGCCACGTCGACATGAAGGTCGGCCAGCGGACGCAGGGCCCAGTCGTCGACGGTGGCGAGCGTGCGGCCGCGCACCCGGCCGCCCAGCATGATGACGGTCAGATTGCCCCTGGTCGCCAGCACCGAGGCCAGCGGCGGCGAGTTGACCACCACGGTCAGCTCGCGGTCGGCGGGCAGGACCTGCGCCAGCCGCCCGGTCGTGCTGCCCGCGTCGATGATCACCGATCCGTCGTCGGGCAGCTCCGCCAGGGCGGCCTTGGCGATCCGCTCCTTCTCGGCGGTCATCACCTCGTCGCGTACGGCCAGCCCGGGCTCGAAGCCCAGCCGCTCGACCGGGATCGCCCCGCCGTGCACCCGGCGCAGCACTCCCGCCCGCTCCAGCACGGTGAGGTCGCGGCGGATGGTCTCCGTGGTGACCTCGAGTGCCTCGGCCAGCACCACCACGTCCACGCGCCCGGTCTCGCGGGCCCTGCGAAGGATCTCCTGCTGGCGCTCTTCGGGGTACATCGTGTGGATTCACCGCCGTTTCATTTGGTTTTACTTGGTTTTAGCCCCGTTTCTGTGTGACGTCAAGAGCGCGACCAGGCACGCCCGACCCGTTGACACTCGGTGGGGCGGCGGACGACTATCGTGCTTCCTGACTGGGAGACGGTGCGATGACCAACGACGAGCAGGCGCCCCCGGGCATCGACGCCCGGACGCCGAACATGGCTCGCATGTACGACTACGCCCTCGGCGGCAAGGACAACTTCGAGTCCGACCGCCAGGCGGTGGGCAAGCTGTTCGCCATGTCGCCGGAGAACCGGTACGTGCCGCTGGTCAACCGCCAGTTCCTGCGCCGGGCCGTGCGCTTCGCCGCCAGGCGGGGCATCGACCAGTACCTCGACCTCGGCGCGGGCCTGCCCAGCCAGGGCAACGTGCACGAGGTGGCCAAGCGGGCGCGACCCAGGGCGCGCGTGGTCTACGTCGACAACGATCCCGTGGTCGCCGTGCACGCCAGAGCGCTGCTGTCGGGCGGCGACAGCAGCGTCGCCGTCGTCGAGGGCGACATCAGGGACCCGGAGAAGATCCTCGGCGACGCCGACGTCAACCGGCTGATCGACTTCACCCTGCCGGCCGCCGTCCTGCTCGTCTCGGTGCTGCACGGCATCGCCGACGACGAGAACCCGGCGGCCGTCGTGCGGGCCTTCTGCGAGCGTCTGGCGCCCGGCAGCTTCCTGATCCTGTCCCACCTGACCCGCGAGGGCCAGCCGCCCGACCTGGTGCGCCGCAAGGAGGAGGTGTTCGCCCGGTCGAACACCGTCTTCTCCTACCGAGCCCGCGACGAGATCCTGCGCTACTTCGACGGCCTCGACCTGGTCGAGCCCGGCCTCACCCCGGTCACCGCCTGGCGGCCCGACGAGGACGCCCTGCCCGAGCTGGAAGCCGCCGGAGCCTGGTGGCTCGGCGGCGTGGGGCGCCGCTGACGTGATCGAGCGCACCGAGATCGACGACGTCGTCGTGCTGCGCCTGGCGCACGGCAAGGTCAACGCCCTGGACCTGGAGCTGCTCGAACGGCTCACCACGATCCTCACCGAGCTGCAGGGCGAACCTCCCAGGGGCGTGGTCCTGACCGGGACGGGCGGCGCCTTCAGCGCGGGCGTCGACCTGTGGCGGATCGTCGACGGCGGCCCCGAATACGTCGAGGCCTTCCTCCCGGCCCTGAGCGCGGCCTTCCTGGCCGCGTTCAACCTGCCCCAACCGCTGGTCGCGGCGGTCAACGGCCACGCGATCGCCGGAGGATGCGTGCTGGCCGCCTGCGCCGACCACCGCGTCATGGGCGGACGGGGCAGCATCGGCGTGACCGAGCTCCTCGTCGGCGTGCCCTTCCCGACCACCGCCCTGACGATCCTCGAATACGCGCTCGGCCCCGCTCAGACGCGTGCCTGCGTGGTGAGCGGCGCTACGTTCGAGCCCGCCCAGGCGCTCGAACGCGGCCTTGTCGACGAGCTGGACGACGACCCCGTCGCCGCGGCCGTCGCCGCCGCCCGGCGCATGGCGACCGCCGTCCCCGCCGACACCTTCGCCTTCACCAAGCACCAGCTGCGCCGCTCGGTCAACGAGACCATCCAGATGCGCCGCGACCTGGAGGAGCCCCGCGTCCTGGAGCAGTGGACCGCCAGGCTCGCCGACGGCGGCATCGAGCGCTTCATGAACGCTAGGGGTTCGGCGAGCCGCAGACCCTGACGAACGGCAGGTCGGGGCCGGCGTGCTCGCGCCACTCCGCCTCGGCCAGGCCGCGTCCGGCGCGCTCGCACACCCTGCGCGCCACCTGCTCGGGATCCAGGTCGAGCTCGCGGAAGGTCCCGTCGTGGGCGACCACCCGCAGCACGCCCGCGGAGAAGGACAGGGCGGGCCTGCCCTCGTCCGCCGTGCCGTACCTCATGGCGCTGATCGTCCGCGCCGCCCCGAGCTGGCGGCCCGAGGGCACGTCGAACAGGGTCAGCCGGTCGTCGTGGGTGACCGCCAGGAGCCGGGCGTCGGGCGAGAACTGCGCGTTGTGGACGGTGCCGCCCACCTGCAGGAACTGCCCGGTGGGCCGCCAGCCGCCGGTGTCCCACAGGGTCACGCCCTGCGCGCCCCACGGCGAGACGCCGACGCGGCCGTCCGCGGACAGCGTCATCCATCGTTTGGCCAGGGTGCCGGGACCGGCACTTCGCGGTACGGCCCGGCGGGTGGTCAGGTCGATGACGCTCACCCCCGCCGGATCGGCGGTCACCAGGAACCTGCCGTCGCCGCTGAAGGTCATCGGCCCGGCCCACAGGCCCTCAAAAGTGGCGACCCGCTCGAAGGTGCGCGCGTCCCACAGGATCACCACGCCCGCGCCGTAGGTGTCGTTGGACTGGCCGCTGCTGGCCGCGATGTACCTGCCGTCGGGGCTGAAGGCGAGCTGGTCCGGCTCGCTGCCGAAGTCGCCCAGCTGGATGCGGCCCACCTCCCGCCCGGTGGCGGTGTCGACGACGCGCAGCGGCTTGCTCTGGTCGTTGGTGATGCCCTTGATCACCCGCTTGCCGTCCGGGCTGACCCCCCACCACGGATCCTCGTACCTCCCGGGGTTCAGCGAGGTCACGGCGTGCCCGCCGGTGAAGGAGGGCACGCTCCAACGCAGCACGTCGTCGCCGCGCCTGGCGAAGAACGAGCCGCCCGCGAACCGCCGCTCCGTGGCTCCGGCGGGGATGCCGGGCGCGGCAGCGGTGTGCACGGCGACGTCGTAGGAGGTCACCCGGCCTGAGTCGTCGAGCAGGGTGAGCAGCCGGTTGTCGCGGCTGAGGAGCGCGCCGCGCTGCAGCAGCGAGGGGGCGGTGAAGCGCAGCAGCTCCCTGCCGTCGGACAGCCGCCAGAGCGACACCGGCGGCGCCCCGCTGACCGAGGAGTCGGACTGCTGCAGCCCGTCGGAGACGACCAGGAACCGGCCGTCGGCGCTGACCGCGGGCTCGGTGGTGGCGGCGGTGCGCAGGGCGGGGCCGATCTGGCGTCCGGTGCGCAGGTCCCAGCGCACCAGGCGCGACGGCTCCTCCATGGCCACGACCACGACGTCACCGGCGCCGGTGAAGGCCAGGATCATGGCGCCGCGAGGGGGCATGACCAGCTTCGGGGCCGGGCCCGACAGGGCCTTCACCCGGTCCGCGTCGATGATCGCGTACCTGTCGCCCGGAGCCACGAGGACATGGCCGGGGAAGTGGAGCGGGACCGTGGAGCGGGTGGCGACCTTCCAGAACCTGGCCAGGACGCCTCCCTCGCGCATCACGAGGTAGCCGCCGCCGGGGCTGAAGGTCAGCTCGTCCGGCGGGGCGGCGTTGGCCGAGAGCGGGTCGGGGTCGAGGTAGGGGCCCTCGCCGAGCAGGGCGCCGCTCCTGAGGCTCCACAGGCGGATCCTGCCCTGCGAGGCCAGGGCGAGCGTGTCGCCGTCGGGCGCCACCGCGGCGCGGAACGGCCCGTCGCCGACGCCGCCGAACCGCCACGTCAGCCGCCCGGTCTCCACCTCGAACACCGACACGACGCCCGCTCCCGCGCTGACCAGGAACCGGCCGTCGGCGGTGAGCGCCCTGCCCAGGTTGCCCGCCACCGGATCCCTGACCACCCGCCGCTCCGGCCGCGCCAGCGAGCCGAACAACGCCGAGCGCGCCTCCGGCACCGGCGAGATCCGGTAGGCGGCCACCGACAGCAGCATCGCCCGCACCGGGTCGTTGGCGCGCAACGCGTCGGCCTGCAGGGCCAGCTGCCTGGCCGTCGCCATGGCCCGCTGCTCGGCCAGCAGCCCGGCGTTCTCGTCGCTCAGCGCCGACTGCCGCCAGGCGAACAGTCCCGCGGCGAGCGAGACCACCAGCAGGGCGGCCACGCCCGTCGTCACGCCCCTGCGCACCCGGCCCTGGCGCAGGGCCTGCGCCCGGCTCTCCTCCAGAAAACCCTTCTCGACCTGATTCATCGTCAGATGCGCGGGGGCGCCGGACGCCCACGCCAGGGACTCGCGCAGGGCCGTGCCACGGAGCAGGTCCTCGCGGTGCCGCCCGCCCGCCGCCCAGTGCCGGGCGGCCTCGCCGAGCCTGCGGTGCCCGAGCAGCGCCTCGCGGTCGGCGCTCACCCACTCGTGCAGGCGCGGCCAGGCACGCAGCAGGGCCGGGGTGCCGACGGCGAGCGTGTCGTGGCCGCGCTCGATCAGCTCGGCCTCCGTCAGCGCGGCCAGCACCGCCTCATCGGGTTCCGGCAGCTCGGACAGGGTCGCGCGGCGCGGGGTCCCCTCACCGTCGCGCACGTCGACCAGGCGGAGCATCACCTGCCTGGCCACCTCGCGGCCGCGCGGCGGCAACGCCGCGTACGCCTGCTCGGCCAGCACGCCCAGGGGCGGCCGCCCGGCCAGCTCCCGCGGCGGCCGCACCTCGGCCGCGGCCCGCGCCCCGTCGGCCAGCATCGCCGGATGGCCGCCGACGTGCTCGCCGCCCGGGCCGGCCGGGTGACCCGTGGCGCGCCCGTCGGCCGGCAGCGCCGTACGGCCTGCGGCTGAGCCGTCGGCCGGAGGCGTGCCGGAGTCAGGCGTACGGCGCGTGGCCGCCGTGCTCACCTGACCCCCGTGACCTCCTCCCGCCAGCAGCGAGAGCAGCAGCTCCGAAGCCGCGGGCCGCTCCGACGGCTCCTTGGCGAGCGCCGCCGCCACCAGGGCGCGCAGGTCCCCGGGAATCGCCCCCAGGTCGACCTCTCCCGTCAGCAGCCGGTGGATCACCGCCACCGTCGTGGGCGCCGCGAACGCGTCACGCCCGGTGGCCGCGAAGTACACCATCGCCCCCCAGGCGAACACGTCGGCCGCCGGCTCGGCCCGCCCGCCCGCGAACAGCTCGGGCGCCATGTACATCGGCGTGCCCGTCAGCTCGCCCGTCGAGGTCATCGACAACCCGGCGGCCCTGGCGATGCCGAAGTCGATCACCCGCGGCCCGTCGGGCCCGAGCAGCACGTTCTCCGGCTTGAGGTCGCGGTGCACCACCCCCGCCTGGTGGATGGCGGCCAGCGCGGTGGCCATCCCCACGGCCAGCCGGCGCAGCCCGTCGCCGCCCAGCGGCCCGGTGGGCGCGAGCGCCGCGCGCAGGCTCGGCCCCGAGACGAACTCGCTGACGATGTAGGGCCGCTCGCCGTCCAGGTCGTGGTCCAGGACCCGGGCGGTGCAGAAGGAGGCGACCCGCTGGGCGGCCAGCACCTCGCGCAGGAAGCGGCGGCGCAGCTGGTGGTCGCCCGGCAGGTAGGCGTGCAGGACCTTGACCGCCACGCGGTTGGCGGCGGCGTCGTAGGCCTCGTACACGACGCCCTGCCCGCCCGAGCCGAGCCGCCCGGCCAGCCAGTAGTCGCCCAGTCTCTGAGGATCAGCGCTCACGCATCATTGGAGGCTGTTTCGCGGCAAATGGTTGGCCGCGATCGGCGCGGGTGTGACACCGTGACGGCGTGAACGAGCGCCTGCCGATGACCGTGGCCGAGGCCGTCGCCGCCGAGCGGGCGGGACGGCCCCTGAAGTACCTGTGCTTCTGGGGGCACCAGAGCCTGCGCCCCGGCTGCCTGTCGCAGTGGTGGGAGGCGGACTTCACCGACGATGGCCACACGTACGGCTCGGCCGAGCATTACATGATGGCGCACAAGGCCTGGCTGTTCGGCGACGACGACACGGCGGCCGAGATCCTGGCGGCGGGCCATCCCGGCGAGGCCAAGAAGCTGGGCAGGGCCGTGCGCGGCTTCGACGACGCGCTCTGGCAGGAGCGCCGCTTCGACATCGTGGTCAGGGCCAACCTCGCCAAGTTCGGCCAGAATCCCGAGCTGAAGGAGTTCCTGCTCGGCACCGCGGGCCGGGTGCTGGTCGAGGCCAGCCCGCTCGACCGTGTCTGGGGCATCGGCCTGGCCGCCTCCGACGAGCGGGCGACCCAGCCGTCGGCGTGGCAGGGGCTCAACCTGCTCGGCTTCGCCCTCATGGCCGCCAGGGACACCCTGGCCGGGAGCTAGCGGGGCGGCCCGGGACCCGCCGCCCGGCGGCCAACCTGGTGACCAACCGCCCGGCTAGCCGGGAGGCGGCTAACCGTTCGGCGGCTGGCCGGGCGGCGCGCTGAGCGGGTGGCCCGCCAGCGGCGTCGAGAGGATCATGGTGCTCGACGGCGGCCCGTAGGCGGCCAGCCGGTCGATGAGCGCCTCGAAGCCCGCCATCGACACCGCCGCGATCTCCAGGATGCTGCACACGTCGCCCGTCACCCGGTGGACCTGCCGGATCTCCGGCCACTGCGCCACCTCGGGATCGCGCAGCACGCAGCGCGCGCCGTAGCACGTCATCCGGATGAACGCCCGCACCGGCCACCCGGCGCGGGCCGGGTCGACGTGGGCGTGGTAGCCGGCGATGACGCCGCTGTCCTCCAGGCGCCGCACCCGCTCGGCCACCGCCGGGGGCGACAGGTGCACGCGCCGCGACAGCTCGTTGAAGGACAGGCGGGCATTGGCCTGCAGCTCGCGCAGCAGCTCCCAGTCCATGGCGTCCACCTGGGCTTCCTTTCGTTCGGCAACCGTGCTCCCGCATTTTGCCGTCGATGGGCGGAAAATTCGACCCAGGGCCTTCGGAGTGGCATTCCGCGGGCACCGATCGCCACGCGAGCATGAAGGCATGGAAACGGTACGACCGCTGAACGCCGCGGAACGCACCGCCCGGGCCAGGGCCACGGGCGGGCAGCCGATCACGGATTTCGACCAGCGCATTCCCTACGACGCCTACGTGCGCACCGATGTCCTGCACAGCCTGCAGCGGACCGTGACCGACGACCCGGGCGAGATGTCCTTCCTGATGATCACCCAGGTGATGGAGCTGTACTTCAAGCTCATCGCCTTCGAGCTGCGCGGCGCCCAGGAGCTGCTGCGCGCCGACCGGGTGTGGGAGGCGACCTCCCCGCTGAGCCGTACGGCCCTGCACCTGGAGGGGCTCAACGGCAGCTGGCGGGGCCTGCGGTGGATGACACCCGCCGACTTCAACCGCTTCCGTGACCAGCTCGGTGAGGCCTCCGGCCTGCAGTCGGGTATGTACCGGCAGGTGGAGTTCCTGCTCGGGCTGAAGAACCCGGCGCTGCTGCGGCCGTTCAAGAGCCGCTCGGCCGAGCTGCGGAAGGCCTTCGACGGGCCGAGCGTGTGGGACGACACGATCGCGGCGCTCGCCAGGCGCGGCCACGACTTGCCGGAGGAGCTGCTGGTGCGCGACTTCTCGATCGAGCACGAGCCGCACGAGGCGGTCGAGCGTGCCTGGGTCGAGGTCTACCGCGACACCTCGCCCGGCAACGACCTGCGGCAGCTCGGCGAGGCGCTGACCGATGTGGCCGAGGCCTTCGGGGAGTGGCGCCGCCAGCACGTGGCCGCGGTGCGCCGTTCGATGGGGCACAAGCCGGGCAGCGGCGGATCCAACGGGCTGGCCTGGCTGGAACGGAGCATGGCCCGGGTGGTCTTCCCCGAGCTGTGGTCCGCGCGGACCCACATGTGAGAGGAGCGAGCATGCACGTGGCAGTGGTTGGCGCCGGTCTCACCGGCTGCCTGCTCGCCTGTTACCTGGCCAGGCGCGGCTACGAGGTCACCCTCTACGAGCGGCGCCCCGACCCGCGCGAGGGCGGCGCCGAGCGCGGCAGGTCGATCAACCTGGCGATCTCCGCCCGCGGCCGCGACGCGCTGCGCCGCATCGGGCTGGAGGAGAAGGTGATGGCCGGGGCGCTGCCGATGCGCGGCCGGATGATCCACCCCGTCGACGGCCCGCTCGACTTCCAGAGCTACAGCCACGACGGCACGGCCGCGATCAACTCCATCAGCCGGGCGGCGCTCAACGACACCCTGCTCGACGCCGCCGAGGCGGCCCCCGGCGTCAAGATCCTCTTCGGTCACCGGCTGACCGGCCTGGACCCGGCGAGCGGCGAGCTGACCTTCGACACCGGCACCGCCAGAGCCGACGTCATCCTCGGCGCCGACGGCGCCGCCTCGGTCGTGCGCGCGCACATCAAGCTCGACGAGCACGTCGACCTGCTCGACCACGGCTACAAGGAGCTGACGATCCCGGCCGTGGACGGCGAGTTCGCGCTGGATCCGGGCGCGCTGCACATCTGGCCGCGCGGCGACTCGATGATGATCGCCCTGCCCAACCCCGACCGCACCTTCACCTGCACCCTGTTCTGGCCGAAGCGGGCCTTCGCCGAGGTGGAGCCGGTCGTCGTGGAGCACTTCCGCGCCGTCTACCCGGACGTGGTCCCGCTCGTGCCCGACCTGGCCGAGGCCTACCCGCGCAACCCGGTCGGCACGCTCGGCACGGTGCGCTGCACGCCCTGGCAGCGAGGGGGCAGGGTGGCGCTGATCGGCGACGCCGCGCACGCCATCGTGCCCTTCTACGGCCAGGGCGCCAACTGCGGCTTCGAGGACGTCGTCGAGCTCGACCGGTGCCTGGAGGAGACGGGCGGCGACTGGGCGCGGGCGCTGCCGCTGCTGGAGGAGCGCAGGCGGCCCAACACCGACGCCATCGCGGCGATGGCGCTGAACAACTTCGTCGAGATGCGCGACAAGGTGGCCTCGCCGCTCTTCCGCGCCGTGCGCACCCTGGAACACCGGCTGGAGGACCTGCTGCCCGGCGTGTACGTGTCGGAGTACGAGCTGGTGTCGTTCTCGACGCTGCCCTACGCCCGCGTGCGCGGGCGGGTGAGGTGGCAACGCCGCGCCCTTGCCGGAGCCGCCGCGCTGCTGCTGACCGGCCTCGCCGCCGCCCTGGCGACCACCCGGCGCCGGCCGAGCGGGTAGGCGCAAGGCCTCCGGCGCCGGCCGAGCAGGTGAGCGCGAGGCCCCGGCGCCGGTCGAGCCGCAGGTGAGCGCGCCCAGGCCCCCGGCGCCGACGGGGACCTGGGCGCGCCCGATCAGCCCCCCTGGCCGGAATCCGCCTCCACCGGGCCGAACTCGGCGCGGGTGTCGACGACGCCGCCCACCGGCACCCAGCGCGCCCCCTCGAAACGCGCCATCTGCAGCGACTCGATGGGGAACGCGTCGCCCGGCCCGGTCGACAGGGTGATGCCAGGCAGCAGCATGTCGAGCTCCACCTTGCGCAGGTCGCGCATCGCCGCGCGCAGGGCCTCGCGGGAGGGGCAGCGCATGCCCTCCAGGACCTTGACGAAGGCCTGCGCCGCCGTCCAGCCGTACACCACCTGCTGTCCGGCGGGGTCGGCCTCGGGCACGTGACGCCGCACGGCCGCCAGGTAGGTGCGCACGGCGGGGTCGTCGGCGGCCTCGGGCGCGGCCGGGTCCTTCTGGAACCCGGCGGTCACCACGCCCTGGACCTTGGCGTGCCCGACGGCCTTCAGCATCGACGGCGCGGCGGCCACGCCGTTGAGGATGTGCAGCGGGTTCCACCCCGGCATGGCCGCGTCGACGGCCAGCGCCTGGGCGGCGAACTTGGGCGTGCTCACGTCGAGCAGCACGTCGGCGCCGGAGTCGGCGAGGTTGGCGATCTGGCCCTGCACGCTCGGGTCGGTTACCTCGTAGCTGCGGGTGGCGACGATCCGCACCGAGGTGCCCTCGATCGCCCGGCGGAATCCGCCGAGCAGGTCCTGGCCGAAGTCGTCGTTCTGGTAGAGCACGGCGACGCGCGCCTCGGGCCTGGTCCTGGCCAGGAAGTGGGCGTAGACGCGGGCCTCCGCGACGTAGCTGGGCTGGAAGCCGATCGTCCACGGCCGGGTGGCGTCGGTGCCCCACCGGGTGGCGCCGGTGGCGACGAACACCTGCGGCACCCGGTGCTCGTGCGCGTACTCGCGCACGGCCGCGGTCGAGGGCGTGCCCAGCGTCTGGAACAGCGCGAACACCCGGTCGTGCAGCACCAGCCTGCGCGCCTCCTCCACCGCGCGGGCGGGCTGGTAGGCGTCGTCGCGCACCAGGAACTCGATGCGCCTGCCCGCCACGCCGCCGCTGTCGTTGACGTGCGCGAAGTAGGCGCGCACGCCCTGCGCTACCGCCGCGTACGCGGAGGCCGGCCCCGACAGCGGGTAGACGCCGCCCACCTTGACGGAGGTCGCGGTGATGCCCGTGCCGACCTGCCCCGCGCACGCCCCGGCCAGCACCTCCTCGCCGGGCCTGCATCCCGTCATCATCAGCACCAGCACCAGCACCAGCGCCATGACCAGGCGTTTCACGCGCGCCTCCGAAGCAGGGCCCACAGGGTACGGCGCAGCAGCCCGGCCAGCCCCGCGGGCGCCGCGTAGACGATCAGGAGGATCAGCAGCCCCGACACGATCCCCGGAGCGGCCGGGTCGAACTCCTGCGCCACGGCGGGCACGGCCAGCACGGCGAACGCGCCGAGCACCGGCCCGGCCAGCGTGCCGAGGCCGCCGATCACCACCCCGGCCAGCAGCGTGATCGACAACGCCAGGGTGAAGGAGTCGGGGGAGACGAAGCCCGCCGTCCAGGTGTAGAGCGCCCCCGCCACGCCCGCGTACATGGCGCTCCACGCGAAGGCGGCGGTCATGTGCGTCGCCGCCCGGATGCCGAGCGTCTCGGCGGCGGCGGGATGCTCGCGCAGCGCCGTCAGCGCCCTGCCGGGACGCGAGCCCGCCAGGCCCCGCATGCCCGCGAACGCCGCCGCCGTCACCAGGAGCACCAGGAAGTAGACCCACTGGTCGTCGGCGAGCCCGAGCAGCCCCTCCGGCGTCGGCACCGTCAGCCCCATCGCCCCTCCGGTCAGCCCGGCCAGGCGTTTGAGCAGCGGCGGCAGCACGACGGCGACCGCAAAGGTCACCATGGCCAGGTACAGCCCGCGCAGCCGCAGCGCCGGCCGTCCCGCCGCCCAGCCCAGCCCGAAGGTGGCCAGCGCGGCGGCGGGCAGGGTCAGCGGGTACGGCACGCCGAACTGGGCGATGAGCACCGCCGAGGTGTAGGCGCCCACCCCGAAGAAGGCGCCGTGCCCCAGCGACAACCTGCCGCTGCGCCCGACGACCAGGTCGAGGCCGAGCAGCGCGACCGTGTACACCAGCACCAGGGTGAGCTGGAAGAGCCGGTAGGGCGGCAGCGTGAACGGCAGCGCCACGGCGGCCACCGCCAGCAGCGCCAGGCTGGTGCGCCGCCACGGCCAGGCGGGACGCCGGTCGCCCGCCTCGTGACCGACCGGGACCCGCCGGTGCCCGGCGGCGACGGCGTTCACGCCCGCTCCACGGGTGCGGAGCCGAACAGGCCCCGCGGTCGCAGCAGCAGCACCGCGACGATCAGCACGAGCGGCACCGCGATCTTCAGGTCGGCGCCGACGAATCCCAGGTAGGTGCCGCAGAGCGTCTCGGTGACGCCCACGATCAGCCCGCCGATCACCGCGCCGGGCGCGCTGTCGAACCCGCCGAGCACGGCGGCGGCGAAGGCGTAGACGAGGACCCCGGTCATCATCGCGGGCTCCAGGAAAAGCGACGGCGCGAGCAGCACTCCCGACAACGCGCCGACGGCGGAGGCCGCGCCCCAGCCCAGGGCGGCCACCCGCCCGACCCTGATGCCGGACAGCCGGGCGGTGCGCGGGTCGGCGGCGACCGCTCGCATCACCAGCCCGAGCCCGGTGTGACGTACCACCAGGGCGAGCGCGCCGAGCACCAGCCCGGCCAGCCCCGCCGCGGCGAGCGCGGCCAGCCCTGCGGGGGCGTCGGGGAACGGGCTGGGAAAGGCGCGCAACGCCGAGCTCCACACGAGCGCGGCGAGCGCGTTGACCAGCACGTACAGGCCGATCGTGGCCACGACGGGACTGATCGGTCCCGGCGCGGACTCCACGCGCCTGATCAGGACCCGCTCGGTCAGCATGCCGGCGGCGAAGGCGACGGCCACGGTCACGGGCAGCGCCGCCCAGTACGGCAGGCCGGAGTCGACCAGTTGCCAGGCGACGTAGGTGGCCAGCAGGGCCAGCTCGCCCTGGGCGAAGTTGACGATCCCGGTGAAGCGGTAGGCGAGCACGAGGGCCAGCGCCAGAGCGGCGTACCCGGCCCCGGCGCCCAGCCCTTCCGCGAGTTGCTGGAAGAACACGCTCTCACCACCTCCAGCGGGTGCGCAGGTCGGCGATCTTGCCCGACTCCACGACGTAGGAGCGGTGCGCGATCCGGAGGGCGGTCGCCACGTGGTGCTCGACGATGATCATCATGGTTCCCTCGTGCCTGTTGATCGCGTGGATGGCCTGGAACAGCACACCCTCCGCGCGTGGAGCCAGCCCCCGCAGCGGCTCGTCGAGCAGCAGGAGGCGGGGCCGTGCCAGCAGCGCCCTGCCGATGGCCAGCAGCCGCTGCTCGCCGCCGCTCAGCGTCCCGGCCGGCTGGCTGAGGTGCGCCTGCAGCACCGGGAAGTAGCCGAACAGCCATTCCAGGTCGGCGGCGAAGTGCCGCCCGGACCGCGCGCCGACGCGCAGGTTCTCCCTGACGGTCAGCGGGGCGAAGGTGCCGCCCTCCTGGGTGACGTGCCAGACCCCGAGCCTGGCGATCTCCTCGGGGCGGCGCCCCAGCAGCCGCACGCCGTCGAGCGTCACCGTGCCGCGCGCCCTGACCAGCCCCGACAGCGCTCTCAGCAGCGTGGTCTTGCCCGCGCCGTTGGGCCCGGTGAGCACCGCGATCTCGCCGTCGCCCACGTCCAGGTCGACGCCGTGCAGCACGCGGGCCGCGCCGTACTCCGCGCGCAGCCCGCTCACCCGTAACCCGCTCATCGCACCACTCCCAGGCAGGCGCTGATCACCGCGGGATCGTTCCGCACGACCTGCGCCGGGCCGTCGGCGATCTTGTGTCCCAGCTCCAGGCAGACGATCCTGCGGCACAGCGCGAGCACGAACTCCATGTGGTGCTCCACGACGATGATCGTCAGTCCCCGCTCGCGGTGCAGGCGGGCGATCAGCTGGGCGAAGGCGGGCACCTCGCCCGGAGCCAGCCCCCCGGCCGGCTCGTCGAGCAGCAGCAGCCGCGGACCGGCCGCAAGGGCGCGGGCGATCTCGATCCGCTTGGTCAGCCCGTACGGCAGCGCCGCCGGCGGATGGTCGGCGTAGGCGCTCAGGCCGAAGGTCTCCAGCAGCGCGTCGGCCTGCTCGCCCAGCCACCGCTCCTCGGCCGTGGTCCGCCCCAGCGCGGCGTCCCAGAACCCCGCCCGGCCGTGCCGGTGCGCTCCCGCCATCACGTTCTCGCGCACCGACAGTCCCGGGAACAGGGCGGCGTTCTGGAAGGTGCGGGCGATGCCGTACCCGGCGACCTGGTGCGGGGGCAGCTCGCCCAGCTCCTGGCCGCCCAGCCGCATCGACCCCTCCTGCGGAGAGCACCGCCGGGTCAGGCAGTCGAGCAGGGTGCTCTTGCCCGCCCCGTTGGGGCCGATGAGGCCGACCAGCTCGCCCTCGCCGACGTCGAGGTCGACGCCGGCCAGGGCGGTGAGGCCGCCGAAGCGCATGGTCAGTCCCCTGACCTCCAGCAACGCTCCCAGGGGGCCCGAGGGGAACCAGCTCAGCGGGAAGCGCCCCTCGGGCAACGGCCCGGCCACGGCTCAGCCCGCCGCTGGCACGGAGTACTCCTTGGCCAGGTCGGAGACGGCGGCCTCCTTGAGGATGACGGCGCCGCCCACCGCCTGCTTGTCGGGCTTGACCACGTACGAGGCACGCGAGGCGGGACGGTCGAAGGCGCTGAAGTCCTGCGGTTCGCCGCCGAGCCCGGCCTCCCAGGCCTTCTGGCCGCGGTGGGCGGCGATGATGCCCTCCCGGCTCAGGTCCTTGGCCTCGCACGCCTTGCGGAGCGCGTCGCCGACGATGATCGCCGCGGTCCAGCCCGCCGCGACGCCGCTGTCGAGCGTCTGGCCGGCGTACTTGCCCTGGTAGTCGGTGATCAGCTTCTGGTAGGCGGGCAGCGGGGCGCTGATGGGCGCGCCCGCGGTCACGTAGGTGAAGTCCTTCAGCAGCGCGGGCGCCGCCGGGGTGGCCAGCAGCTGCGGGCTGTAGGCGGAGTTGCTGCCCACGAACGGCACGTCCATGCCGCCGGCCAGGGCCACGCCGACCAGCGAGGCGGTCTGGCGCGGCCCGACCGAGACCAGCGCCGCCTTGATGCCCGCCTTCTTGAAGGCGGCCACCTGCGCGGTCATGTCCTGGTCGGTCGCCTTGATCTTCTGCTCGACAAGCTCCAGGCCCAGCTTCTCGGAGGCGAACTTGGAGCCCGCCAGGGCGCTCTCGCCATAGTCGCCCTCGAAGTACAGGTGCCCGATCTTGTCCCCGGCCTTGATGCCCTTCTCCTTGACCAGGTAGTCGACGGCGTTGATCATGTCGATGTCGTAGGTGGTGCCGGTGACCTGGATGGCCTCGCTGCCGAGCAGGCCGGTCGCCCACGCCATCGGGATCGTGAGGATCTTGTCGCCGGTGATCTTGTCCTTGAGCGCGGTGACCATGGGCGAGCCGATGAACTGCGGGATCGCGGCGGTCTTCGGCGAGACCTCGGTGTAGGAGGCCATCGCCTTCTGCGGGTCGTAGCCGTGGTCGCGCACGATCGTCTCGATCTTGCGCCCGCAGATGCCGCCCGCGGTGTTGATCTGCTCGAAGTAGAGCTGCTGCGCCTGGGTCAGGCTCTTGCCGAAGGAGGCGTAGGGCCCGGTCAGGTCGGTGAGCAGGCTCAGGGTGATGGTGTCGGCGGTCACGCCGGGGCCGGTCTTGACCCCGTCGCCGCCCGCCGACGCGGAGGGCTGGGCGCCGCCGGTGGCCTTCTCGCTGGCGCAGGCGGTGGCCGCCAGCGCCAGCGCGAGGAGCGCGGCCGCGCCCCTGAGGGCGGCCGTGCGATTACGAGACATGTGAGCTCCTGGTGTCGGGTAACGGGGTGGGCAACGAGGGGAGTCGCAGGCGCAGGGAGCGCAGGAGGCCGAGCAGGCCCCCGGGAAGGAAGAGCACGACGCCGACCACGGCCGCGCCATACAGCAGGCGGGCGGCCTCGGCGGGGGAGACCCCGCCCGAGCCGGGCGCGCTGACCAGCGGCAGGGCGTCGCTGTAGCGGGTGAGCAGCTGCGGCAGCAGCGAGACGAACACGGCGCCGATCACCGCGCCGCCGACCGAGCCGAGCCCGCCGATCACGATCATGGCGAGGTAGTCGAGGGAGAGCAGGATGCCGAAGTAGTCGGGCACGGTCCGCTGGAAGACCAGGGCGAGCATGACCCCGGCCAGCCCGCCGTACATGGACGACAGCACGAAGGCGCCCGCGCGGTAGCGGGTGACGGGCACGCCCATGACCCCGGCGGCGATCTCGTGGTCGCGGATGGTGTTCATGGCGCGGCCCGGCCGGCCGCGCAGCACCCCGCGGGCGAACAGCGCGGCCAGGAGCAGCAGCGCGCCGCCCAGGAACCACAGCCGCTCCAGGGAGCCGAAGGGCACGTTCATCAGGATCAGCTCGGGCTTGTCGGCGAAGGAGAAGCCGAAGATCTCCAGGGGAGGGACGGCCCGGCCGTTGAATCCGCCCGTGACGTGCTCGACGTTGAAGAGCAGGTGCTGCCCGCCGAAGATCAGCGCCAGCGTGGCGATGCCCAGGTAGGCGCCCTTGAGCCGCCCGGCGATCGGGCTGAACAGCCCGCCCGCCACCCCCGCGAGCAGGACCGCCAGCACGGCGGCGATCGGGGTGGGCAGGCCCAGGTCGTCGGAGAACGACACGTAGGCGTAGGCGCCGACGGCCAGGAAGAAGGCGTGCCCCATGGACAGCTGGCCGGTGGCGCCGGTCAGCAGGTTGATGCCGATCGCTCCGACGGCCGCCGACATCGCGAACAGCCCGGTCTGCAGCCAGAAGCCTTCGAGGTAGAAGGGCACCGCCACGAACGCGACCAGCACGGCCGCCCAGGTGATGAGCCTAGACACGGGCCAGCTCCTTGGTTCCGAACAGCCCGGCGGGCCGCAGCAGCAGGATGACGATCATGACGAGGAAGGGGGCGACGTCGCCGATGCCGCGTCCCAGGAAGGCCAGGTCGTTCTGGTAGCCGGTCATCAGGGCCTCGGTGACGCCCACGACCAGGCCGCCGACCAGGGCGCCCGTGGTGGAGTCGAGGCCGCCGAGTATCGCGGCGGGGAAGGCCTTCAGCGCCGCCAGCGACGAGCTGCGGTCCAGTCCCGGCGTCGGGAAGACGCACAGGAACAGCGCCGCGACCGCGGCCAGCCCGCCCGCGACGGCCCAGGCGCTGAGCGAGACCCGGCCCAGCCGCACGCCCATGAGGGCGGCCGTCTCGGGATCCTCGGCGGTGGCCCGCATCGCCACGCCCCAGCCGGTGAACTTGAACGCCAGCAGGAAGGAGGTGATCAGCAGGGCGGCCACCACCAGCGCGGCGATCCTGGTCTGCGCGATCGTGATCGGCCCCAGGTGCACCACGCCGGACTCCCACGGGTCGCCCATGGCCAGCACCTCGGTGCCGACGCGCCGGGTCAGCTCGGTGGTGAGCACGATGTCGACGCCGATCGTCACGATGGCCAGCACGCTGTGATTGGCGGCCTTGGAGCGGCGGATGACGAGGAACTCCACCAGCGCGCCCACGACCGCCGCGGCGGCGATCCCGATCAGCAGGGCGAGCCAGAAGCCGACGTAGGGGTGCATGCGCGCCACCACGTAGCCGCCGGCCAGCAGCAGCGAGGCGTGGGCGAAGTTCACCACCTCGGTGGCCTTGAAGATGATCACGAAGCCGAGCGCGATCAGCGCGTAGACGGCTCCGATGGAGATGCCGTTGACCAGCAGTTCGATGAAGGTGATCACGATTCCCCCAGGTAGGCGCCGATGACCTTGGGGTCCGCGCGCACCTCGTCGGGCGGCCCGTCGGCGATGCGCTTGCCGAAGTCCAGGACGGTGACCCGGTCGGCCAGCCGCATGACCATGCCCATGTCGTGCTCGACGAGCAGGATCGAGATGCCCAGGCTGCGTTTGACCGAGAGGATCAGCTCGGCCATCTCCACCCGCTCGCCGCTGTTCATGCCGGCGACCGGCTCGTCGAGCAGGAGCAGCTTCGGCTCCATCGCCAGGGCCCTGGCCAGCTCGACCCGCTTCTGCACGCCGTACGGCAGCAGCCCGACCGGGGCGGCCAGGTAGGCGCCGAGGCCGACGAACTCGGCGATCTCGGCGACGCGGGCCAGGTGGGCACGCTCCTCGCGGCGGGCGGCGGGCAGGCGCAGCCCGGAGGCGACGAACCCGGCGCGGGTGAGCCGGTGGCGGCCCAGCAGCAGGTTGTCGCGCACCGGCAGGCGCGGCGACAGGGCGATGTTCTGGAAGGTCCTGGCCACGCCCAGCGCCGCGACCTCGTGCGGGCGCAGCGAGGTCAGCTCGGCGGTGCCGAAGCGCACGCTGCCCGTGGTCGCCCGGTAGACGCCGGACAGCACGTTGAAGCAGGTGGACTTGCCCGCGCCGTTGGGGCCGATGACCGCGTGCACGGTGCCGGGCTCCACGGTGAAGCTGACGGCGTCGAGCGCGGTGAGGCCGGCGAAGCGGACGGTCACGTCGCGGACCTCCAAGGCGGGCGTACCGTCTGGTCGGTATGTCGGGGTCACGCGGACCACCTCGACAACCCGGCCCGCGATTCGAGCGCCTCCAGCGCCTCCTGCTCCCCGGTCTCGCCCAGGTAGCGGCGCCGTACCTCGTCGCTGCCCGCGAGCTCGGACGCCGGGCCCTCCAGGGTGACCTGCCCGACCTCCAGCACGTAGGCGTGGGAGGCCAGCGAGAGCGCCATGACGACGTTCTGCTCGACCAGCAGGACCGAGGTGCCCGCTGCGTTGATCGTGCGGACGGTCTGGGCGATGCGGGCGGCCATCTGCGGGGCCAGGCCCAGCGTCGGCTCGTCGAGCAGCAGCACCTTCGGGTCGGCCATGAGGGCCCTGCCGATGGCCAGCATCTGCTGCTCGCCGCCCGACAGCAGGCCCGCGCGCTGGTGGGCGCGCTCGGCCAGCACCGGGAAGAGTTCGCGCACCCACTGGGCGGCCCTGGCCGCCTCGGCGCGCGGCGTGCCCAGTCCGCCCGCCCGAAGGTTCTCCGCGACCGTCATGCGAGCGAAGACGCGGCGCCCCTCGGGCACGTGCGTCACGCCGCGCCGGACCACCGCCGCCGCGGCCAGCCCGTCGACCCGGTCGCCTTCGAGGCCGATCCGTCCGCCGGTGACCCGTCCGCGGTGGAATCGGAGCGTTCCCGAGACCGCGCGCAGCAACGTCGTCTTGCCCGCGCCGTTGGCGCCCAGCACCGCCACGATCGAGCCGGACGGCACGCTGAGGGTGATCCCGCCCAGCGCCCGCACCGGACCGTAGTCCACCGCGAGGTCCGCGATTGTCAGCTCAGCCATTCACTGTCCTCCCATGCGGGCTCACCCAAACCTCTGACGTGCGCCGTCGTCCAGATCCCCGGCGCAAGTCGGGCGCGCTGCCCAGCCGGGCGGCGCGCCCGTTGTGCACCCGCACAGGGCCAGGTCACAAATCGCTACAGAGCCTTGTTCTAGACAAATGGTCGGTGGCAACCTCGGGGAATGCGCCCTCATTCGTTCGTGGACGAGGACGTCCGCCAGACGTTGCGAACCGCTGCCGGCGCCTTGCTCGAGCACCACCTGACCCGGCTGACCGACGACCTGGTCGACCGGGTACGGCAGGCCGACGAGGTGTACTGCGCGTACGTCTCCTACGAGGACCACTGGAGCAGCACCCGCGAGGGTGTGCGCCAGGGCCTCGCGGCGATCCTGCAGGAACCCTCCGAGCGCCGCGACCTGGTCTTCACCGCGGCCATGGCGCAACGCAGGGCCGAGCAGGGACTGCCGCTGGACTCGCTGTTACGCATGTACCGCATCGCCGGCCAGGTCACCTGGACGGCGATGGTGGAGTACACGGAACGCGAGTTCCCCGACCGGCTCGGCGTGCTGGTGCGCGCCGCGGGCCACGTCTGGCACGCGATCGACAGGCAGTGCATGGTGACGTGCGACACCTACAGCAGGCGGGAGCAGGAGATCCTGGGCCGCAGCAAGGAGCGGATCGACGCTCTCCTCGACGCGCTGCTCGACGGCACCGCCGACGCCGGAGTCGTGCGCACCGCCGCCGCCTCGCTCGACCTGCCCGAGCGCGGCCGCTACGCCGTCGTCACCGTGCGTTTCGCCGGCTACCGCCACCAGGACGACGTGCGCCTGCCCGGCTCGCTCGGCGGCGCCCGCCTGCTGTGGCGCATGCGCGCCGGTCACGAGGTGGCCGTGGCCGCCCTCGGCGAGGTCACCCTCGACGAGCTGTGCCAGGAACTGAGCCTCATCGTCAGCGGCGTCGGCGGCGTCAGCCCGGTCGTCGGCGGGCTGACCGAGCTGGGCGGCGCCCACGAACTGGCCACCCTGGCCATGCGCACCTGCCTCGACGGCGGCCCCGAACTGGCCAGGCTCGACGCGCGCATCCCCGCCGTCCTGGTCATCACCCAGCCCGACCTGGCCGGTCACCTGGTCGCCGGGACCCTCGGCCCGCTGCTCGCCCTCGACGCCGCCGACCGCGATCTGCTCCTGACCACGCTGGAGACCTGGATGGCCTGCGACGGCTCGGCCGCCAGGGCCGCCAGGCGCCTGTTCTGCCACCGCAACACGATCATCAACAGGGTGCGCAGGATCGAGCAGCTCACCGGGCGCTCGCTGGCCCGCCCGCGCGACATCGTCGACATCGCGCTGGCCCTCGAAGCGGTGCGGCGGCTGCCCGAAACCACCTGATCAGGCATGCTCCGGCCGGTTGCGGGAAGGTCGCCAAACCTGACCGTCACCGAGGAGGGGAAGCATCATGACGATCATCAGCAGCCCGCTGGGCGAGGCCGAGAGCAAGCTCGCCGGCGAGGCCCTGCAGGGCACGCTGGTCGAGCTGATCGACATCTCACTGGTCGCCAAGCAGTACCACTGGAACCTGGTCGGGCCCCGGTTCCGGTCGCTGCACCTGCAGCTGGACGAGATCGTGGCGATCACGCGTGCGCACGCCGACACCGTCGCCGAGCGGTCGGTGGCCGTGGGCGTCAACCCCGACGGCCGTGCCCAGACCGTGGCCTCCGCGCACGGGCCCGGCACCGGCGCGGCGGGATGGGTCGCCGACAAGGCCGTCGTCCAGGGCATGGTGCGGATCCTGCGGGCATCCGGCGGCCGGTTGCGCGAGCGGATCTCGGCGCTGTCCGAGGCGGACCCGGTGAGCCAGGACGTGCTCATCGCGGTGGCGCGCGACCTCGACAAGCAGGCGTGGATGTTCGAGGCGCAGGCGGCCGAGGCCGGCTGACCTCAGCCGGAAGGGGAAGGGCTGGGCGCCGTCGGGCTGGGCGCCGTCGGGCTCGGGGTCATCGGGCTGGAGCTCATCGGGCTGGGGGTCATGGTCGCGTAGAGGCCCGTACGCGGCTTGACCGGTACGGCCAGCCGTACCGCCCCGGCCTCGCGCAGCTGGAAGACCATCCAAGCCGAGCCCGAGCCCTTCACCCCGCTCACCGTGCCGATCGGCTGCGCGGCGCCGACCGGCTGGTGCGGCGGCAGCTCGATCGGCCCGGCCAGCCGTACCTCGCCCCCGCCCTCCACCTGGACCCGCTCCAGCCGGTCCGGCCGGTCGGCGGCGTTGACGATCACCAGGTAGAGCGGCATGTCGACGGGCGAGGAGGTCTCCTCCTCCTGACCCAGGAGGTAGGCGTTGCGCAGGTGCACGCCACGGAAGCTGGCGTTCGCGCCTTCGTTCTGCGGGTGGTGGAAGCGGGTGACGTCGTCGGAGTCGTACGACAGGCCGGTGCACCCGGCCGCCGCGAACACGATCAGTGATCCCGCGAGGAGCTTGCCGGCATGGGGCATGGATTCGCCCTGCCCTCCCGGCGTCCCTCTAAGCGAGCTTCTCGAAGAAGAACTCGTGCTTGAGGAACGAGGTGTCGTACTCGTGCCCCGGGTACGGCGGGATCAGCTGCGAGGCCTGGAACAACCGCCAGCCGTCGCACAGCGCCTCCACCCCGCTCCGGTAGGGCGGCTCGTCACTGTCGCCCGCGGTGGGCCGGGTGGCCCCGGTGCCGTCGTACGACGACCAGCCCACCACCGGCGCGTCGAGCGAGGAGTTGGCCAGGTAGAGGACGAGGACCTGCTGCTTCATACGGCGCTCCGGAGGAGGGGACGGTTGCTCACGCGGGTGGCCCAGTAGTCGATGTCGAAGGCCGGGTCGGCGGTCATGGTGCGCCACAGGTGCACCCGGTTGTGGACCTCCAGGCGTCCCGTGGCGTGCTCGTACCAGGGGAATCGCCGGTCGAGCTCCTGCTTCACGGCGGGGTCGTGCAGGTCGGCGGTGTCCCACAGCAGCACCTGCGGCACCTTCGGGTTGAAGCGGATCTTGTACATGTGGCGCCGGACGTCGCTGTCGTTGCGGCGCCCGCCGTGCCAGATGCCGTGGTGCAGCAGCATCACCGTGCCCGCCGGGCAGGTCAGCCGCACCTGGCCGAGCAGGTTCTGGTAGCGGCCGGTGTCGCTCTCGTTGGTGCGGCGCAGGTGGCTGCCGGGCACGACCAGGGTGCCGCCCATGTCGGCCTCGACCGCGCGCGGGTAGTACATGAGCTGCACGTCGAAGGCGTCGGGACGGACGTCGATGATCGCGTCGCCGTGGAGCGGCTGGGCCTGGCCGCCGCGCGGCCGGCGCACGTGCACGGCGTGGTGGTCGACGGTGGCGCCCGGTCCCAGCAGGCCGCGCAGCGCTCCGGCGACCTCGGGCACCTCCAGTAGGTCGCGGGTGAAGCTTCCCGTGGGGAAGGCCTGCTCGATCGGCGTGCCGTACGGGACGGCGGGCAGGCCCGCCTCCAGCACGCCGATCGCGCGGTCGTTGAGCTCGTCGGGGACGACGGCGTCGAGGCGCAGGTAACCTGCCGCCACGAAGCGCGCCACCTGGACTGAAGTCAGGCAAGTGGTTGGCACGCGTCCGACCGTACGGCCCCGCGGCGCGCCTGAAATGGGATGAAATCATCAGACGGTGGTTGATTTTCACCAGGTGACCCTGCCCCTGTCGGAACCCCCCGACGTCGCCAGCGCCGGGATCGGCGTGCACGGCGTCGCCCGCCCCCACGACGTCTTCCGCCTGCCCGACCTGTGGCAACTGCACCTGTACGGCTACGCGGCCCGGCTCGTCGTCGGGGGAGCCGAGCACCTCATCAGGCCAGGACGGCTCAGCCTCATCCCGCCGGGAGCCGAGGTGCACTACCACTACACCGGCCGCTCGCAGCACCTGTACGCCCACTTCCGCCTGCCGGGCGCGCAGGAGCGGCGCACCGTGCCCGTCATGCGCGACACCGGCGACCACGCGCCCGCCATCGCGGCAGCCCTGCGCACCGCTGTCACCGCGGGCCCCGCCCGCATGTCGGCCGAGGTGTGGAGCGTGCTCTGGCGCGTGGCCGACCTGCCCCAGGCGGAACGCCCGCACGCGGTGATCGCGGCGGCCACGGACCACATCGAGGCCAACCTGGCCGCCCCGCTCACCGTCCCCGCCATCGCCCGCGCCGCCGGGGTGTCGCACAACCACCTCACCCGCCTGTTCCGTGCCCAGACCGGCGACACCGTCGTCGGCTACCTGCGCAGGCGGCGCCTGACACGCGCCCTGCACCTGCTGCGCGAGTCGACGCTCGCCATCCCCGCCATCGCCGCCCAGGTCGGCATCCCCGACCTCCAGGCCTTCAACAAGGCGTGCCGTCGTGAGTTCGGCTCGTCGCCGCGTGCGCTTAGATACGACGCATGACTCAGCACCTGGGCGTCGTCCCGTCCGTCTTCGCCGTCGAGCACCTGCCGCACGCCACCTTCCCGGAAGACGACGAGTGGATCGCCCTGGTGCGCGCACCCGAGGGCCTCACGGTGGTGCGCGAGACGTGGCCGACCGGCTCGGGCGAGCGCTGGGTCGGCCTGTACGGCAAGGCGGCCAAGCACAACGTGCGCGCCCTGGCCGACGTCGTCGGGCCGCTCGCGGACGCCGAGATCGCGGTCTTCGCGGCCTCGACCTTCCACGCCGACCTCGTCCTGGTGCCGGAGCACCGGCTCAAGGAGGCGGTCGCGGCTCTGGAGGCGGAGGGACACCGGGTCGATATGTAAAGCTAGGGACCATGATCCCCCGTATCCGCGCGGCAGGAGCCGCCGCACTCAGCGTCCTGGTCATCCCCCTGGCACCCGCCCCGGCCGAGGCGGCGCCGAAGTCGGAGGCCCAGGCCCGTCGCATGCTGGCGCAGCTGAAGGTGGCCAAGGCACTGTCGATTCGCGGATACAGCCACAAACGTTTCCAGCCTCGCTGGGCGAACCACAGGGGCAGGTGCGACACGCGCGAGGTGGTGCTGGCCAGGGACGGCAAGGGGGTCAGGCGCAACTCCTCCTGCCACCCGGTCAAGGGACGCTGGTACAGCCCCTACGACGGCAAGTGGCTCAGGAGCGAGCGCCACGTCGACGTCGACCACATGGTGCCGCTGGCCTACGCCTGGCGCTCGGGCGCCAAACGCTGGAGCCAGGCCAAGCGGCGTGCCTTCGCCAACGACCTGTGGCGCCCCGAGCTGAAGGCGGTCAGCCACTCGGTGAACATCGCCAAGGGCGGCCAGGGCCCGCAGAGCTGGCGCCCGCCGAGGCGCGCCTACTGGTGCAGGTACGCCATCTCGTGGATCTCCGTGAAGCACCACTACAAGCTGTTCGTCACCCGCGGCGAGCGCACGGCGTTGCTGAACATGCTGCGCACCTGCTGATGTGAGGGCACCGTTACGACCGGCACACACCCGGGACACGTGGGGGAAACGGGGCGGCGTTACTTATCTGTCAATCGACAGAAATTGCCTCCCCGGGGAGACCCCATGGCGTCCGCACCCCCCATCGACCAGAGCGTCCTCGAGCAGTTCGGCTACCGGCAGGAGCTGCGCCGCAGCATGGGGCGCTACGCCTCCTTCGCGGCCGGCTTCTCCTTCATCTCGGTCCTGACCACGGTCTTCCAGTTCTTCGCCCTCGGCTACTCCTTCGGAGGCCCGGCCTTCTTCTGGACCTGGCCGCTGGTGCTGGCCGGGCAGCTGACGGTGGCGTTGTGCTTCGCGGAGCTGGCCGCGCGTTACCCGATCTCCGGGGCGATCTACCAGTGGTCGACCCGCATGGGCACCGCGGCCGTCGGCTGGTTCGCGGGCTGGATCATGGTGCTGGGCCAGGTCGTGGTGATCGCGGCCGCCGCCCTGGCCCTGCAGGTCGTGCTCCCGGCGATCTGGCCGGGCTTCCAGCTGATCGGCACCGACACCTCGCCCGTCTCGGCGGACGGCGCGGCCAACGCCGCGCTGTTCGGAGTGATCCTGCTGGCCGCCACGACCGTGATCAACGTCCTCGACAACCGGATCATGGCCAGGATCAACGTCGTCGGCGTCACCGCCGAGATCATCGGCGCCGTCCTCATCGTCGTGCTGCTGCTGACGCACGCCGACCGCACGCCCACGATCACCTTCGAGACCGGCATGCCGGGCAGCGCCTTCGCCGCCCTGCTGGTCGCGGCGTTCGCCGCCGCCTACGTGCTGATCGGCTTCGACAGCGCCGGCGAGCTCAGCGAGGAGACCCGCAAGCCCTCCGCGGTCGCGCCGCGCACGATCCTCACCGCGCTCGGCGCGGCCGGGCTGCTGGCGTGCCTGATCGTCTTCGCCGCGCTGCTGGCCGCGCCCAGCCTCACCGACGGCCGCCTGGCCACCGAGGGCCTGTCGTACGTGCTGACGAGCACCCTCGGCGACGGGGTCGGCAAGCTGCTGCTGGTGGACGTGGTGGTGGCGATCTGCGTCGCGACGCTGGCGATCCAGACCGCCGCGACCCGCATGCTCTTCTCGATGGCCCGCGACGGCGTCGTGCCCTTCTCCTCCCGCCTGGCCAGGGTCTCGCCCCGCACCGGCATGCCGGCCGGGCCCGCGCTGGTCACCGGCGTGCTCGCGGCCGTCATCGTGGCGATCAACTTCGTCTCGCCCGACGCGTTCCTGGCCGTCGGAACCACCTGCATCGTCGCCCTCTACATCGCCTACGCCCTGGTCACCGGCCCGCTGCTCTACCAGCGGCTGAAGGGCTCGTGGAAGGGCGGCGCCCCGGCCGGGACCGACGAGAACGGCCGCCCGCTGTTCTCGCTGGGCCGCTGGGGGCTGCCGGTCAACGTGCTGGCCGTGCTGTACGGCGTCGGCATGGCCGTCAACCTCGCCTGGCCGCGGGCAGAGGTCTACGCCCCGGCCAGCGGCGAGTGGTACTTCCAGTGGTTCACCGTGCTGTTCCTGGCCGTGGCGGTGGGAGCGGGCCTGCTCTACCGCTGGTCAGCCGCCAAGAAGCGCGCGGCCGAGCTTCCGCAGGTCGGCCAGGTCGTCCTCACCGACGCCGCCAACGCGTAGGGCGGCGTCCGCGATCGCCTCCGCCATCGGCTCGACCGCGAAGGCGGAGGCGTTCCTGCGGATCAGGATGACGCTCTCCACCACGGAGAAGACCAGCTCGGCCCGGAGCCGGTCGGTGGTGATGGGCGCGAGCAGGCCGGCGTAGGCCCGTTTGAGCGCGGCCCGCAGAGCCTGGAACTCCTCGAACCGGTCGGCCTCCGGCAGCAGGTAGAGCGCACCCAGATTGTGCGCGCCCGAGCACAGCAGCGCCGCGTCACGGCAGGCCAGCGCCCACAGCCGCGCCCCGGCGGGCGCCTCGGAGGCGGCCAGCAGGCGCGCCGCCTCCAGCGAGGGCCGCACCGTGCTCTCCAGCAGCTCGGCGAGGAGCGCTTCCTTGCCCGCGAAGTAGTGGTACATCGTCGCCTGCCGGATCCCGGCCCGTTCCGCGACCTCGCGTGTGGTGGTGGCGCTGTAGCCGTTGACGGTGAACAGCTCGGCGGCGGCGGCGAGCAACTCCTCACGGGCCGACAACCCGGTGTCGGGACGCGCGACCGCCCTGGGCCGCCCGACCCCTCGTCTGCTCACCAGCCGATCCTTTCACAGCGCCGGTACCCGGCCGGACGGTGAGCTTTCGGTGACACGGTGGAAACCTGGGCGCGCACCGGGGGAAACGTCCGCCTCCTAATTTCTGTCGTGCGACAGAAATAGAGGAGGAGCCGATGGCCACAGCCACGACGCACGGCGCGCGCGAGCACGCACGCGCCCAGGAGGGCACGACCGTCCCCGCCATGCCGCACGTGCCCGCCCCCGAGGGCCTGACCTGGTCGGAGACGGTGGCGGGCGGCGGCTACACGCATCGCGCCCTGGCCAGGGGCACGGAGCTGACCCTGACCGATGTCACCGGCGAGGCCTGCGCCCACCTGCTGCTGTACGTGACCGGCCGCCCCTGGGAGCGGCTCAACGTCGCCGACACCGTCAAGGTGCTCTGGAACGCCTACCCGGGCGCGGGCCACCTGCTGCTGTCGGACCAGGGCCGGGTCCTGGCCTCCATCCCGGAGTCGAGCGCTCCGGCCGACACCATGTGCGGCGCCTCCACGCTGCGCCGCAACACCGGGCGGTACGGCGACGGCGCCCCGCACGGCGCCTCGCCCGCCGGGCGCGAGCTGTTCAAGCTGGCCGCCGCCAAGCACGGCCTGGAGCCGCGCGACCTGCCGCCCTCGATCTCCTTCTTCCAGGGCGTGCGCGTCGACCCGGCGACCGGCCGCCTGGAGTTCACCGGCTCGGCCGGTCCCGGCGCCGCGGTCACTCTCCGCATGGAGATGCCGGTGACGATCCTCATCGCCAACACCGCCCACCCCGTCGACCCGCGCCCCACCTACACCTGCGGCCTCCTGGAGGTGACGGCCCGCCAGGCGACGCCCACCGGCCCAGGCGACGCCCTCTGGAACGCCACCCCGGAAGCACGCCGCGCCTTCGAGAACACCGCCGAGGTGACCCGCTGATGGACATCACCGTCCCCGCCCGCGCCCCCTGGTCGGCCGTCGTCGAGGCCGGCAGGACGCTCACCATCACCGACCTCGGCGGCAACCAGGCCGTCGACTGCCTCCTCTACGACGCCCACGACACCCGCGTGCGCTACAGCGCCCAGGACACCGTCCACGCCCAGGGCGGCATCTTCCTGACCACCGGCACCGTGCTGCTGTCCAACGAGCACACCCCGCTCATGACCGTCGTCGACGACACCTGCGGCCGCCACGACACCGTCGGCGGCGCCTGCTCCAAGGAGTCGAACACCCTGAGGTACGGCCAGCACACCTGGTCGCAGCACGCCTGCGTGGAGAACTTCCTGGCCGAGGGTCTGCGCCACGGCCTGGGCAAGCGCGACCTGGTCAGCAACGTCAACTGGTTCATGAACGTCCCCGTCGAGGCCGACGGCACCCTCGGCATCGTCGACGGCATCTCCGCCCCCGGCCTGCGGGTGAGCCTGCGCGCCGAGACCGACGTGCTCGTGCTCGTCTCCAACTGCCCGCAGATCAACAACCCGTGCAACGGCTTCGACCCCACGCCGGTGAGGATGACGATCCAGTGACGATGACGCTGCTGGTGGCCAACCGCGGCGAGATCGCGGTCCGGATCATCCGCACCGCCCGCCGGATGGGCCTGCGGACCGTGGCGGTCCACTCCGACCCCGATCGCGGCGCGGCCCACGTGCGCCTGGCCGACCACGCGGTCCGCCTCGGCCCCGCTCCCGCCAAGGAGAGCTACCTCGACGCCGACCGGGTGCTCGGCGCGGCCATCGAGTCGGGGGCCGACGTGCTGCACCCCGGCTACGGGTTCCTGTCGGAGAACGCCGGCTTCGCCGGCCGCGTCGAGCAGGCCGGGATCGTGTTCGCCGGTCCCACGCCCGGCCAGCTGGAGCTGTTCGGTGCCAAGCACACCGCCCGCGCCGCGGCCAGGAAGGCGGGGGTTCCGCTGCTGCCCGGCACGGGGCTGCTGGCCGACCTGTCCGCCGCCCTGACCGCGGCCGAGCGCATCGGGTACCCGGTGATGCTCAAGGCCACCGGGGGCGGAGGCGGGATCGGCATGCGCGCCTGCCGGGACGCGGCGGAACTGCGCGAGGCGTGGGTGAGCGTGCAGCACGTGGCCACGGCCGGCTTCGGCACCGCCGGCATGTTCCTGGAGACCCTCGTCGAAGGGGCGCGCCATGTCGAGGTGCAGGTCTTCGGCGACGGCCTGGGACGGGTCGTGGCGCTGGGCGACCGCGACTGCTCCCTGCAGCGGCGCCACCAGAAGGTGCTGGAGGAGGCGCCCGCCCCCGGCCTGCCCGACGCGGTGCGCGACCTGCTCGCCGACAGCGCCGTGCGGTTGTGCGAGTCGGTCTCCTACCGCTCGGCCGGGACGGTGGAGTTCATCTACGACCCCGTCCGGCGCCGGCCGTATTTCCTGGAGGTGAACACCCGCCTGCAGGTGGAGCACCCGGTGACCGAGGCCCGCTACGGCGTGGACCTGGTCGAGTGGATGCTGAGGCTGGCCCAGGGCGACACCTCGCCGCTGGAGGCCGGGGTGCCCGAGCCGCGCGGGCACGCCGTGGAGGCCCGGGTCTACGCCGAGAACCCGAACAGGGAGTACCGGCCCAGCGCCGGGCGGCTGACCCGCGTGGAGTTCCCGCCCGGCGTGCGGGTCGACACGTGGGTCGAGACCGGGACGGAGGTGACGACCGCCTACGACCCGATGCTGGCCAAGGTGATCGCCCACGGGCCCGACCGCGACACCGCCATGGCGCGGCTCGGCGCTGCGCTGGAGGAGTGCCGGATCGACGGGGTGGAGACCAACCTCGGGCTGCTGCGCGCCGTCGTCGAGGACGACGACGTGCTGGCCGTACGGCACAGCACCGCCACCCTCGCGGGGATCGCCGACACCACGCCGCGCATCGAGGTCGTCAGGGCCGGGATGCAGACCACCGTCCAGGACTGGCCGGGCAGGACCGGCTACTGGCAGGTGGGGGTGCCGCCCTCGGGGCCGATGGACTGGCGCTCCTTCCGCGAGGGCAACCTCGCCCTCGGCAACCCGGAGGGCGCTCCCGGGCTCGAGTGCACACTCCAGGGGCCCGCGCTGCGCTTCACCCACGCCACCGCCGCCTGCGTGACCGGCGCACCCGCCCCCGTGACCGTCGACGGGCGGCCCGTCGCGATCGGGGAACCCTTCGTCGTCCCCGCGGGCGCCCTGCTGGACGTCGGGACGCCCGCCACCGGCATGCGCACCTACGTGCTGGTGGCCGGAGGGCTGGACGTGCCCGGCTACCTGGGCAGCGCCTCCACCTTCACCCTCGGCAACTTCGGCGGGCACGGCGGCCGGGCGCTGCGGGCGGGCGACGTGCTGCGTGCCGTGCCCGGCGGCCCGCACCTCCCGCCCGGCTCCGCCGTGCCCCCGGCCATGACCGGGACGTGGGAGATCGGCGTCGTCGAAGGCCCGCACGCCGCACCCGAGTTCTTCACCGACGACGACGTCGCCGAGTTCTACGCCGCCACCTGGAAGGTGCACCACAACTCCGCCAGGACCGGCGTACGGCTCGTCGGACCCAAACCCCGCTGGGCCCGCCCCGACGGCGGCGAGGCGGGGTTGCACCCCTCCAACATCCACGACACCCCCTACTCCGTCGGCGCCGTCGACTTCACCGGCGACATGCCCGTCATCCTGGGTCCCGACGGGCCCTCGCTCGGCGGGTTCGTCTGCCCGGCGACGGTCGTCACCGCCGAGCGGTGGAAGCTCGGCCAGCTGCGCCCCGGCGACAGCGTGCGGTTCGTCCCGCTGCCCTCGGCCGTCGGCCGCCGCGGCGACGGCGGCGTGCTCGTACGGCGGGGCGACGTCACCTACCGGCGCAGCGGCGACGACAACATCCTCGTCGAGTTCGGCCCCATGGAGCTGGACCTGGCCCTGCGCATGCGGGTGCACGCCCTGGCCGAGGCGATCGAGGCGGCCCGGCTGCCGGGCGTCGTGGACATCACCCCCGGCATCCGCTCCCTCCAGGTCCACCTCGACCCCGCGGTGCTCGCCCAGGAGCGGTTGCTGGCCGTCGTCATGGAGCTGGAGGCGGGCCTGCCGCCCGTCGAGGACCTGGTGGTGCCCTCGCGCACGGTCCACCTGCCGCTGTCGTGGGACGACCCGGCCACGCGCGAGGCGATCCAGCGCTACATGGCGGGCGTGCGCGACGACGCCCCCTGGTGTCCCGACAACATCGAGTTCATCCGCCGCGTCAACGGGCTCGCCAGCGTCCAGGACGTCTACGACGTCGTCTTCGACGCCGAATACCTCGTGCTCGGGCTCGGCGACGTCTACCTGGGCGCGCCGGTGGCAACGCCGCTGGACCCCAGGCACCGGCTGATCACCACCAAGTACAACCCGGCCAGGACCTGGACGGCGGAGAACTCCGTCGGCATCGGCGGCGCCTACCTGTGCGTCTACGGCATGGAGGGCCCCGGCGGCTACCAGTTCGTCGGGCGCACCGTGCAGGTGTGGTCCACCTACGGCGGAGAGCGTCCGTGGTCGCTGCGCTTCTTCGACCGTATCCGCTGGTATCCGGTGAGCGCGCGCGAACTGCTCGACCTGCGCGCCGACATGGCGGCGGGACGCCTGGAGCCGAAGGTCGAGGAGGGGGAGTTCTCCCTGGCCGGATACCGGCGGTTCCTGGCGGCCAACGACGAGTCGATCGCCGCCTTCCGCGCCCACCAGGCGACGGCCTTCGCCGCCGAGCGGGCCGCGTGGGAGGCGGCGGGAGAGTTCTCGCGCGCGGAGGCCGACGCCGCGCCGCCCGCCCCCTCGGGCTTCGAGGTGCCCGCGGGCGGTGTGGTGGCCGAGGCCGAGTTCGCGGCGAGCGTCTGGCAGGTGGCCGTGACCGAGGGGCAGCGGGTCGAGGCCGGTGACCGGCTGGTGGTGCTGGAGGCGATGAAGATGGAGTCCGCCGTCGTGGCCCAGCAGGGCGGGGTCGTGGAGCGAGTGCTGGTCAGGCCAGGCGACCAGGTCGAGGCGGGTTCCGCCCTGGTGGTGCTGAAGGGAGAGGCGGCGTGAGCGCGGTCGAGAGGGTACGGCGGGCGTACGCGCGCATCGCCGAGGTGGACAGGCCCGAGATCTGGATCGACCTGCGCCCGCCGTCCGAGGTGGAGGCCGAGGCCGCCGCGATTGATCCTGGCCTGCCGCTCGCCGGGACGGTCTTCGCGGTGAAGGGCAACATCGACGTCGCCGGGCTGCCCACCACCGCGGGCTGCCCGTCGTACGCCTACCGGCCCGGCCGCGACGCCGAGGTGGTGGCGCGGTTGCGGGCGGCGGGCGCCGTGGTCCTCGGGACCACCAACCTCGACCAGTTCGCCACCGGCCTGGTCGGCACCCGCAGCCCGTACGGCGCGGTCCGCAACGCCGTCGACCCGGCCTACGTCTCGGGCGGCTCCAGCTCGGGCTCGGCCGTGGCGGTCGCCCTCGGGATCGCCGACTTCGCCCTCGGCACCGACACCGCGGGCTCCGGGCGGGTCCCCGCCGCCTTCAACGGCATCGTCGGGGTGAAGCCGACCTACGGCCTGGTTCCCGCCGCGGGGGTGGTGCCCGCGTGCAGGAGCCTCGACTGCGTGACCGTCTTCGCCCGCACCCTGGCCGAGGCCCGCCGGGCCTTCGCCGCCATGGCGACCGGAGGCGCGGACGCGACCTTGACGGAGGTCCCGGCCGGAGGGTTGGCCGGGGCGCCGGTGTCACCGGGTGCCGGGGTGCGGGGGAGCCGCAGGCCGGGGCCGTGGCGGGTGGCCGTGCCGCCCGTCGACACGCTCGGCGAGCTCGACCCCGGCTGGGGCGCGACCTTCGAGCGCGCCGCCCGGTCGCTGCGCGACGTGGAACTCCTGCCCGTCGACCCCGCCCCCTTCCTGGAGGCCGCCGAGCTGCTCTACCAGGGCGCGTTCGTCGCCGAGCGGCACACCGCGGTCGGGGAGTTCGTCGCCAAGGGCGGCCCCGACCTCGACCCCACGGTCGCGGGCATCATCACGGCCGCCGCCACCCTGCCGGCGCACCGCCTGTTCGCCGACCAGGAACGCCTGGCCCTCCTGCGCGCCCGGGCCATGGCGAACCTCGGCGACGCCGACGCCCTCCTGCTGCCCACCACACCCGGCCACCCCACCCTCGCCGAGGTCGCCGCGCACCCCCTGGCCGCCAACACGCGGCTGGGGCGCTTCACCAACTCCACGAACCTGTTCGGCCTGTCCGCCCTGACCGTGCCCGCCGGCGAGGTGGACGGGCGGCCCTTCGGCGTGATGCTGCTGGGCCGCGCGCACGCCGACGACCTGCTGGCCGCGATCGCCGAACGGCTCGCCCCGCCGCTCCTGCTCGCCGTGGTGGGCGCCCACCTGAGCGGCCAGCCGCTCAACCACCAGCTCACCTCCCGCGGCGCGCGCCTGGCCGCCACGACGGCCACCGCGCCGCACTACCGCCTGTACGCCCTGGCCACGCAGCCGCCCAAGCCCGGCCTGGTCAGGGCGGCGGACGGCGGGGCGGCCATCGAGGTGGAGGTCTGGGAGCTACCCGCGGACGGCCTGGGCGGCCTGCTCGCCGACGTGCCCAGACCCCTGGCGCTGGGCGAGGTCGAGCTCGCCGACGGAGGTTCGGTGACCGGCTTCGTGTGCACGCCGGAAGGGCTTAGCGGCGCCACGGAGATCACGGCTCACGGTGGCTGGAGGGCGTACCTGGCGTCCGGGAGGCGATGATCTCCTGCTGGCGCCGGACGAACCAGGCCCGGTCGGGCACCTGGCCGTCGAGGAGCGCGTTGGGCGGCTCCACCTCGTGCCTGCCGTACTCCTGGGCCCACAGGGCGGGCTTGAGCCGGGCGGGCAGGTTGGTCATGGCCGGCCTGGCCCGGGTACGGCGCAGCGCGGCCAGGTCGAGCTCGGCCGAGGCGACCAGCGACTCGCCGGGACCGGCGACGGCCAGCTGCCTGGCCTCGAAGTCGACCACTTCTGAGCCGCCGTTGGTCGAGTCGCGGGAGATCGGGATGCCGTCGAGCCCGCCGGAGTTGGCGCTGACCACGTAGGCGAGGTTCTCCAGCGCCCGCGCGCGCCGGGCCACGGCCTTGGGCGTGAGCGTGGGCGCCGACACCTCGGAGGTCGAGTGGCACAGCACCTCCGCGCCGCGCAGGGCCAGCGCCCGCACGAGCTCGGGATAGAGGATCTCCTCGGAGGCGACGCAGGCCAGCGCCCCCAGCTCGGTCCGCGCCACGGGGAAGACCGCCTCGACGCCGTAGACCTCCAGGTAGGCGTCCCACACGTCGTAGGGCGTGGGGGAGAACATGGAGTGCAGGCGGCGGTAGCGGAGCACCACCTCGCCCGACGGGTCGATGATGAACGACGCCTGGAAGTACAGGCCGGGGAAGTGCGGGTCGGTCTCGTAGGCGTTGCCCGACAGGAACAGCCCGTGGCGCCTGGCCACCTCGCCCATCGCCTCGTACTCCGGCCCGTCCGGCGCGAGGCAGGCCAGCTTCTGCCAGGCGGGCACGTCGTGGCCCATGGGGAAGCCCGTCAGGAAGTATTCGGGCAGGACGACCAGGCGCAGCTCGGGGCCGAGCCAGGCGCGGGCGCCCGCCACCTGGGCGGCCATCCTGCCGATCGCCTCCGCGATCTGCTCGCGGGAGGTGACGGCACGGGTGGCCAGCTGCAGCGCCAGCGCGCGATAGGCGTCGATCATCCGCCCAGTCTGCCGCGAATCGTCGGCCCGGCCCACCGTGCGCAGCCGCTTGAGCCCAGCCGCTTGAGCCCAGCCGCTTGAGCCCAGCCAGGTCAGCCCAGGCAGGGCTGACCAGGCAGGTCAGCCCAGCCAGGTCAGCCCTGACGGTTCAGCCCTGGCGGGCCAGCCACACCGTCGGCCGCTGCCTGATCTGGTCGATCGAGGTCAGCGCCGCCCCGATCACGGCGGCGTCGGGTCCGAGCAGCGCGGGCCGTACGGTCACCGGGGCCCAGGCCGCGGTCAGCACCCGGCGGTCGATCTCGGCCTTGACGGTCGCCGTCAGCCACGACGACATGAGCGAGAAGCTGCCGCCCAGCAGCACGGTGCCGAGGTCGAGGATGTTCAGCACGCCCGACAGCGCGATGCCGAGCGCCGTGCCCGCGCGTTCGAGCGCGGCCAGCGTGGCCGGGTGGCCCGCCTCGGCCCGCTCGGTGATCACGTTGTCGGGGTTGGCGCCCTCGGGCACCGGCTCGCCGCCGAGGATGGCCGCGGTGCTGGCGTAGGTCTGCAGGCAGCCGCGCGACCCGCACGGGCACGGCTCGCCGTCGGGCTGGACGGTGACGTGGCCGAGCTCGCCGCTCCAGCCGCGCGCCCCGCGCATGAGCCGGCCGCCCAGCACGATGCCGGCGCCGATGCCCAGCCCGCCCGAGACGTAGACGAAGCTGTCGAGCGCCCGGTCGTCGCCCTGGTCGGCGGCGTACAGCTCGCCCAGCGCGGCCAGGTTGGCCTCGTTGTCGACGGCCGTGGCCAGGCCCAGGTCGCCGAGGAACGTTCCGGCCGCCACGTCGCGCCATCCGAGCGCCGGGGCCGAGCGCACGAGGCCGCCGTCGACCGGGCCGGGAACGGCGAGTGTCGTGGTGACGACCGTCAGGTCCTTGGCGGCCACCGCGCCCGCGGCGTCGCGTGCCATCCCGGCCAGTTCCGTCAGCACCGCCCCGGCCTCGCGCCCGGCGTAGCGCGCGGGGGCGAAGGTCAGGTGGCGCACGGTGCCGGTCAGGTCGACGACGCACGCGGCCAGCCCGTCGGCGCGGATGTCGAGCCCCAGCCCGGCCGGGCCCTGGTCGGACAACGTCAGCCCGACGCGGGGACGGCCCGCCCTGCCGTTGTGGGTGACGCCCTTCTCGGTGATGAGCCGCCCGGCCAGGAGTTCCTCGGCGATGCGGGTGATCGTGGGGCGGGTCAGGCCGGTGGCGGAGGCCAGCTCGGTGCGCGAGATGGGCTCGCCCGCGCCCAGGATGCGCTGGAAGACGACCTCCAGGTTGAGGTCGCGCAGGTTCTCCTGGCGGACCGCCCCGTCGGGCGAGCGCGGCCCGCTCGGCCGGAACGCGGCGGTCATGACAGCAGCCGGTCCACGTCGGCGGCGCCCAGGACGCCGTCGGCCAGGAGCGCGACCACGTTGATGTCGATCGTCTCCAGCGGCCGCAGCACCTTCGGTTCGTCCCACGACACGCACGAGCCGACGCCGAGGTAGTCGCGGGCACGCACGAACCACGTGCCGCCGCCGGGCTCCTCGGAGCGGAAGACCACCGTCCAGTCGGCTCCGGCGACCGCCACCCAGTCGGCCCGCCGGCCGTGGACGGGCTCCACGCCGGAGCCCGACGGGCTGAACACGCCCGCGCCGCCCACGTCGGGGCCGCGCCAGAAGAAGCCGCCGTAACCCGCCCCGACCCGGCCCTTCGACGCCGAGCTGCGCACGACCAGCGGCCGGTCGGCGACGTTGGTGAGCACGCTGCGCACCGCCAGCGACCAGACGGCCCCGTTGACCGGCGCGCTCGTGATCACCCGGCGTTCCTGCAGCAGCGTCTCCTCGTCGGGCCCGAGCCAGCGCACGGAGTGGGACAACGAGCCGTCCTTGCGGCCCAGCCAGCGTTCGTGCCGCTGGCTGCCGTGGTTGTCGAGCCAGGCGGGCCCGTGACCGGAGACGAAGGTGCGCCCGCCCCAGAAGTTGACCCCGTCGATGTCGGGGAAGGCCACCCCGATGCCGAACTGGTGCGGGTGCGAGTCGGGCACGGCGTCGGTGACCGTACGGCCGGCGAGCGTGCGGACCGGATGCAGGTAGGGCCGCGGAGAACTGGACGCGGGCGCCTTGGGCTGCCAGACGTAGGTGGCCACCTCACGCCCGTTCACCTGCAGCACTTCCGAGGTCATCTCGCCGCCTTCACACGTCCGGGGATTACGAGGGTAGTCCCCGGGTGAGGCCGCCACGAGCACCGCGGAGACGCCGCTCCGCCCGGCGACCTCGGCGCGTCCCGTCATGCCGGTGGCAGCCCGACCTCGTCCAGGCGCACGGCCCTGCCGGTGCGCAGCGACTCGTTGCCCGCCACCCCGACCAGGACGCTCGCGGCGCCGTCGGCGAAGCCCGCGTGGCGGGCGAGCGGGTCACGGCCTGGGCCGCGGAAGACGTCGTGCAGCAGCATCGCGTCGCCTCCGCCGTGGCCGCCCGCGCCCTGCGGGATCGGCACCTCGACGGCGGGCTCCCAGTGGCGTTGCAGCAGCAGCCGCGAGCCCCGGCGCCGGGGAGCCCCGTCGTCCGGTGCGGCCTCGTGCAAGGCCCCGTCGTCCAGCGCGGCCCCATCATCCGGTGCGGCCCCATCATCCGATGCGGCCCTCTCCGCGGCCCCGGGATCGAGGCTCCGCCCGCCCGCCCTGGAGGCGGCGGTGGCCGCCCCGATCCTCGCCGAGGCGCCCGACGGCGTGACGAACGGGCGTTCCACCACGTCGAGCTCGATCCGCCCCGCCGTACCGTTGATCGCGACCCGGTAGCCCTCCCACGGGCAGTGCGCGTGCAGGGTGTAGGCCATCGACGCCCCGCCCCGGTAGCCGACCACCACGGAGAGGTTGTCCTCGATGGTGATGCCGTCGGAGAACACGTCGCGGTCGCGGATGTAGCCGTCGAGGTGCTCGCCCTCCTGGTACAGCTCCCGGAGCGTGTCGTCGGCGGCCAGGTCGAGCGAGAACGGGTCGCCGTCGACGACGCCCCGCGACGGCCGCTCGCCCAGCCCGCGGCGCCGGGCGTTGCCCGACCCGTAGAACCGCAGCCCGCCCCGGGCGAACACCACCTCTGGCCGGTCGCCGATCCACCAGTTGACCAGGTCGAAGTGGTGGGTGGCCTTGTGCACCAGCAGCCCGCCCGAGGCTGCCTTGTCGCGGTGCCAGCGGCGGAAGTAGTCGGCGCCGTGCACGGTGTCGAGGCACCACTCGAAGGTGACCGAGGTGACCTCGCCGATCTGCGGGATCAGCTCCTTCACCAGGGAGTTGCGCGGGGAGTAGCGGTAGTTGAAGGTGACGGTCAGCTCCGCCGTACCGGAGTCCAGGGCCCGGCCGATCTCGCGGACCCCGGCCGCGTCGATGGTCATCGGCTTCTCGACGATCACGTCCACGCCGCGCCGCAGCGCGCGGCTGACGTAGTCGGCGTGGGTGTGGTCGGGCGAGGTGATCACGACGACGTCGGCGAGGCCGAGGACCTCGTCGTACCGGTCGGGGGTGTAGTGGGGGAGCGGGACGAACCGGTCGTAGTAGGCCATGCGCACCTCGTTGGTGTCGCAGAAGGCCACCGGGCGGCCGACGTCGGCGTAGGGGCCGAGCAGCGCGGACAGGTACATCTGGGCGCGCGAGCCGGTGCCCACGAACGCGTGGCGCTTCATTTGAGTCCCGTGGTGGCGATGCCCTTGACCAGGTACTTCTGGCCGGCGATGAAGAAACCGATGACCGGCGCGAGCGAGACGAACGACATGGCGAACATCTGGCCCCACTGCGACTGGCCCTCGGAGTCGATGAACTGGCGCAGCGCCAGCGGCACGGTGTAGAGCTCCTGCTCGGTGAGATAGAGCAGCGGGCTGAAGAACTCGTTCCACGACGCGATGAACGTGAAGATCGCCGTGGTGGCGAAGGCCGGTTTGCACAGCGGCAGGATGACGCTCCAGAAGATGCGGAACGTGCCCGCCCCGTCGATGCGCGCGGCCTCGTCGAGCTCCTTGGGCAGCGACCGGATGAACTGCACCATGAGGAAGATGTAGAAGGCGCTGGTGGCCAGGAAGTTCGGGACGATCAGCGGGAAGAAGGTGTCGAGCCAGCCCATCTTGTTGAACAGGATGTACTGCGGCACCAGCAGCACGTGGCCCGGCAGCATCATCGTGCCGAGCGTCAGCGCGAAGAAGAGCTTGCGCCCGCGGAAATTGAGCCGGGCGAAGGCGTAGGCGGCCAGCGAGCACGACAGCAGGTTGCCGACGATGGTCAGCGCCGCGATCACCAGCGAGTTGACCAGGTAGAGGTCGAACGGGTAGGCCAGGGCCGTCCAGCCCTCGGCGTAGTTGGACAGGTCCCACTCGGCCGGCCACAACGACAGGTCCTTGAAGATCAGGTCGTTGGGCTTGAGCGAGCTGGCCACCAGCCACGCCAGCGGGTAGAGCATGACCCCGCCGGCCAGGCACAACACCAGGTGCTTAGTTCTCATAGTGCACCCACCTTTTGGCCAGGGCGAAGTTGAGCGCCGTGAAGGCCGCGATGATGATCAGCAGCATCCAGGCCATGGCCGAGGCGTAGCCCATGTGGAACTGCTCGAAGCCCTGCTTGTAGAGGTAGAGGTTGTAGAACAGCGTCGAGTTGGCCGCGCCGCCCTTGCCGCCGCTGAAGATGTAGCCCTGGGTGAAGGTCTGGAACGACGAGATCAGCGACTGGATCAGGTTGAAGAAGATGATCGGGCTGAGCAGCGGCAGCGTGATCCTGCGGAACTGCTGCCACTTTCCGGCCCCGTCGATCGCGGCGGCCTCGTAGTACATCGCCGGGATCTGCCGCAGCCCCGCCAGGAAGATCACCATCGGCGAGCCGAACGTCCAGATGTGCAGGATGATCAGCGTGGTGAGGGTGAAGTCCGGGTCGGAGGTCCAGGCGATCTTCTCGATGCCGAAGACGCCGAGGAAGGCGTTGACGATGCCGTCCAGGCCGAAGATGTAGCGCCACAGCAGCACCAGCGCCACGCTGCCGCCCAGCAGCGAGGGCAGGTAGAAGACCGCGCGGTAGACCGGCAGGCCGCGCACGCCGCGGTTGAGCAGCATCGCCACGCCGAGCGCCATGGCCAGCGAGAGCGGCACCGACACGAACGTATAGATCACCGTGACCTTTACCGACTGCCACCAGGTGGCGTCGGCGAACATGTCGGCGAAGTTGTCCAGGCCGATCCAGTTCGGCGCGTTCAGCAGGTTGTAGTCGGTGAACGACAGGTACAGCGAGGCGAAGAACGGGACGATCGTGAAGGCCATCCCGAGGAACCAGGGCAGGATGAACAGGTAGCCCGACCGGTCCTGGCGCGGCTTGGCGGGCGAGGGCGCCGCCGCCAGGGACGCGGGCGGATCTTGGACGAGCGTCACTGCGACAGGGCCTTCGCCGCTTCGTCGATGATCTTCTTGGCCGCCTCGGCGGGGGTCACGCGGCCGTGCTCGACCTCGGGGGCGACCGCCGTCAGCGCGTCCTGGACGGCGCTGGCGCCCACGGGGTAGGGCGGCACCGACAGCAGCGTCTCCTTCTGCAGCCCGATCAGGTAGTCGGTGGCCACCTGGTCGTCCTTGTCGAGCGAGGGCTTGATCGCGTCGGCGACGAAGCCGCTGGCAGGGACGCCGCGGGTGGTCTTCATCGCCTTGCCCGCCTCGACATCGTTGACCAGGAAGTTCAGCAGCTTCAGCGCCTCGGCCGGGTGCTTGGAGCCCGCGGCGATCGACCACAGGGCCGGGGTGCCGATGTTCATGCCGCGGCGCTTGCCGGAGGACTCGCCGGGGATGCGCAGCAGCTGCAGGTTGCCGCCGGAGACCTGGTTGTAGCGCAGGAAGTTGTTCGTCGGGATGATCTGCGAGGCGATCGAGCCCTTGGCGATGTACGACTGCTCGGGGGAGGAGCCGGTGGTCTCCACGAAGCCGGCGGGCGGGAAGCCGCCGTCCTTGCGCATGTCCTCGAACAGCTGGAACCACTTCGTCAGCGTGGCCTCACTGGCTCCGAGCTTGCCGTCGGCGGTGAAGAAGTCCTCGCCCTGCTGGGCGACGTAGACGATGACGTTGGCCAGGGTGGCGGGGTCGACGAGGGTGCCGTAGACCTTCTTGCCGCTCTTGTCGGAGATCTCCTTGGCGAAGGCGGCCAGGTCCTCCCACGTCCAGGTGTCGCCGTCGGGGACGGCCACGCCGTACTGGTCGGTGATGGTCTTGTTGACCACGAAGCCGATGGTGTTCAGGCCCGAGGGGATGCCGTAGGTGGCGTCGCCGACCTTGGTGAGGTCCTTGGCGGCCTGGCTGAGGGCGGTCGTGTCGACGGCGGAGGCGTGGGCGTCGAGGTCGAGCAGGGCCTTGCGGTCGGCGTACTCCCGCAGGGAGTCCATGCGCATCATCATCAGGTCCGGCGGGTTCCCGGCGGCGAAGCGCGTGGCCAGCTTGTCCTTGTACGGCCCGCTGTCCTGGTACTCGGTCTTGACGGCGACGGTGGGGTTCTGCTTCATGAACAGGTCGAGGGCGGCCTGGGTCTTGGCGGCCCGGTCGGCGTCGCCCCACCAGACCATGTTCAGCTCGATCTTGCCCGACGCGGCCTCGCCGCCACCGCCGCCGAAGCCGCGCCCGCAGGCCGCCACCGCCAGGCCCAGGCCGGTCAGACCGGCGGTCCGCAGGACGTCTCTTCTGGAAATCATGGGTCGTTGCCCTTCGCGCAGGGGGGATTGGCCAGGAGGTTACGGCGGGGTTTCCTATTGCGTCAATCCATGAAACAAATATTGCGGAAAGCCATTGACGGTAATTCGGCGCCCTTCCTACAGTGAGCCCATCCCTCCCCGAAGGTGGAACCCCCCGTGATCTCACCCCGCCGTTTCGCCATGCCCGCGGCCGGGCTGGCCCTGCTCGCCTGGACCGCCGTCCCCGCCTCCGCCTCCGTCTTTGCCCCGGCCTCCGTTCCTCCCGGTGGCGGCTTCTATCACCTCGCCGACGGCGGCCGATGCCTCGACGTCGAGCTGCGCGACCGCCCCTGCCGCGGCCGTACGGCCCAGCTCAGGCTCGAGGCCGCGCCCGGCGGCCAGGTGATCCTCGTCGACGGCGCGAACCGCCGCTCGGCCCCCACCACCCTCGACCACGCCGGCGACGGCCGCTACCGCGTCGGTGGCAGCCTGCGTACCTTCGAACCGCTCGGCGGCGCGCGCCGGTGGACGGACATCGCGGACGGCTTCGCCGAGGGCACCACGGGCGGCGCCGCCGGAGCCACGGTGACCGTGACCACCCAGGAGGAGCTCGCCGCCTACGTCACCGCCGCCGAGCCGTACGTCATCAAGGTCGCCGCGACCATCGAGCTCACCCCGAAGGGCACCGAGCTCAAGGTGGCCTCCGACAAGACGATCATCGGCGCCGGCACCGCGGGCGAGATCGTCGGCGGCGGCTTCTTCCTAGGCCCGGACACCAGCAACGTGATCATCCGCAACCTCACCATCCGCGACACCCTCATGCCCGAGGACGACCCCGACGACAAGTCGTTCGACTACGACGCCATCCAGATCGACTCGGCCCACCACGTCTGGATCGACCACAACCGGCTCACCCGCATGAACGACGGGCTGCTCGACAGCCGCAAGGACGCCACCGCGATCACCGTGTCGTGGAACCAGTTCCTCGACAACAACAAGACGTTCGGGATCGGGTGGACGCCGAACGTCACCGCGCGGATGACGATCCACCACAACTGGTTCGCCCGCACCGGCCAGCGCAACCCCAGCGCGGACAACCTCGCCAACCTGCACATGTACAGCAACTATCTGCAGGATGTCGGGGCCTACGGCAACTACGTGCGGGGCGGGACGAAGGGCGTCATCGAGCACAGCCTCTTCCACAACGTGCCCGACCCGTACTACGTGTCGCCGATCGGGGAGCTGGTGCAGCGCGACAACATCGTCAGCGGGAGCAGCTTCTGGCACGAGGGGCTGATCAAGGAGCAGGGCGCGGCGTTCGAGCCGACCGACTTCTACGCCTACGCGCCCGACCCGGCCACGGCCCTGCCCGGGCTGCTGGCCACCTCGGCCGGGCCGCAGGAGTCGATCGGCCGCTGACGAGACCGCCCGGTCCGCGGCGGGGGCGGCGGACCGGGCAGCCGGTCGGTTCGCCGGTGTCGGTCGTTCGGAGGGTGTCCGCCAAGCGGGTTCGGAAAGGGTGAATCCTTTTGCCGGGTGCCGCCCTCTTATGGGTGACGGACCCGTGAAGAGGAGACTTGAGGGATGACTGACGTGGCTGACGGCGGCTGGGCGAGCACGCGCCTCATCGAGGCCGCGCAGGCCGGTGACCAGGAGTCGATCGCCGCGGTCGTCCACGGTGCCCACACCCATGTACGGCGCTTCGCCCATCACCTGTGCTCGTCCCCGCAGGACGCCGAGGACGCCGCGCAGGAAGCGCTGATCATCCTCTACCGGAAGATCGGCACCCTGCGCGCCACCGGGGCGCTGGCGTCGTGGATGTTCAGGATCGTCCGCAACGAGTGCCTGCGCCGGGCCCGGCTGCTGCTCGACCGCCACGACGAGCCCGCCCCCGGCGCGGTGACGTCGGCCGAGGAGGAGGTCCTCCAGCGGCTGGAGGCCGAACTCGTCACGCGCGCGATCGGAGAGCTGCCCGACGTCCAGCGCCGGGTGTTGATCATGCGGGACGTCCTGGGCTATCCCGGTCGCGTGGTCGCCGACCGGCTCGGGCTGAGCACCGCCGCGATGAAGTCCCACCTCCACCGCGCGCGCCACACGGTCCGTCGCAGCCTCACCGAGGGCTGACCGCTTTTCACCCACCCGATTCGAAGGGAAGCTTCGCCATGCTCACAAACGGGTCACTCGCGCCCGACGTCGTGTTGGAGGACACGGACGGGCAGACCGTCCGGCTGTCCGATCATCGGGGTCGTGAGGCCGTGCTGGTGTACTTCATGAGATCGACGTCATGCCCGATCTGCAACCGGCACGTCCAGGATCTCGTCCGGCGGCGTGCCGAATTCGCCGCGGGCGGGGTGAAGGTGATCGTCGCGGTCCCGGAGGACCGGCGCACCGCCGCCGGATGGAAGGCCAGGAGGCAGGTGCCGTTCACGGTGGTGGTCGGGCGGGGCGGGACGCCGCACGAGCTGTTCGGGCTGGACCGCAAGGTGTTCGGGTCGATGCAGCAGTCGGGGAGCGTGCTCATCGACGCGGAGGGGGTGGTGCGGCACGCCCATGGGGCGACGCTGCCCACCGGGGGGTATCTGGGGAAGGAGATCTCCACGGCTGTCGGCGCCTTGCGGCCATGAGGGAGGGGGCGCTCGCCGTTCGCGCCTGACCGCCCCGGCCCGCTCGCCCTTGAGAGCGGGCCGGGGAACGCATCCGGCGAATCCGCGCTCAGGAGGTCAGGCGTACCGAGACGTTGCCGCGGAACTCGCCCCGCAGCATCGCCAGGAACGTGTCCGGCACCCCCTCGATGCCGGTCTCGACCACGGTCCGCGGGTACACGAACCGGCCCTGGCCGAGTGCGGTGTGGAAGTGACGGTGCCAGGCGGCGATCTGGTCGGGCGTGTGATGACAGGAGAACGGCAGCAGTCTGACCTGCCTGGCCTCCGCCGCGGCCTGGTCGGGCTCGGGGAAGCGGTCGGCCGCGGCGCCGAGCTGGGTCGACAACGACCCGCACAGGGCGAACCGCGCGCCGGGCGAGGCGACCTGGAGCGCCGCGTCGTACAGCGCACCGCCGACCGTGTCGAACAGGACGGTGATGCCCTCGGGAGCCAGCGTCCGGAGGGCGGTCACCGGGTCCTGGTGGTAGTCGAAGGCGGCGTCGAAACCGAGCTCGTCGACGAGGTAGTCCGCCTTGGCCTGGCTGCCCGCGCTGCCGATGACCTTTTTCGCCCCCAGGTTGCGGGCGATCTGGCCGGCCAGGGAACCCACGCCGCCCGCGGCGCCCGTCACGAACACCACGTCCCCTTCGCCGACCTCGGCCACGTCCGCGATGCCGTAGTAGGCGGTCGGCCCCTGGCCCAGGAAGTAGCTCGGGTCCGGGTAGGCGTGCTGATCCAGCCTGGTGTAGGCGGCCGCGGGGCCGGCCGAGTGCGTGCTCCAGCCGCTCATCGACTGCACCAGATCGCCTGCCTTCAGCTCCGGGTCGGCCGAGCTCAGGACGGTGCCGATCGCCGTGACGCCCACCCGCTGCCCCGGCTGCCAGGCCGGGACCGGCAGGTGACAGTCGGGGCGCATGAGTTCCAGGTAGGTGGCGGCCAGGCCTACGTAGTCGGTGCGGACCACGACCTCGCCGTCGACGTCGGTCTGCGCGACGGTGAAGTGCTCGGGAGCGGGTGCCGCCGGGATCTGGGCGGTCAGCTGGATCTCGCGCGTTCTCATACCTTCACCGTAAGGAGCCTTCCGGTCAGTTTCTGTCCGGAAGGGGGAGATGATGGAACGATGGCCGGTACCGCTGCCCGCACCCTCGAACTGCTGTCGTTGCTGCAGGCGCGACGCCACTGGTCCGGCGCCGATCTGGCGGCCCGCCTCGGGGTCTCGGAACGCACCCTGCGGCGGGACGTCGACCGGTTGCGCGAGCTGGGTTACCCGGTCCGCGCCTCCCGGGGCACCGAGGGCGGCTACCGGATGGTCCCCGGCGCGGTCCTGCCACCCCTGCTGCTCGACGACGAAGAGGGGGTGGCGCTGGCGGTCGGCATGGGTGACGCGGCGCAGACCGGGATCGCCGGTCTGGACGAGGCGGCCCTGCGAGCCCTGACCAAAGTGGTCCAGGTGCTGCCGCCCCGCCTGCGGGCCAGGGTGAACGCGTTGCGCGCGATGACCGTCTCTGCGGCGCGGGCCGGTCCGGTCGTCCCGGCGGAGGCGCTGACCACGATCGCCCAGGCCTGCCGGGATCGGGAGAGGCTGTGCTTCCTCTACACCACGCGCGGCGGGGCGCGGACCGACCGCGAGGTGGAGCCCCATCGCCTCGTCGCGCTCGGAGGACGGTGGTATCTGGTGGCCTATGACCTGACCAGGTACGACTGGCGTAGCTTCCGCCTCGACCGGCTGACCGCGCCGCGCACCTCCGGCGCCGCCTTCCGGCCCCGGACTCTCCCGGGCGGGGACGCGGTCGCGTTCGTGCGCGCCGTGGCCCGGGTTCCGGCCGCGCACAGGGTCGTGGTGGTGGTGCACGCCCCGGCTGACCGGGTTCGGCGGATGGTCGGGCAGTGGGGGGAGGTCGAACCCGTCGATGAGCACCGGTGCCGGCTCACGATGGTCTCGAACAGCTTCGACTGGCCTGCGCAGGCGGTGGGGAACGTGGGGGCGGAGTTCGAGGTGATCGAACCACCGGAGTTCGTCGACCATCTCAGGGATTGGGGGAGGCGGTTTCTCGGCGCGGCCGGGAGAGCGGAGGTCCCGGGCCGGGAGTGAGTCAGCCCGGAACCTCGCGGGAGCGCGGACCGACCTTCCGGCACCGGCGGAGTGACCACCTGACCGTCACGTGGAGTCGCGCACGACCAGTTCCGTCGGCAGTATCACCGGATCCACCGAAGCCGCCCCGTCGATCAGCGCCAGCAGCAGCCGGACCGTCTCCTGTGCGATGTCCGCCAGCGGCTGCCGGATGGTCGTCAGCGGCGGGTGCGTCGACAGCGCCACCGACGAGTCGTCGAACCCGCCCACCGCCACGTCCTCCGGCACCCGCCGCCCCGCCTCGCGCAGCGCCGCCAGGGCGCCCGCGGCCATGAGGTCGGAGGCGACGAAGACCGCGTCGAGGTCGGGCGCGCGCGACAGCAGCTCCGTCATCGCCCGGTGCCCGCTGGAGCGCGACCAGTCGCCGTGGGCGATGAGCTTCTTGGACGCCCGCCGCCCGAGCACGTCGGTGTAGCCCTCCAGGCGCTGGTTGCCGGCGGCGGTGTCCATGGGGCCGGTGATGGTGGCGATCTTCTTGCGCCCCTGGGAGACGAGGTACTCGGTCATCTGCCGCCCTCCCATGCGCTCGTCGGTGGCGGCGTAGGGGATCTTGAGCCCGAGCACCTCGCCCTGGGCGACGACGGGCACCCGGTCGCCGAGGGCGCTGGCCAGCGGGTCGCCGGCGTGGGTGGAGACCAGGAAGACGCCGTCGGCGTGGCCGCCCTGCACGTAGCGCATGACGCGCTGCCGTTCCGCGTCGTCGGCGACCATCATGAGCACGAGGGAGATGTCGCGCTCGCCCAGGCGCTGCGCCGCCGTACGGAACAGCACGGAGTAGTTCGGGTCCTCGAACAGCCTCTCGTGCGGGTCGGACAGCACCAGCAGGACCGACCCGGAGCGCTGGGTGACCAGGCTCCGGGCGTTGCGGTTGACCACGTACCCGGTCTCGGCGATGGCCCGTTCCACGGCCAACTGGGAGGCCGTGGAGACGTAGCGGTCGCCGTTCAGTACCCGGGAGACGGTGCCGCGGGAGACGCCTGCCCTGGCCGCGACGTCGTGGATGGTCGGTCTCTTCACACGCACTACGATTTCACAGCTCCGGACGACAGATCGGTGCGCCAGTACCGCTGCATTGTGAGGAACAGCGCGATGAGGGGGACCAGCGCCACGAGCGTGCCCGTGATGATCAGGTTGTAGAGGGAGGGCTGGTTGGCTCCGGCGGCCAGCATCGTGTAGAGGCCGACGGTGAGCGGGAACTTGCCGTCGTCGCCGAGCATGATGAAGGGCAGCAGGAAGTTGTTCCAGATGGCCACGAACTGGAACAGGAAGATGGTCACCAGTCCCGGCACCATCATCGGCAGCGCGACCCGGCGCAGCAGCAGCCATTCGGAGGCGCCGTCGAGCCGTCCGGCCTCCAGGAGGGAGTCGGGGATGGCGGCCTGGGAGTAGACCCGTGCCAGGTAGATGGAGTACGGGTGCAGGATCTGCGGCAGCAGGACCGACCAGTAGGTGTCGGCCAGCCCGATCTTGGAGAACAGCAGGTACTGCGGCATGGCGAGCACCACGCCGGGCACCAGGATGCCGCCGATGAGCACGTTGAAGACGGCGTTGCGCCCGGGGAAGCGGTACTTGGCCAGGGCGAAGCCGGCGGCGGCGGAGACGAGGGTGGACAGGAGCGCGCCGCCTCCGGCGTACAGGATGGTGTTGACCATCCACAACCAGAAGACGCCGTCGCGGTAGGCGAACAGGTCGGCGAGGTTGGAGAACAGGCCGCTGCCGAAGGAGAAGGTCGCGGTGGAGAACAGCTCGCCGGGGGTCTTGGTGGCGGCGACGACGACCCAGCTGACGGGGAACAGGCAGTAGAGCGCGCCCAGCACCAGGATCGTGGTGGGCACCAGGCCGATGCGCTTCATGAGCTCTCTCCGAAGGCCTGCCGCTTGACGACGCGCAGGAAACCGAACGACAGGACGAGGGAGATCCCGGCCACGACGATCGCGGTGGCGGCGGCGGAGTACAGGTCGCCGCGGACGAACGCGTCGGTGTAGATCTTCGTCAGGGGGCTGAAGTCGGAGGGGATGGTGTTGGTCAGCGGTCGCAGCACGGTCGGCTCGGTGAAGACCTGGACGGTGGCGATGATGGAGAAGACCGTCGTCAGGATGATCGCCGGCATCAGGATCGGGATCTTGACCCGGAGCGCGATCCTGACCTCGGAGGCTCCGTCCATGCGCGCGGCCTCGTACAGCTCCTGCGGGATAGCCCGCAGCGCGGTGTAGAGGACGAGCATGTTGAAGCCGGTGCCGCCCCAGATCGCCACGTTGGCCATGGAGTACAGGACCGTGCCGGCCGACAGGAAGTCGACGCCCTTGAGCGGGGTGGTGCCGGGCAGGTAGAGGAAGCCCCACATGAGGCCGGCCGCCACGCCGGGCACCGCGAACGGCAGGAAGATCGAGATGCGGGAGAAGCGCGCCAGGCGCACCCGCGCGGTGTCCAGCATGAGCGCGAACAGCAGCGCCAGGCCCAGCATGAGCACCAGCACGATCAGGCCGTAGAGCAGCACCCGCAGCCAGCTCGTCCAGAGGGAGGCGTCGGACAGGGCCGCGGCGTAGTTGCCGAGCCCGGCGTTGACCTCGCGGACCGAGCCCTTGCCCAGGCCGAGGCCGGAGCGCTGGACCCGGCGGGTGCTCAGGTAGATCGTGTAGGCGATCGGCAGGGCCAGGAAGACCACGAAGAGCACCAGCGCGGGAGCGAGGAAGAGGTACGGGGCGGCGATGCCGCCGCCCGTCCTCCGCGCGTGCTTACTGGGCAACGGTGAATCCGGACTTCTGCATGTCGGCGACGGTGGCGTCCTGCATGGTCTTCAGCGCGTCGGTGAAGGACGACTTGTTCGCCAGCGCCTTGTCGAAGGCGTCCTTGTAGGCGGTGTAGGCGGCGTTGACGTTCGGGCCGAAGGTGAAGCCGCGGGCGGTGGCGGCGGCCTGCGCGGCCTGCTGCCAGAAGTCGGCCTGGGTGTCGAAGTAGGCGGGCGGGGTGGTCAGCGACTGGGTGCCCTTGGTGCTCGCCGGGTAGATGAAGGCCTCCTTGACCAGCAGCTCCACGGCTTCGGGGTCCGTGTTGAGCCAGCTGACGAACTTGGCGGCCCCGGCCTTCTCGTCGGGGGTGGCCTTGGCGGAGACGGCGACGGCCGAGCCGCCCCAGAAGCCGCTGGCGTTCTCGCCGGCGCTCCACTGCGGGAGCGGCGCGGCGGCCCACTTGCCCTTGGCCTTGGGCGCGTTGGCCTCCAGCACGCCGGGTGCCCACACGGCCGACGGCCAGGTCAGGAGCTTGCCGTCGTTGAGTGCCTTGTTCCACTCGGGGGTGAAGTAGGGCATGTCGTCGATGGCGCCCTCCTCGACGAGCTTGCCCCAGTAGTCGGCGACCTTCGTGGTGGCCTGGTCGTTGATGGCGACCTTCCACGCCTCGCCGGCGATGGACCACCACTGGCCGCCCGCCTGCTGGGACAGGCCGGCGAAGGAGCCGGGGTCCTTGCTGGAGAAGGTGCCGAGGAAGACGTTCTTGTCCTGTTCGCGCACCTTGCGGGCGGCGGCGGCGTAGTCGTCCCAGGTCTTGGGCACCTCGATGCCGTACTTCTCGAACAGGTCCTTGCGGTAGTAGAGCATCATGGGCCCGGAGTCCTGCGGCACGCCGTAGACGCCCTCGGTGCCGAGGGTGACCAGGCTCCACAGGCCCTCGCTGAACTCGCCCTTGACCGGGGCGGCCTCCGCGGACAGGTCGGCCACGGCGTCGGCGGCGACGAACGACGGCAGGTGCTGGTACTCAGCCTGCACGAGCTGCGGAGGGTTGCCGGCCTTGGCCGCGGTGAGGAACTTGGCGGCCGCGTCGTCGCCGCCGGCCTGCTTGCTGACCGTCACCTGGATGTCCGGGTTCTTGTCGTTCCAGACCTTGACGATCTTGTCCATGTTGGGGGCCCAGGTCCAGTAGGTCAGCTTCACCGGCGCGGCGGGGGCGGCGGGTGCGCTGGACTGCGGCTGGGCGGCAGGTGCCGGCTGGGTGGGCTCGGATGCGCCGCACCCCGCAGCTGCCAGGGCAGTGGCCAGCACCGCAGCCGCTGCGAGTCGGTTTGTACGCATTAATGCCTCCGCGTCGGGATTGCCTGAGAGTAGTCGGTTCCAAGGCAGTTCGTTCTGTGAACGTGCACAGAGTGAATTGCACCCCCAAGTCCTTGTCAAGAAGGCGTTACGTGGTCGTTAATTTCATCCGTGCTACCGTGCACGTTCACAGAATGAGTTCTCGATGGGGGTCCGGTGTACTTCGGCGGCGACTACAACCCTGAGCAGTGGCCGGAAGAGGTCTGGCTGGAGGACGTGCGCCTCATGCGCGAGTCGGGCGTCAACCTGGTCAGCCTCGGCATCTTCGCCTGGGGTCTGCTGGAGCCCGCCGAGGGCCGCTACGACTTCGGCTGGCTCGACCGCGTCATGGACCTGCTGCACGACAACGGGATCCAGGTCGACCTGGCCACCCCCACCAGCTCCCCGCCCTCGTGGTTCCGCCGCAGCCACCCCGCCTCGCGCCTGGTCAGCCAGGACGGCCAGGTGGTCTCCGGCGGCTCGCGTCACGGCTTCTGCCCGAGCTCGCCGGAGTACGCCATGGCCGCCGCGCGCATCACCGAGCAGCTCGCCCAGCGCTACGCCGGCCATCCCGCCGTCGTGATGTGGCACGTGCACAACGAGTACGGCTGGGCCAACGCCTCCTGCTACTGCGACGCCTCCCAGGAGCACTTCCGCCGCTGGCTGCGCGACAGGTACGGCACGCTGGAGGCGCTCAACGCCGCCTGGGGCACGCTGTTCTGGGGACTGACCTACCGCGCGTGGGACGAGATCGAGGTGCCGCGCAACCCCCCGCCCGGCCTGATCCCCGCCCTGGCGCTCGACTTCCAGCGCTTCGGCGTCGACGCCCACATCGCGCTGTTCAGGGCCGAGCGCGACATCATCAAGCGCCACTCGGCCAAGCCCGTGACCACCAACTTCATGATCGCCAACTGCAAGCCGATGGACTACTGGAAGTGGGCGGCCGAGGTCGACGTGGTCTCCAACGACCACTACCTGCAGGCGGAGAACCCCGGCAACCACATCGAGCTGGCCATGTGCGCCGACCTGACGCGCAGCCTCGCCGGGGGCAGGCCGTGGCTGCTCATGGAGCACTCCACGGGCGCGGTCAACTGGCAGCCGCGCAACCTGGCCAAACGTCCCGGCGAGATGCGCCGCAACAGCCTCGCCCACGTCGCGCGCGGTTCGGACTCGGTGCTGTTCTTCCAGTGGCGGGCCTCCCGCTTCGGCGCGGAGAAGTTCCACTCGGCGATGGTGCCGCACGCGGGCACCGACTCCGACCTGTGGCGCGAGGTCGTCGCCCTCGGACAGGAGGTCGCGCCGCTGGCCGTCGAGGGCCGGGTCGAGGCCGAGGTGGCCGTCGTGTGGGACTGGGAGTCGTGGTGGGCGCTGGAGCTGCCGTGGCGGCCCTCCTCCGACCTGGAGTTCCGCGAGCGGATCGAGACCTACTACGCGGCGTTGTGGCGCGAGCACGTCACGGTCGACTTCGTGCACCCGAGCCACGACCTGTCGCGCTACAAGCTCGTCGTGGCGCCCAGCTCCTACGTGCTGAGCCAGGAGGCGGGCAAGAACCTCCAGCGTTACGTGGAGTCCGGCGGCCACCTGCTCGTCTCGTTCTTCTCCGGCATCGTCGACGGCAACGACACCGTGCACCCGGGCAGCCATCCCGGCGCGCTGCGCGAGGTGCTCGGGCTGAGCGTGGAGGAGTTCCACCCACTGGGGGCGCGGGCCGAGATCTCCCTGGAGGGCGGGCAGCCGGCCACGACGTGGTCCGAGCGGGTCAGGCCCGCGGGCGCGCTGGCCGTACGGAACTTCGCGAGCGGGCCCGACGCGGGCCATCCCGCGCTCACCCGCCACGACCTGGGCCGGGGCAGCGCCTGGTACGTCGCGACCGCCCCCGCCGACGTGCGCCCGCTGCTGCGCGACCTGCTCGACCACGCGGGCGTCGAGCGCCCGCGCGGCCTGCCCGACGACCTCGAGGTCGTGCGGCGCGGTCGGCACACCTTCCTGATCAACCACGGCGACGGCCCCGTCACCGTGGCGAGCACCACCGTCCCCGCGGGCGGTGTGGAAATCCTCCTGGAGGACTGATGTTCAGAGCGATCTGCGCCGCCTTATTACTCCTGGCGCTCCTCGGGGCGCCCGCCCAGGCCGGAGACAGGCTGCCCGTGCGCGGGGCCGACATCTCCAGCCTGGCGAAATCCGAGGACCTCGGCGGCGTCTACCGCCATGCCGACGGCCGCCGGGGCGACGCGCTGCGCATCCTCAAGCAGGCCGGGCTCACCCACGTCAGGCTCAAGGTCTGGGTCGACCCCGCCGACGGCTACAACGACAAGGCCCACGTCCTGGAGATCGCCAGGCGCGCCCACAAGCTGGGCCTGAAGACGCTGATCGACTTCCACTACTCCGACCGCTGGGCCGACCCCGCTCACCAGACCAAGCCCGCAGCCTGGGCGGACCTGCCGTTCGACCGGCTCGTCCAGGTCGTGCACGACCACACCTACGACGTGCTCTCCGCGCTCAGGCGCCAGGGCACCCCGGCCGACATGGTCCAGATCGGCAACGAGCTCAACGGCGGCCTGCTGTGGCCGGAGGGCCGGTGGGACAACTGGCCCGGCATCGCGGCGCTGCTCAACGCCGGCCACGACGCCGTCAAGCAGGTCTCGCGGCGCACCAAGGTCGTCATCCACCTGGCCAACGGCGCCGACAACGGCCTGTACCGCTGGTGGTTCGACAACGCCGCCACCCACGGCATCCGCTACGACGTGATCGGCCTGTCGTACTACCCGTACTGGCACGGCACGATCGAGGCCTTCCAGGCCAACCTCACCGACGTCGCCACCAGGTACGGCAAGCCCGTGCTGCTGGCCGAGACGGCCTACCCGTTCACCACCGCCGACAAGGACGGCTGGGAGAACATCATCCTGTCGCCCGAGCCCTACCCCGGCTACCAGGCGACCCCGCAGGGCCAGCAGGCGATGATCGCCAAGCTGTACGACGTGCTGCGCGAGGTGCCCGGCGCGCTGGGCCTGGTCTACTGGGAGGCCACCTGGACCGGAGTGCCGGGCAACGGCTGGGACCCCGAGGACCCGAGCTCGGGCAACGCCTGGGAGAACCAGGCGCTGTTCGACTTCGCCGACCGGGCCCTGCCGGGCCTGGCTACCCTCGGAGCCGGATGACCCTCACGCCGTACGGCTCCAGCAGCACGTGACCCTGCCGCAGCTCCTGCCCGCCGAGCAGGTCGAGGCCCGCCTGCACGGCGACCTCGACCGGCTCGGGGTTGTGGTTGAGCAGGAACCGCAGCCGCGAGCCGTCGGGCGCGACCCTGAGCGTGGCCTCCACGTGCTCCGGGTACGGCAGCGCGGGCCCGTGGCGGTCGAGCACCTGGCGCATCACCCAGTCGACGCCCGCCTGCTCCAGCCCGGCGCCCACGTACCAGCCGTAGCCCTCGCCGAAGGCGTTCCTGGTCACGGCGGGGGTGCCCGCGTAGAAGTCGTTCTCGTAGCGGCCCACCGGCTCGGCGGTCGTGGGGATGACCAGCTCGAACAGCAGGCTGGAGTCCACCAGTGTGCCGTCGGCGAGCCGTACCGGATTGACCACCTCGCGCTCGCGTGAGTCCCACTCGTCCACCCGCACGCCCATGAGCGGCCCGAGCGGGCCGGGCACGTCCATGAGGAAGGCGTTGTCGTCGACGTCGACGCGCCCCGACAGGAACGTCGTCACCACCGTCCCGCCCCGGGCCGCCACCTGCTCCAGCCGACCGGCCAGGTCGCCCTTGACCATGTGGAGCGCGGGGGCGACGACCACGTCGTACCCGGACAGGTCGGCGGTGACCGCGACCACGTCCACGTCGGTGCCCGTCCGCCACAACGCGCGGTAGTAGGCCAGCACCACGTCCAGGTACTTCACCAGCCGCGACGGGCCGTCGGAGATCTCCAGCGCCCACCAGGTGTCCCAGTCGAACAGCAGCGCCACCCGGGCGGGCGTGCGCGCGCCGAGCGTGGCGTCGCCCAGCCTTTCCAGCTCCGCGCCCAGCGCGGCCACCTCGCGGAAGACCCGGGTGTCGTCGCGCCCGGCGTGGCCGATGACCGCGCCGTGGTACTTCTCGCAAGCGCCGCGCGAGGCCCGCATCTGGAAGAACAACACCGCGTCCGCGCCGTGGGCGACCGCCTGCCAGCTCCACAGCCGCATCACGCCGGGCCGCTTGAGCGGGTTGACGTCACGGCAGGCCGTCGTCGACGGGGTCTGCTCCATCAGCCAGAACGGCTCGCCGCCCTTCAGCCCGCGCATCAGGTCGTGGGCCAGCGCCATGCGCGCGGCGGTCGCCGGGTCGTCGCCGGGCGGGTAGTTGTCCCAGGAGACGAAGTCGAGGTGCTCGGCCCAGCGGTGGTAGTCGATCGGCCGGAACAGGCCCATGAAGTTCGTCGTCACCGGCTTGGCCGAGAATCTGCCGATCGCCTCCTTCTCCGCCAGGTAGCCCGACAGCAGCGCGTCGGACATGAACCGGTGGTAGTCGAGCGTGATGCCCTGGAAGGCGGTGAAGTCCGGCCCCTTCCAGTGTTCGGTCAGCGCAGACGGCGGCTCGATCTGCTCCCAGGCGGTGAACGTGTGCGACCAGAACGTCGTGTTCCACGCGGCGTTGAGCGACTCCAGGTCGTCGTAACGTTTGCGCAGCCACTCGCGGAAGGCCACCGCGCACAGCTCGCAGTAGCAGGATCCGCCGTACTCGTTGTTCACGTGCCAGGCGATCACCGCGGGATCGTCGGCATAGCGTTCGGCGATCCGCCCGGCCAGCCGCGCCGACAGGCGGCGGAAGACCGGCGAGCTGGGGCAGTGGTTGTGCCGCCCGCCGTACCGTTTCTCGCGTCCCTCGAAGTCGACCCGCGTCACCTCGGGGAACTCCCGCACCAGCCAGGGCGGCATCGCGCCCGTGCCGGTGGCCAGGCACACCCGCCGGCCCTCGGCCGCGGCGCGCCCGACGATGCGGTCGAGCGTGGAGAAGTCGTAGGCCTCCAGCGACGGCTGCGTGAGGGCCCAGCTGAACACCCCCACCGTCAGGGTGTCGATGCGGGCGGCGTCGAACAGGCGGTGGTCGTCGTCCCACACCGCCTCCGGCCACTGCTCCGGGTTGTAGTCTCCGCCGTACGGCAGCTTCATGCGGTGAATCTCTCCTCGATCTCGGCGATCATCGGCCGGGCGTGGTAGAGCAGCGCCATGGCGAACACCGGGGCGGGCAGCAGCGCCAGCGGCTCGGCCACGACCACCGCGAGCGCCCCCGCCAGGACCACCAGGCAGACCGAGGTGAGCGTCAGCCCGGGGAAGCGGGTCAGCGACCAGGCCGCCAGGCGCGCCACGTCGCGGGCGCGGAAGGCGAACAGCGAGGTGACCACCAGCGCGGCGCTCATCCACAACACCGAGCCCACCGCGACGATCACCATCAGCACCGCCCACCAGCCCGGCACCCCGGCGGCGTCGAAGTGCGCCAGGTTGACCGCGATGATCGCCAGGCCGGCCAGCCACGGCAGCCACACCTTCAGCGCCCCGGCGGCGTTGGCGCGGTAGCCGTGCCAGAACAGCCGCGCGGGATGGAGGTCGGCCAGGTCGCGCCCGCGGTGCCGTACGGCGTAGAGCGTCGCCGACGCGGCCGGGCCCAGCGGCGCCGCGCAGAGCGCCGCCAGCGGCGCGTTGCTCGCGTCGCGCTCCAGCAACAGCAGCAGGACCAGGCCGGGCGTCCCGGTCACCAGGAACAGCAGCTCGGTGACGATCAGCGAGTAGATCAGCGCGCTGGCCCGCGAGAGCGGGCCGGAACCGAACGTGCCGCGTTCGCTCACAGGAGTGGCCACGGCGGCGCCTCCTCGATCACGGGCGAGACCTCGACGAGGGTCACCTCGTTCTGAGCCAGGCTCAGGTCCAGCCCCCCGCCGTCCGCCCGCCGGTGGGTCCGGTACGGCTCGGCGAGCTCGCGCAGCGTGTCGAGCTGACGTGGGGTGGGGGAGTGCGGCGAACCCATCTCCAGCCACGCGCGGCGCAGGTTGCCGTGCTCCTCGTTCACCGTGGAGCGCACCACGAAGTGCTCGCCCGGCGGCAGCGGCAGCCTGATCCGGCGCGGCTCCAGCGCCCAGGCCAGGACGGTGATCCTGCCCCGCTCGTCGCGCGTGACCAGATGGTCCTCGCCCCGGCCGACGATGTGGGAGCCCATGCGCGCCATGAACGCGTACAGGTGATAGGTCGGCTTCTTGAGCTGCCGGTGGGTCAGCAGCCCGAAGCCGCCGTGCAGGATCGAGGTGGGGATGCCGGCCTCCTCGAAGACGTCGCAGAAGGTCCAGTAGGAGAACGAGTCGCACACGTCGCCGCCGCCCGCCAGCACGGGCGCCAGGTAGGCGGCGTCGTGGGCGGTGTCGTGCACGGCGTTGTCGGGCCGGTAGGAGGTGTTGAACTCGGTGATGTGCACCGGCAGCCCCTCCAGCGGGCCGCCCGCGAGCTGCCTGCGCGGCGTGGCGAACTGCTCCAGCAGCGTCTCGGCCGGGGCCAGGCCCTGGAGGGTGGCGAACGGCACGTGGCGAGCCGGATGCGAGCTGTAGGCGTGGCGGCTGACGAAGTCGACGGGCACGTCGTGGGCGGCGACGAAGTCGGCGAAGTCCGTCATCCACTCGTCCGACCCCGGGGAGATCGCCGGCCCGCCCACCTGGAGCGACGCGTCGATCTCCTTGATCGTCTTCGCTGTCACCTCGTAGAGCCGGTGGTAGGCCGCCTGGTCGGCGTCCTGCCAGAAGTCCTTGAGGTTCGGCTCGTTCCACACCTCGATCGGCCAGGTGCGCACCTCCTCGATGCCGTAGCGGTCGACGAGGTGCGCCACCGTGGCGCGCACCAGCGCCGCCCACTCGGCGTGGTCGCGCGGCGGGGTGACGTTGCCCTTCCACCAGAAGACCGTCTGGTCGCCCGAGGCCAGGTCGCCCGGCATGAAGCCGAGCTCCAGGAAGGGGCGCACCCCCAGCTCCAGATAGGCGTCGATCACCTGGTCGACGTAGGTGAAGGCGTGCCGTACCCGGTGCTCGCCGCCGTAGGTGTAGGGCCGGTGGACGCCCACGTCGTCGCCGAACAGGCCGTGGCCGCGGATGTGGCCGAAGCCGATCTCGCGCTGCACCAGCGCCAGCGACTCCTGGTAGTCGCGGCGCAGGGCCAGGTTGAAGCGCCCGGTGCCAACGCACGCGCGCCAGGCACCGGACAGCAGGTCAGCCATGCTTTTCCTTGAAGCGGGCGTGGGCCTTGTTGATGAGGTCGACGTAGGCGGCCAGGTTCTTGCCCTCCAGTTCCTTGGCGTAGGCGTCCCACTCGGCCAGGTCGCGCTTGCCCAGGATGAAGTTGAGGGTGTTCTGCTGGACGTGGTCCTTCAGCGGCGTCTCCCAGAGGGTGGCCTGCTCCTGCTCCAGCTCGTCGAGCGGCGCGGGCGGAGGCACCGGCCGGTTCTGCCGGGCGTTCATCACGTTCTGGAACTCCAGCTCCTCCTCGGAGAAGGTCGTCTGGAGCAGCTGCGTGGTGCCGCCGTAGGCGAAGACGCCGTTGCCGAAGCCGAAGTCCTTCTGCAGGTGCTTGGGCGCGCCGGGGTTGAGGCCGACCATGTCGACGTCCTTGGCCGGGGTGATCTTGCCGGCGGCGTCCTTGGTGTAGGTGACGCCCTCCACGCCCCACTTGGCGAACAGCTGGCCCTCGTCGGAGTAGAAGAGCCAGTCGACGAACTGCAGCAGCGCGGAGAAGTTGGGGTCGTCCTTGGCCTTGGCCATCAGGACGATGCCGTTCTCGGTGCGCAGGCCCGTGCGCGTCTCGCCCATGGGGCCGATCGGCACGGGGATCTTGACGACGGTGGCCTTCGGAACGCTCTCGGCCAGGCCCTTGCGATAGTCGTTGACCAGCGACTGGGCGTTCGAGCTGATGACGAAGGACTTGCCAGAGGTGAACTTGGCGTTGGCGGCGTCGTCCTTCTGGGTGAAGCTCTCCGGGTCCATCAGCCCTTCCTTCACCAGGGCCGCGGCGTACTCCACCGTCTGCTTGTACTGCGGCATCGTGCCGGTGAAGATGAACGTGCCCGCGGCGGCGTCCCAGAAGACCGGGCGGCCGTTGGCGAAGTTCCAGCCCGCGTTGGTGCCGTAGGCGTTGCCCAGCTGCTGCAGGAACGCGCCGCCAGGCGTGGGGATGCCCCAGCGGTCGGAGAAGGGGTATTCGTCCGGGTACTTCTCCTTCATCGCCTTGAGCATGGCGTGGAAGTCGTCCCAGGTCTTGGGCACCTGCAGGCCCAGCTCCTCCAGGATGTCGGTGCGCACCGCGAAGGAGTAGTCGGACCACACCTTCTCGTGCAGGCCGGGCAGGACGTAGTACTTGCCGTCGTTCTGCCTGAGCGAGTCGAGGTCGGCCTGCAGCTGCCACTTGGCGACCTTGTCCATGAAGTTCGGCATCTGCTCGACGTAGTCGCTGACCGGCAGCAGGACACCGGAGGCGATGTAGGGCACCTCCTGGCCCGGGTACATCTTCGGCACGATCAGCGGCGCCTGGCCCGCGCCGATCAGCAACCCCTTCTTCTGGTCGTAGTCGCTGAAGGGGATCAGCGTGGTCTGCAGCTTGACGTTGGTGCGCTTGGTCAGCTCCGACCAGAACAGCCAGTCGTCCTTGACCGGGTAGGCCGGGTGGATGTTGTGCAGGATCGGGAAGGTGAGCTGCTGGGGCGCCTTGAAGGTCTTGCCCACGCCGTACCCTTCCATGGCGGCGCCCTTGGCGGCGGCCGGGGGCTTCTCCTCGGCGGTCGAGCAGGCGGCCGCCAGGGTGAGCGCGCCGAAGGTCAGGAGGGCGTGCCTTCGGGTGACCTGTCGCATGGGGGGTGTCCTTTCATGGGTTAGCCCTTGACCGCGCCGAGCATCACGCCCGACACGAAGAAACGCTGGACGAACGGGTAGACCATCAGGATCGGCAGGATCGTGAGGATGATCGTCACCGCCTGGATGTTGGAGGCGACCTGCATGATCTCCGAGTGCACGTCGGGATTGGCCCCGGCGCTCTCGGCCCCGGTGGCGCCGGCGATCAGGTTGCGCAGGTAGATCGTGACGGGGAACATCTCGATCTTGTCCAGGTAGAGGAACGCCGGGAACCACGAGTTCCAGAACGAGACGGCGTAGAAGAGCACCATCGTGGCCAGCACCGCCTTCGACAGCGGCAGCACGATCTTCAGCAGGATGCCGTAGGTGTTCATGCCGTCGATCGCCGCGGCCTCCTCCAGCTCCCGCGGCAGGCCCTCGAAGAAGGTCTTCATCACCAGGAGGTTGAAGACGCTGATCGCGTTGGGCAGCACGATCGACCAGATGGTGTTGGTCAGCCCCAGGTTGCTGACCAGCACGTACTGCGGGATCAGGCCGCCGGAGAAGAACATCGTGAACACCGCGACGCCGATCAGCACCTTGCGCCCGCGCAGGTGCGGCTTGGACAGCACGTAGGCGTAGCAGGTGGTCACCACCATCGAGATCGCGGTGGCGACGACGGTGTAGACCACGGTGTTCCTGTAGTTGATCCAGAAGACCGGGTCCGACATGACGATCTGGTACGTCGTCAGGTTGAAGCCCTTGGGCCAGAGGTTGACCTGGCCGGTGACGATGTACTTCTCGGCGCTGAAGGAGCGGGCGACGATGTTGAAGAACGGGTAGAGGGTGACGACCACCACGCCGATCAGGAGCGTGGCGTTCACCCAGCGGACACGCCTCACCACAGGCTCGCTCCCACCGTGCGCCGGGACAGCAGGTTCGCCCCGAAGACCATGACCAGCCCGATCACGGCCTCGAACAGGCCGATCGCGGTCGCGTAGCTGAAGTTGCCCGACAACACGCCCAGCCGGTACAGGTAGGTCGAGATCACGTCGGCGGTCGGGTAGGTCGCCGGGTTGTAGAGCAGCAGGATCTTCTCGAAGCCCACCGCCATGAAGGTGCCGATGTTGAGCACCAGCAGCGTGATGATCGTGGGCCGGATGCCGGGCAGCGTCACGTGCCAGATCTGCCTGAGGCGTCCCGCCCCGTCGATCCTGGCCGACTCGTACAGCTGCTCGTCGATCGTGGTCAGCGCGGCCAGGTAGATGATCGTGCCCCAGCCGACCGTCTGCCAGACCTCGGAGGAGACGTAGATCGTGCGGAACAGCTCCGCCTCCTGCAGGAAGGCCACGGGTGGGCCGCCGGTGAACGACAGCAGCTGGTTGATCGGCCCGTCGACGGTCAGCAGCTGCATGACGATGGCCGCCACCACCACGGTCGACAGGAAGTGCGGCAGGTAGGAGACCGACTGCACGAAGCGTTTGAACGCGTGGTTGCGCACCTCGTTGAGCATCAGCGCCAGGACGATCGGCAGCGGGAAGCAGACGGCCGTGCTGAGCAGGCCGATGATCACCGTGTTGGTGAAGACCCGCCAGAACGTCGGGTCGGCCAGGAACATCTCGAAGTAGCGCAGCCCCACCCAGGTCCCGCCGAACATGCTCCCGCCCGGCTGGAACCGGCGGAAGGCGATGATGTTGCCGATCATCGGGGCGTAACGGAAGATCACGAAGAAGGCCAGCGGGACGATCGCCAGCGTGTACAGCTGCCAGTCCCGCAGCAACGCGCGCCTGATCGGCCTCCGCCCGGGACGCCCGCGGGCCGTCGCCTTCTCGGCCGGCCCGGCGGGCGGCGCCGCCGTGGAGAGGGTCATCCTCAGGCCTCCAGGGAGACGAGGTCGATCTGGGGGACCAGGTGCCGGTCGTGGCCGACCTCGCGCCCCCGGCCCGTCAGGCTGAGCCGTACGGCATGCGCCACGTCCGAGCTGGAGCGGGCCAGGCGCAGCTCCAGCTCGCCCGGCTCGACGATCCGCCTGCCGTCGCGCCCGGTGAAGGAGGTCAGGTCCGCGTGGAGGGTGAAGCTCACGCGGGCGGCGCGGCCTGGCTCGAGGGTGACGCGCCGGTAGCCGATCAGCCGGGAGACGGGCCGCGTGACCTGGGCGACCGGGTCGTGCAGGTAGAGCTGGACGACCTCGGTGCCGGGCCGCTCGCCGGTGTTGCGGACGGTGACGGCGATGTGCGCCTCGCCGCCCGAGTCCCACTCCTCCGGCGCCTGCGCGTCGCTCCACTCGAACGAGGTGTACGACAGGCCGTGGCCGAAGGGATAGGCGGGCGTGGGATCGACCGACGAGACCTCGGAGGCCAGGCCGAGCTTGGGGCTGAGGTAGGTGGAGGGCAGCGCGCCGGAGTCGCGCGGGACCGAGACGGGCAGGCGCCCGGACGGTTCTGCCGCGCCGGTGAGCACCTCGGTGAGAGCCTGGGCGCCGAGTTGTCCCGGCAGGAAGGCGTAGACGACGGCTGCGGAGCCGGACGGCACGGCGTACGGGCGGCCGGCGATCACCACGAGCACGACCGGCGTGCCCGTGGCCAGCACCGCCCGCACGAGCTCGGCCTGCACGCCGGGCAGCTTCAGGTCGGCCGCGTCGCAGCCCTCGCCCGAGGTGCCCCGCCCGAACAGGCCAGAACGGTCGCCGACGGCCAGCACGCACACGTCGGCCTCGGCGGCGGCCGCGACGGCCTCGGCGAAGCCGGAGGTGTCGTCGCCGGTGACCTCGCAGCCCTTGACGTGCGTCGCGTGCGGGAGCAGGTCGCGCAGGGTGGGGATCTCCAGGCCCAGGCCGAGCTCGCGACGGCCGCGGTGCTCGCCCACGTGCACGGGGAAGGAGTAGCAGCCCATCAGCGCCAGGTGGTCGTCGGAGACGGGCCCGACCAGCGCCACCCGCGCGCCGGAGAGCGGAAGCACGCCGTCGTTGGCGGCGACCACGACCGACTGGCGCGCCAGTCGCAGGGCGACGTCGCGCGAGGCGGCGTCGTCGAAGGAGAGCTCCTCCGGCTTGGTAAGCGCTTGCCCAACGGGGTCGAGAAGACCGAGCTCGTCCTTCTGGCGCAGCACCCGGCCCAGCGCGCGGTCCACCAGCGACTCGTCGACCAGCCCCGCCTTGACCGCGTCGATCAGCGGCGGGCCGTAGCAGTCGACCGTCGGCAGCTCCACGTCGATCCCCGCCCGCAGCGCCAGCGCGGCGGCCTCGGCGCCGTCGCCGGCCACGCCGTGCAGCTTCTCCAGGAAGCGGATGGCGAAGTAGTCGGCCACCACCGTGCCCTCGAAGCCCCACTCCTCGCGCAGCAGGTCCGTCAGCAGCTCCTGGTCGGCGGCCACCGGCATGCCGTCGAGCTCGGTGTAGGAGTGCATCACCGAGCGTGCCCCGCCCAGGCGCAGGGCCATCTCGAACGGCGGCAGCAGCACGTCGGCCACCTCGCGGCGGCCGATGGAGACAGGGGCGAGGTTGCGCCCTCCGCGCGAGGCGGAGTATCCCGCGAAGTGCTTGAGCGTCGCCACGACGCCCGCGCCCTCCAGTCCGCGCACGTACGCGGTGCCGATCGTGCCCACCAGGTAAGGGTCCTCGCCGATGGTCTCCTCGGTGCGGCCCCACCGGTAGTCGCGGGTGACGTCGAGCACCGGCGCCAGGCCCTGGTGCACGCCGGCGGCGCGCATCGACGCGCCGATGAGGGCGGCCATCTCCTCGACGAGGCCGGGGTCGAAGGTCGCTCCCCAGCACAGGGGGGCGGGGTAGACGGTGGCGCCCCAGGCGGCGAAGCCGGTCAGGCACTCCTCGTGCACCTGGGCCCCGATGCCGAACCTGCTGGCGCCGACGATCTGCTCCTGCGCCCTGGCCAGCGAGCGTGCCCCGGCCTCCGGGTACACCGGGGCGCTGCCGTAGGGTCGGGTCAGCTGGCCCAGGCCGTGCTGGATCGCCGACGGCCAGTCGATCTCGTGGGTGAGGTCGGCCTGGTGCGGCGCGACCCCGCCGCCCGAGGCGTCAGCGCCCACCCAGATGCCCACCAGCTGGGCGACTTTCTCCTCAAGGGTCATCAGGCGGATGAGGGACTCAACCCGTTCGTTGCTCACGCTGCCCCTTCGATGGGCCTAAAGTTTCAAAACTCACCGGCAATTTTTCGGAAACATAAGCCCCGTGAAGGTCCGTGTCAATAGCTTCACCTCGCAAGTAAAGTGTCCCGTCGGTGCTGAAAAGTTTCGGGAAATGCCGAACGCCCCCGTCGCACCCAGAGCGGCGAGGGCGTTCGGAGTCAGAGGGTCAGGACGTGGAGCAGGTGATGGGCGAGGGGGTCACTCCTGCGCCCGTGGCGGTGAAGCCGAACGTGCCGCCCGAGGCGTTGTAGGGGAGGTTCTTGACCGACACGGCGGCGCCCGTCTGGGTGAGCGTGCCGTTCCAGAGCTGCGTGATCGCCTGGTTGCCCGGCCAGGTCCACGCGACCGTCCAGCCCGAGCTCGCGCCCGAGACGGTGACCTCGGCCTGGAAGCCGCCCGGCCAGCTGTTGACCAGCTTGTAGGCGGCCGTGCAGCCACCGGTCGCCGACGTCGTGAACGCGGTGGCGTCGGAGGGGTCGGAGGTGTTGGCGGCGGCGTCGCGGGCGACGACGGTGAGGGTGTAGGCGGTGGAGGGGGTCAGGCCGGTGAGGGTGGCGCTGTTGGTGGTGACGCTGGCCAGCTTGGTGGTGCCGTTGAAGACGTCGTAGCCGGTGACGCCGATGTTGTCGGTGGAGGCGGTCCAGCTCACGGCCGCGCCGGTGGCGGTGATCGCCGAGACGGCGGGCTTGCCCGGCTTGGTGGGATCCTCGTTGTCCACCGGGGCCTGGAGCGTGGTGAACGCGGTGGCGTCGGAGGGGTCGGAGGTGTTGGCGGCGGCGTCGCGGGCGACGACGGTGAGGGTGTAGGCGGTGGAGGGGGTCAGGCCGGTGAGGGTGGCGCTGTTGGTGGTGACGCTGGCCAGCTTGGTGGTGCCGTTGAAGACGTCGTAGCCGCTGACGCCGACGTTGTCGGTCGAGGCGGTCCAGCTCACGCTCGCGCCGGTGGCGGTGATCGCCGAGACGGCGGGCTTGCCCGGCTTGGTCGGGTCCTCGGTGTCACCCGCGCCCGGGGTGTTGCCCCAGATCTTGCTGGTGCCGCTGTAGAGCGGGATGTTCTGCACCAGCACCGGCGTGGCGCCGGGCGTGGTGACCACCCCGGTGTACGACCAGTCGTTCGAGGCGTCCCAGGTGCCCGACGAGGCGATGCGGAACTGCACCTCGGCCCGGTGCGCCGACTGCCCGGCCGGGGAGATCTTCGTGCCCGAGCAGTCGATCGTGACGTAGTAGATCTTGCCCGAGTGCAGGACGGGGCCCGTCGGCGCCTTGCACTGCGTGTAGGCCGACGACACGGTGATCTGCGAGGCGGTGGTGTCGCCGTCGAGGGTGAAGTAGTAGCGGAAGGAGCCGTCGGCCAGCGCGCGGGCCGGCCAGGCCGACTGGTTGCGCACGATCGCCTTGATCTCGGTGAAGTTCTGGCCGGTGGCGTTCACCCCGGCCTCGACGAAGATCTCTGGACCGTCGGGCGTCTCCGCGGTGGGGAAGTTCGCCGCGGGCGCTCCGCCGTACTCCTGGTAGAGCCTGGCCACGGCGCTGGTGAAGCCCGCGTTGTAGTCGGTGGCGACCTCGTTCATGACGTAGTCGTCGCGCTTGTCGCTGTAGACGTCGTCGGGCGCGGGCGGGCCGCCGACCAGCGCGCCGTACAGCGTGTGCCGGGTCGCCACCGGGTTGGTGAGCTGGTCGGTCCACGAGCCGTGCGCGGTGCGGTGGTGCGGGTTCTTCGGCGGGTTGGCGCCGAATCCGATCACGTACGAGCTGCTGCGCGGGTTGTCGCCGAGCGCGTAGTCGATCTGCCGCTTGGCGAAGTCGTGGTAGCGCGCCTTGCGGGTGGCGTCGCTGATGGCGTCGCTGTGCACCAGCGCGGCGAAGGAGGTGTTGGCCGCGTAGCGCAGCGAACCCCATCGGTCCAGCACGGCCTGGCCGCCGGGGGAGTACGGCACGCGCTGGCCGTTGACGCCCACCGTCCAGTAGTCGAGCCAGCGGTTGGCGTCGTCGAGGTAGACCTGCTTGCCGGTGAGCTTGTGCAGCAGCACGTAGGCGCCGTAGGACTTGTCGTCCCAGGCGATCGTCCACTTGTACGACCTGGTGGTCGACTGCGGCTCGGTGCCCAGGTTGGCGTAGTAGCTCTCGGCCTTGGTCAGGTAGGCGGCCTCGCCCGTCGCGCGGTGGAGCCAGATCGCGCCCCACACCAGCTCGTCGTTGAAGCCGCTCCAGGAGTTGTAGTAGCCCTGGGCGTCGGTGATGCACTCGCTGTACTTCTTGCGCACCGTGTCGGCGAAGGTGTACAGCTGCCGGGCGTGCGTCACCAGCGTGTTGGCGTAGGCGGCGTCGGTGGGCCGGAAGACGATGGAGGAGGCGGCCATGGCCGCGGCCGTCTCCGCCGCCAGGTCCGAGCCGCCGCAGGTCGCGTCGATCTTGAACGCGGGGCGCGCCATCGGCATCACTTCGGCGGGACCCCACCACGCGTGGTCCTGGCCGCCGTGGCCGATCTGGCCGTAGAGCACGTTGGCCGACGGGTGGGCCTTGATGAAGTAGTCGTTGACCCAGCGCAGGTTGTTGAGCAGGTGCGTCTTCTGCGATCCGTACGCCTCCGGGTACTCCACCGCGCCCCAGGCGAGCATGGTCGCGGAGAAGGCCATCGGCAGGCCGAACTTGACGTGGTCGCCGGCGTCGAACCAGCCGCCTGTCAGGTCGAGCCCGGCGTCCTTGCCGTCGTCGAGGGCGGAGTCGCCGCGCCAGGAGACGCGGCTCCAGCTCGGCTTCTTGCCCGCCTGCTGGGCCTCGTAGAACCAGATCGACTTCTGCAGCGCCTCGCCGTAGGCGAACGTGGCGGCGTGCGCGGGTGAGGCGGGTAAGGCCAGGACCAGGTACGGCATGAGCAGCGCGACCGCTGCGAGCAGTGCTCTTCGCATTCCGTGGACTCCATGGGGGTGCAGGGTGGGAGCGCTCCCACAGTCAAGGAGGGCGCGAGGCCGTGTCAATCGCCGATCTTGGTGGCGGGTCCCGTTTCACAGGTCATCCCGTACGGCGGTGCTGAAAGTTTCATGGCTGCGTGCGAGGTGCGTCACAGGGCGAGGGGCGCGAGGGCGTCGGCCAGCGCCACCCGCCAGCACGCGTAGTCGTGCCCGCCGGTGAACTCGTTGAACGAGACCGTGCTCCCGCGAGCACGCAGGACGTCACGGAGCTCCCGGCTGTAGCCCACCATCGGCCCCTCGTGCGAGCCCACGTCGAGATGGACCGCTACCGGCCCCCGCTTGGCCGCCGCGTACTGCTCCACCATCCACGGCACCCCGTCGACCGGCGCCTTGGGCACGGTGTGCGCCATGCCCGGCCGCCACCACAACGACGGCGACTGCGCCACCACCCTGCCGAACCGATCGGGCCGCCGCAGCCCCGCGTACAGAGCGGTCAGACCGCCCAGGCTCTGCCCGGCGACGACCGTGCGCGCCGGGTCGGAGGTGATCGGCCACCGGGACCGGCCGAGCAGATCGTCGGCCAGGTAGGAGAGGTAGGCGTCGTCGGCGGTCAGATCGCGCCATCGCGCCGCGTTGTCGGCCGCCTCCGGCGCCAGCACCGCCATCGCGGGCAGCGCCCCTTCGGCGATCATCGTGTCCAGGGTGTGGTGGAAGCCGAGCCCGCCGAGCCACATGTCGCCGTCGAGTAGCACCAGGACGGGGAGGAGACCGGTGAGGTCGGTCGCGGGCAGGTAGACGCGGACCCCGTCGTGGTGGACGAGGGTGCCCCTGGCCACCCCCTCGCGGCGCGGCCACCGCTCGGCGGGGGCCAGGGGGAGGGCGAACACCGAGGCCTCCGGCCCGCCCCACCGCCCGGGCAGGCGCCGCGCGTTGAGCGGATCGGGCCCCAGCCCGCCGAACGGCCCACCACGAGCCCCGCCACCACGAGCTGCCTCGCCCGTGCCGAGGCGGTACGACGCGCGGTGGTCGGCATCCAGGCGGTAGGTCGCGTGCCAGACGTCCGTCCCCGGCACCCGCTCCATGGTCGCCTCGCCCAGCCGGTTGACGGCCAGCGCAGGCGCCTCGTCACCGCGCCACAGGAACGTGACCGCGCAGGTCCCGTCACCCAGCTCCTCGACCAGGGGAGTGCCGCCGCGCCGTACCCGAGCCCAGAAGAGCTCGTCCCCGGTGAGACGTTCGAGGTCGGGGGTGGGAATGCGCACGGTGACTCCACTCGATGAAAGGTGGAAGTTAGCTTAGCCTAAGCTAACTTCCACTCCTCAAGCGGATGCCGTCAGCGTCCACCCGGCAGCCCGCTCCCGCTGGCGCCAGTAGGCCGCGAACCGGCCGTCGAGCGCCAGCAGCTCCTCCAGCGTCCCCGCCTCGGCGATCCTGCCGCCCTCCAGGAACACGATCCGGTCCGCCCTGGCGATGGTGCTCAGCCGGTGCGCCACGATCACCGTCGCCCGCTCACGGCCCGACGACTCCAGCGCCGCCACGATCGCCCGCTCGTTGCCGGTGTCGAGCGCCGCCGTCGCCTCGTCGAGCAGCAGCAGGGGCGCGTCCTTCAGCAGGGCCCTGGCGATGCTGACCCGCTGACGCTCCCCGCCCGACAGCGCGGCGCCACGTTCGCCCACTCGCGTCGCCCAGCCGTCCGGCAGCCGCCGTACGACCTCGTCCAGCTGCGCCGCCGCAGCGGCGGCCGCGAGCCGGTCGTCGCCGGCGCCCGGGTCGCCGAGCAGCACGTTCTCCCGCAGGCTCGCGTCGAACAGGTAGACGTCCTGGAAGACGATGCCCAGCCGCGCCATCAGCACACCGGGGTCGTAGTCGCGCACGTCGTGCCCGGCGACCAGCACGCTGCCGCCCGACACCTCGTGGAAACGCGCGACCAGGGAGAGCAGGGTGCTCTTGCCCGAGCCGGACGGGCCGACGATCGCCGTCGTGGTGCCGCGGGCGACGGTCAGGCTGACCCCGGACAGGACCTCCTGGCCTGGCTCGTAGCCGAAGCTCACTTCGCGCAGCTCCAGGGCGGGGGCGTGCTCGTCGGGCGCCGCCGCCGCGCCGGGACGGCCGAGCACTGGGGCCTGGAGCAGGGTGTGCAGCCGGTCCAGGGTGCCGCGCGCCGTCTCCACCGCGGGGGCGATCTCGGCGAGCGTCGTGAACGGCTCGACGAAACGCACCGCCACGATGATCAGGGCGACCACCTGGGCGGCGCCGAGCGTGCCGTCCAGGCCCGCCGCCGTGGCCAGGGACGGGCTGAGCCCGAGCGCGACCGCGGTCGCGACCAGCCCGATGAGCGCCGCCTGGGTGGCGAAACCGAACAGCAGCTGCCCTGGCAGGCCGAAGCCGATCAGCCGCATCGCCGCCCTGCGCTGGCGGTCCAGCGCGCCGCCCACCAGCGAGCCGTCGGCGCCCGCGCGTCCGGCCGCCCGCAGCGCGGGCTGGGCCTTGGCCAGCTCGACGATGCGCTCGCCGACCTGCTCGGCCGCCGCGTCGTAGGCGGCGTCCGCCGCGCGCACGCACCGCCCGCTCGCCCACAACGCCGCCATCAGCACCGGCACGGCCGCCAGCGCGACCACGCCGAGCGGCCAGGCGACGAACAGCAGCCCCACGCCGATGAACGCCGGCGTGGTCAGCGCGTTGATCGACGGCGTGAGCAGGTAGGCGATGCCCTGCACCATCTCCCTGCCCGTCGAGGTCAAAGACCGGTGAGCCGCCGCCCGCCGGTCGGCCGTGAGCCAGCCGAGCGGCACACCCTGGAGGCGGTCGACGATCTTCGACTCGACGCTCGACAGCAGCACGAACCCGATCGCGAACCCGGCGCCCGCGGCCCGGTAGTCGACCAGCCAGCCCAAGGCGACGAGGCCCGCCAGCGCCCCGACCCACGGCATGGCCGTACCAGGATCGGCGGACAGCAGCGCCGACAGCAGCGGCACCAGGGTCAGCACCGCGCCGGCGCGCACCACCGAGCCCAGGCCCAGCAGCGCGAGATAACGGAAGGCCAGACGGCGGTCGCCCGCCAGGAGGAGGGTACGGCGGATCATACGGTCAGCTCCTGCGGGTGCCAGAGGTCGCGGTAGAGGCCGGGGCGGTCCAGCAGCTCGGCGTGCGTGCCGCGCTCGGCGATCCGGCCGTGGTCGAGGACGACGATGGAGTCCGCGCCCGCGATCGTGTGCAGGCGGTGGGCGATGACCAGCACCGTACGGCCGGCGGCCAGCGTGCTGAGCGCCTCCTGCACCCGGTGCTCGGACTCGGGGTCGGCGAACGCGGTCGCCTCGTCCAGCACCAGCACGGACGGGTCGGCCAGCAGCGCCCTGGCGATGGTCAGCCGCTGCGCCTCCCCGCCGGACAGATGCCCCTGCTCGCCCAGCACGGTGTCGTAACCGGCGGGCAGCCGGGTGACGCGGTCGTGGATCTGCGCCGCCTCGGCCGCGCGCACCACCTCCTCGCGCGTCGCGTCGGGCCGCGCCAGGGCGATGTTGTCGTGCACGCTTGCACGGATGAGCGAGACGTCCTGGAAGACGAAGCCGACCGTGCGATACAGCTCCTCCTGCGTCAAATCGCGCAGATCCGTGCCGCCGATCGTGATCCGGCCCGTCGTGACGTCGTGGAAGCGCGCCAGGAGCGCGGCCAGGGTGGACTTGCCCGCGCCGCTCGGGCCGACCAGCGCGGTGACCGTGCCCGGCGCCAGCTCCAGGTCGATGCCGGACAACACGTCGTGATCGGCGGTGTAGGCGAAGGACACGTTCTCGAAGCGCACGACCTTGCCGTGCGCATCCTGGCCGCCGGACCGCGCGGTCGTGGGGGCCGTGAGCTCCGGCTCCGCCAGCAGCAGCCCGATGCGGCGGGCGGCGTCCATCGACTCGCGCACCGAGCCCATGCCGTACGCCACGGCCAGCAACTGGCCGCCGAAGGTCACCCCGAGCACCAGGAACGGCAGCAGATCCGGACCCCGCACCAGCCCGGTCGCGCCGCCCACGACCACGATCAGCAGCAGGATCGTCATTGGGCGCGTCACCAGGTCGATCAGCACCTTCCTGCTGGTCAGCGGCCGCTGCCAGTCGTCCAGGAACCGGGCGCGCTCGGCCAGCGTGGCACGGAACCCGCCCGCCGGGCCCGCGTCGTACGTCCTGACCACGGAGAGCCCGTCCACGTAGGCGATCGCCTCCGACGAGACCCGCCCCTCCCACGTCGGGAACTGCGCGATCTGGGAGGTGGACGACTGCATCATGCGCGCCGTCAGGATCACGTACGCCAGGATCGGGACCAGCAGGATCGCCGCCATCGCGGCGTCGACGGTGAAGAGATAGGTCAGTACGGCCAGCGGCGTGACCAGCGCGGCGACCACGTCGAGCGCTGCATGCGTCACCAGGTAGTGCACGCTCGCGGCATCACCCTGCACGGCCTGCTTCACCCGCCCGGAGGAACGCTCGGTGAACCAGCCCAGCGGGAGGCGGGCCAGCTTCCCGACCACCCGGCGCCGCACCTCGTGACCGAAGCGGGCATCGACCACGTGCATCACCGCCACCAGCGCACCGGCCAGCGTGGTACCCGCGCCCAGCAGGACCAGCGCCCACACCCCCAGCCCGGCCAGGCCAGCGGCGCCCATGCCGTCGGCGAGGATGCGGCGGCAGAGCTCGATGAGGAGGAGGTAGGGGGCGAGCTGGAGGAGAGAGACCACGGCCTGGAAGGCGGCGGCCAGGGTCAGCTTGCCGCGCACGGGGGCGAGGAGGCGAGAACCGGCGGTGGAGCGCCATTGGCGTTGCCTCGCGCCGGCGGCGGCCCCGTTCTCGGTGCCGTCGCTCGCCGGATCCGCGTTCGCCGTGCCGTTCGCCGCGCCCTTGGTCGAGCCGTTCGCCGACGGCAGGGCGGACCCCGCCGTCTCGCGGGTCGCATCGGCTGCGGTCGCCCCGGCCCCGACGGCCGCGGCCGCCCCCACTGCTGCGCCAGCCGCGTCGTTCGCCGCCTCGCTTGCCGTCCCGGCCGTCGTCTCAGCCGTCGTCTCGGCCGGCACTCCGGTCGGCGTCCCGCTCGTCGCCACCTCGGCGGTCGTGGCCCCCGTGGCTCCCTCGGCCCCGGCCTGCTGGTCGTCGCGGTCGACGCCCATGGCCTTGCCCTTGACCCAGTACGCCTGGGCCTTCACCTCCGAGGCCGGGAAGCCGAGCTCCTTCAGCCGGGCCCTCACGCGCTTGCCCGCGCCCGATTCCGGGGTCACCCAGGCGAACCAGTTCGACCAGTCCCGGTCCTCGATGGCCTCGGCCAGAGCCCCCGGCCCCTCGGGCACCCAGGTGATGGTCGCGAGGGGGTGGGAGGTCATCGGGATGATGACATCATCGGGATGATGCCGTTCCAGGAGCACCACGACGGGTGTGGTGGGCGGTACGGCAGCCAGGATGGAGTTGATCCCCGGCAGCGAGGCCGCGTCCCCCACGAGCAGGTATCCGTCGGGCGCCGGGTCCGGGGCGGCGAAGTGCTTGGACCCCCACCGCGTCATCTGCAGCGTGTCGCCCACCTGCACCCGTCCGGCCCACGTGGAGGCGGGACCGGACGGCTCGTGCATGACGAACTCCATGCTGATCTGCTGCAGCACGGGATCGGGATCCAGGAGCGTGTACCCGCGCTGGTGCTCGCGCCCGGGACGGTCGGGGTCGGGCGCCCAGATCCGCACCCATGCGGCCGGGTGGATGGGCTGGCCGTCGAAGAGGGACGGCGCGTGGAAGGTGATGCGCCGGTAGTGGGGAGTGATGTCCTGGAAGGAGACGACGGTGAGCGTCTGCTCGCGCGCCCCCAGGGTCCTCATCACCGCCCCGGCGTATCCGCGGGCGGGCATCAGCGGTCCTCTCGTCGATCGGTGAGCGTGGAGATGAGCGCGGCGACCGGGCGTCCTGGCGGTAGCTGGGCCACCAGTCCGTGCGCGGTCGAGCGCACCAAGAGCAGGAAGTAGTCGTCGGCGGTGTGCGCGGGGATGCCCGCGGTGGCCGCCTGGATGAGGGGCGAGCCCGCCATGGCGCTGAGCGCGTCGCGGGTGGCCTCCTCGGCGCCGGCCGGGTCGACGCTGGCGTGTGCCGTTCGGGCTTCGTCGGCGGCGGTGATCCCGAGGGTGACGGTGGCGATCGCGGAGCTGAGCGCGGTCGCGGCGGCGGGGTCGTAGCCGCGGCTGCCCAGCGTGGTGATCTGTGCTTCGAGGAGGCGGATGCCGGAGCGCCCGCGCGGGAACAGTCGTTGCAGGTAGGCGGCGGTGCCCGGGTGGGCGAGGGTGAAGGCGCGCATCTGGGCGGCGAAGCTCACCAGGTGGTCCTCGGTGGAGTCGGCGGGGTCGTCGACGAGGGTGAGCCCGGCCAGGATCGCCTCGCCCACCAGGCCTTCCAGCGCGGCGCGGCTGGGCACGTGGCGGTAGACGGCGGTGGGGGTGACGCCGAGCGCGTCGGCGACCCGCTGGAGCGACAGGTCGGCCAGGCCGATGCGCACTCCTGCGGCGACGACGTCGTCAAGCGTGAACGAGGCGGTCCTGCCGCCGGTCTTCACCACCACGTCCTCCAGTTAGGTTAGGCAAACCATAGTTATGCCCCATAACTTAGAGGGTGTCAATGTGTGGTTTGCGGTAGCCGTACCCCCTAAATGACCTTTATGGTCGTTTGCCGTGCAACCACTCGTGACGGCAGATCCCCGGCAGCTCGGCGACTTCGAGCTGAAGAACGTGCTCGGCAGGGGCGGGCAGGGCTCGGTCTACCTGGCCGAGGACGCCGGCGGGGCCCGGGTCGCGATCAAGATGCTGCACACCGAGGACGAGGCCTCCCACCGGCGCTTCCTGCGGGAGGCCGAGGCGGCACGCCGGGTGGCGCCCTTCAGTACGGCACGCGTCCTGGACGTGGGCATCGCCGACGGACGGCCGTACATCGTCAGCGAGTTCATCCCCGGACCTTCGCTCGACGAGCTGATCAAGACGGAGGGGCCCCGGTCGGGCAGCGGCCTGGAACGGCTGGCGGTGGCGACCCTGACCGCGCTGGCGGCGATCCACCGTGCGGGGATCATCCACCGCGACCTCAAGCCGAGCAACGTGATCATGGGGCCGGAAGGGCCCGTGGTGATCGACTTCGGGATCGCCAGGGCGCTGGAGCAGACCGCCACGGGCAGCGTCATGGGCACGCCCGCCTTCATGGCGCCCGAGCAGTTCGGCGGGGTGGTCGGCCCGGCGTGCGACATGTTCAGCTGGGCCAGCACGATGATCTACGCGGCGACGGGGCAGCTGGCGTTCCAGGGCGAGACGATGCCCGCGATGATGGCGGCGATCCTGCAGCAGGAGCCGGACCTGTCGGGGGTGCCCGAGGGGCTGCGGCCGCTGATCGCTGCGTGCCTGGCCAAGGATCCGATGGCGCGGCCGCGTGCCGAGGTGCTGCTGGCCAGGCTGACCGGCCAGACGCCCGAGCGCCTGTCCGGCCCTCGGGGGACGCGGCTGCTGACGGACGACCTGGGGGGAGACGGAGCCGGCTGGGGCCGAGGCGCGCAGGAAAGCCCTGGACATCGCGGGCCGGGACCGCAGCACGGCGGACCACAGAACCGGGCGCCGCAGCACGGGAGGCCGCAGCACGGGGGACCGCAGCACGGGGGACCGCAGCACGGGGGACCGCAGCACGGGGGACCGCAGCACGGGGGACCGCAGCACCACGCACGACCCCCCTTCCCCGGGCAGGCCGCGCCCAGCGTGGCGGGCGCGGTGGGCGCCCTGATCTGCCTCCTGCTCGTGACGATCCCCCTCGCGGGTGTCATCATCGAGACCCTCCGCTGGATCTCCCTCTACGAGCACCCCTTCGACCGCGACACCTGGCTGCTGTGGAACGTCGCCTGCATGGCCGGCGTCATCCTCCTCATCCCCGCCGCCGGCCCCGCCCTCTGGCGCTACCACAAGGGCGCCACCATCGCCACCTGGCTCCTGCCCCCGCTGGGCGTGCTGTTCCTGGTCTGGGCCCTGGTGCTGGAGTTCGAGGACGACTTCCCCGCCATCGTGGTCGGCCTGCTCCCGCCGGGTCTGCTCGGCCCCGTGCTGGTCGCGGTAGCCTTCATGGCCCTGCGCGTGAGCAGGGTCGCCTCGGTGCTCGGCATCATGGGCGGCGTCCTGCTCACCCTGGAGATCGTCTTCCACGCGATCGACATGATGCCGGGCGCCGCCGATCACAGCTTCCGCCTGATGCGCCTGATCGCGACCGTGGCCGCGAGGGTGACGATCACGGCGTGGCTGGTGACGCTGGGCATGATGCTGGTCAGGAGGGCGGCGGAGCACCCCCCTCGGCAACACCCATGAAATGGGGATAAGAGATGATCTAAGGCGTTATGAGCGCACTTGATCATCGTTATCGCGGTGAACACCCCGTCCGGACCCTCGCCTACCTCTTCACCCGCGATCGCGGCAAGCTCGCCCTCGGCGTCCTGGCCTTCCTGGTCAAGCACAGCGCCACCTGGCTGCTGCCGCTCGTCACCGCCATCGTGATCGACGTGGTGGTCGACCACGGGAACGTGGCCTGGTTGTGGTCGGGCGTCAACGCCCTGCTGGCCGTCCTGATCCTCAACTACCCCTTCCACCTGCTCTACGTGCGCACCGTCCACGGCTCCATCCGCCGCCTGGGCACCGGCCTGCGCTCGGACCTGTGCCGCCGCATGCAGCAGTTGTCGATCGGCTACCACTCCAAGGTCAGCGCCGCCGTACTGCAGACCAAGGTCATCCGCGACGTCGAGAACGTCGAGCAGAGCTCCCAGCAGACCGCCGACACCGGCCTGGCGGCGCTCTGCACGCTCGCGGGCGGGCTCATCGTGATCGCCGTGCGCGTGCCGATGGCGCTGCCGGTCTTCCTCGTGGCCGTGCCCGCCGCGGCCTGGCTGGTCATGCGGCTGCGCCACCGCCTGCGCGAGGACAACGAGATCTTCCGCCGCGAGGTGGAGCAGCTGTCGAGCAAGGTCAGCGAGATGACCACGCTCATCCCCATCACCCGCGCCCACGGCCTGGAGCGCGACGCCCTGCACCGCGTCGACGGCACCCTCGACCGGGTGCTGCGCAAGGGGCTCAAGCTGGACCTGGCCAACGGCCGGTTCGGAGCGCTGGCCTGGATCCTGCTGCAGGCACTCGGCGTCGCCTTCCTGGCGGGCTCGGCGCTGGTCGCCTACTACCAGGTCATCCCGATCACCGCCGGTGACGTCGTGATGCTGACGACCTTCTTCGGCGGCCTGACCTCGTCGCTGTCGTCGCTGCTCAGCCTCACCCCCGTGATCAGCAAGGGCCTGGCCTCGGTGCGCTCGATCGGCGAGGTGCTCCCGGCGCCCGACCTGGAGCACAACGCCGGCAAGGCCGAGGTGAGCGCGGTCCGCGGCGAGGTGGAGTTCCAGGACGTCGGCTACACCTACGGCGCCCGCGACTTCTCCCTGCGCGTGCGCCAGGGCGAGATGATCGCCCTGGTCGGCCCGTCGGGGGCGGGCAAGTCGACGATCCTCAACCTGGTCATCGGCTTCCTGCGCCCCACGTCGGGCCGCATCCTGCTCGACGGGCGCGACATGGAGACCCTGGACCTGCGCACCTACCGCCGGTTCGTCTCGGTCGTGCCGCAGGAGTCGATCCTGTTCGAGGGCAGCATCCGGGAGAACGTCACCTACGGCCTGGCCGGCGTGGGAGAGGAGGCCGTACGGCAGGCGTTGCGCGACGCGAACGCCATGGAGTTCATCGAGCGCCTGCCGGAGGGACTCGACACGGTGGTGGGGGAGCGCGGCGCCAGGTTGTCGGGCGGTCAGCGCCAGCGCCTGGCCATCGCCCGCGCCCTCATCCGCGATCCCCGGGTGCTCATCCTCGACGAGGCCACCTCCGCGCTGGACACCCGCTCGGAGCGGTTGATCCAGGAGGCGCTGGCCCGCCTGGTGCGGGGCCGTACGGTCTTCGTCGTGGCCCACCGCCTGTCGACGATCCGCAACGCCGACCGCATCGTGGTCATGCGCGAGGGCCGGATCGAGGAGATCGGCACGCACGAGGAGCTCATGAGCCGCGACGGCGTCTACGCCGCCCTGGCCTGAGGGCGCCCCGGCTCCGGGGTCAGCGGGTGGACTCTCTGGTCATCAGCTGGAACGGCGCCACGTGCTCGCTCGCCGGGCGCCCGCCGTCGTGGATGCGCCCCACCACCAGCTCGACGGCCTTGGCCGCCATCCACCGGTGGTCGGGCGCCACCGTCGACAACGACGGCACCATCATGGCCGCCTCGGGGATGTCGTCGTACCCGACGAGCCGGATGTCGCCGGGCACCCGCAGCCCGCGGTCGGCCAGCCCGCGCAGCACCCCCTGCGCGACCGTGTCGGTCACGCACACGACGCCGTCGACTGCGAGCCCGCTGCCCGCGAGGCGGTGGGCGGCGTCCCTGCCTCCCTCCGGGCTCATCGTGGTCACCGCGAAGCGCAGCGCGGGGTCGGGCGTCAGCCCCCGCTCGGCGTGGGCGGCCAGGTAGCCCTGGTAGCGGCGGGTCACCACGTTGACGCCTTCGAGCGCGCCGCCGGTCACGACGGCGATCCGGCGGCAGCCGCGCTCGATCAGGTGGGCGGTCGCGGCCCTCGTGCCCTGCTCGTTGGGCATGGCGACGTGGTCGAGGCGCCCGCCGTAATCCTGCTCGCCGAGCATGACGATGGGGTAGTCGGCCTCGGCCAGCCGCCGGTCGCGGCTGTCGATCCCGACGGCGCTGAGGATGAGGCCGTCGAAGTGCAGGGTGTGCGAGTGGGCGATCGCGTCGAGTTCGCCGTCGGCCGCCGCCCCGGTCTGCTCGACCGCCACGTGGAAGCCCAGCCGTCCGGCCTGCTCGATCACGTGGGCGGCCAGCAGCCCGAAGTAGGAGCGGCCGATCTCGGGCACGGCCAGGCCGATGACGCCGGTCCGCCCGGAGCGCAGGGTGCGGGCGGAGGTGTTGACGCGGTAGCCCGACTGCCGGATGGCCTCCTGCACGCGCACCCTGACCGGGTCGCTGACGCCGGGGCGGTTGTTGACGACGTTGGAGACCGTCATCGTGGAGACCCCGGCCAGCCGGGCGACGTCACTCATGGTCACCATGTCCCCGCCCCTCCGATCCGTCAGCAGACTACTAGGCCAGGCGGCCTTCGACGGTGACGAAGGAGTGCGCGGGCAGGTGCACCCGCAGGCCGGTGGCGGTGGGCGTGACCTGCGCGTGCGGGCGCGGCGCGACCGCGTCGGGCGCCTGGGGGGTGTTGTGATCCTGGAGCCGGCCGGCGGTCAGGATCCGCGACGTCACGCCGTCCAGGCGGCCGCCGCGCAGGTCCAGCTCGACGTCGGCGTCCTCGTCGGCGTGCAGGTTCGACAGCGACACCAGCACCCGGCCGTCCTTGCGGCTGGCCGACATCGACACGGTGGCCAGCCCGTCGCGGGCGGGCAGGCCGCCGGGGGTGTCGACGCGCAGCGAGGCCGCGTCCTGGTGCCCCTTGTTCATCTCGAACACGTGGTAGGTCGGGGTGAGCACGAGCGCGCCCGACTCGGGGTCGGTCAGGATCATGGCCTGCAGCACGTTGACGGTCTGGGCGATGTTCGCCATGACCAGGCGCTCGGCGTGGCGGTGGAAGACGTCGAAGTGCAGGCTCGCCACGAGCGCGTCGCGCAGGGTGTTCTGCTGGTACAGGAAGCCGGGGTTGGTGCCGGGCTCGACGTTCCACCAGGTGCCCCACTCGTCGAGCACCAGCCCGACCGTCCTGCCGGGGTCGTAGCAGTCCATGACGGTGGAGTGGCGGGCGATCAGCTCCTCGACGCGCGCCGCCGCGGCCATGGTGGCGTAGTGGTCGCCGGTGTCGAACACGGTCGCGTCGCCCTTGTCCTGCCAGGTCCCGGCGATCGTGTAGTAGTGCAGCGACAGCGCCTGGACGTACGGCTGCGGCCGGTAGGCGCACCCGAGCGTGCCCAGCGACTTCATGAGCGTCTCGGTCCAGGAGTAGTCGTCGGAGTTGGCGCCCGCGGCGACCCGGTAGAGCCGGTTGTCGCCGTGGTCGCGGGCGTAGGTGCCGTACTTGCGCGCCTCGGCGGTGTACTGCTCGGCGTTCATGTTCCCGCCGCAGCCCCAGGCCTCGTTGCCCAGCCCCCAGTACGTGACCCGCCACGGCTCCTCGCGCCCGTTGGCCTTGCGCAGCCGTACCATCGGCGAGTCGCCGTCGCGCGTCAGGTACTCCACCCAGTCGCTCATCTCCTTGACCGTTCCCGAGCCGACGTTGCCGCTGATGTACGGCTCGGCGCCGAGCAGCTCGCACAGCGCCATGAACTCGTGGGTGCCGAAGTGGTTGTTCTCCTCCACGTTGCCCCAGTGGGTGTTGACCATCTTCGGCCGCCGCTCCTTGGGGCCGATGCCGTCCATCCAGTGGTATTCGTCGGCGAAGCAGCCGCCCGGCCAGCGCAGGTTGGGGATGTTCAGCGCGCGCAGGGCCTCCACGACGTCCATCCGGATGCCGCCGGCGTTGGGGATGTCGCTGTCCTCGCCGACGTAGAAGCCGCCGTAGATGCAGCGACCCAGGTGCTCGGCGAAGTGGCCGTAGAGGTGGCGGCTGATGCGGGGGCCCTCGATGTCGAGGTTGAGGACGGCGGCGACGGAACTCATGGGGGAGGCCTCCTTATGTATCGATAAAGCAGCGCAACTTTATCGATACACAAGGCCCTGTCAAGGGAGGTATCGTGACGCCCCATGACGCGCGAACCCCTGTGGCCGGCCCTGCCCGGCGGTGCGACCATCACCGCCCACCCCGTCGACGACCCGGCGGCCCCCGCCGTCGTGGTGCTGCCCGGCGGCGGCTACACGCGCCTGGCCGACCACGAGGGCGAACCGGTCGCCCGCTGGCTGAACTCCCTGGGCGTCGCCGCCTACGTGGCCCGCTACCGCGTCGCCCCGCACCGCTTCCCGCTGCCGCTGCTCGACGCGGCCAGGGCGGTGCGCTGGGTCAGGCACCGCACGGCCGCGGCGAAGGTCGGCGTGCTGGGCTTCTCCGCCGGAGGGCACCTGGCCGGGCTGCTGGCGACGGAGAGCGGCCCGATGCTCGCCGAAGGGCCGCACGACGAGGTCGACGCCGCCGCCGCGCGCCCCGACCTGGCCGTGCTGTGCTACCCGGTGGTGCGCTTCGACGACGCCCCCGACACGCATCGGGGCTCGGTCCAGAGCCTCCTCGGCGGCGCGGCGTCGGCCGGGGAGCTCTCGGTGGACCGGCGGGTGAACGCCCGCACCCCGCCGACGTTCCTGTGGCACACCGCCGACGACGCCTCCGTGCCCGTGTCGAACTCGCTGCACCTGGCCGCCGCCCTGGCCGGGCACGGCGTCCCCGTCGAGCTGCACGTCTACCCGCACGGACGGCACGGACTTGGCCTGGCGGAGGAAGAGCCGCGCGTGGCCGGCTGGACGGCCGGGTGCGCGGCCTTCCTGGCCGACCACTTCCGCTGAGCCAGGGGTCAGCGGCCGCTCACGCCGCCCACTTCCGTTGACCGGTGGTCAGTGGCCGCTCACGCCGCTGACCTCGTTCGGGGCCTCGGGCAGCGCCACCGACGCGGTCACCTTGCCCGTGGCCAGGTCGACCGCGTGCAGCTTCCTGCCCGCGGGCTCCGACACGTAGGCCGTGCCGCCGCGCACGAACAGCGCCGGGCGGGGCTGCTGCCACTCCAGCGGTTCCGTCCACGGCTCCATCACCTTGACCGAGCTCAGCTGCTTGCCGCTCTCCTCGTCGTAGACGTGCAGCGCGCCGTCGGTGCCCAGGATCAGCGCCTCGCCGCCGGGGCCGCGCCCCAGCGAGCGGAAGGTGTAGCTGTGCCCGACCGGCACCACGGTCAGCTTCCCGGTCTCGGTGTTGATCAGCGAGAACAGCTCGGGCCGCTCCAGCTCGGCGTCCTTGTCCTTCTTGTAGTCGCCCAGCACGATCGGCGACTCCTCCGAGCCCGCCTGGTTGCCGATGCGGCCGTAGGCGTCGGGGCTGGCGATCTTGGTGATCGTGCCGCCCTTGTAGAGCAGCACGCCGTCCTCGCAGCCGATCACCACCGCCTCGCCGCGCGCGGTCGCCTCGCCGTGCACACCGGGGCACTGCTCGCTGCGCGCGATCTCCTTGCGCGCTTGGTCGAGCACGAGGACGCCGGAGCGCGACTCCTCGGTGCCGACCGTCACGACGAGCTCGCCGTTGGCCAGCTCGATGGCCACGCCGTGGTGCGGGGCGGCCGCGGTGTAGGTCTCGCCCTGGGGAAGACCCTCGGACAGGGCGGCCGGGTCGAAGCTGGTGACCTGGCCGGTTCCGTCCGAGAAGAGCACGGTACGGCCCGCGTGCCGTACGACGTGACCCGGCTTGGCGCCCTTGAACTCGTCGGCCTTCAAGGTCGCGGAGGCGGCGTCGAGCACGCGGAATCCGGTCGCCGTGGAGACCAGCACGTGCCTGGCGTCGCCGGCCGGGTTGACCCGGTTGAAGCCGGGCAGCGTGATCGTCCGGGCGATCGCGAGCGTGGTCCCGTCGAGGACGTGCAGGCCGCCGTCGAACGTGGTCACGATGGGGTTCTCGACGGTGACAGGAGCGGGCGGTGCCGCGCCGGCCTGCGGCTGGGTGCTGCCGCACGCGGCCAGCAGGAGGGCGGCGGAGATCAGGAGGGGGAGTCTGGTTCGCATCTCTAGGCTTTCTCTGACAGGCCATCGACGATGGCCGTGGTGTTGGCGCGCATCATCTGCACGTAGGTGGGCGCCCGGTCGGTGAGGGACTCGGAGTCGAGGCTGACGATCGTCACGTCGAGTCCCGCCTCCTCGGCCATCACGCGGGCCAGGCGGTCGGGTTGCGAGGAGTCGGCGAAGACCGCGGGCACCCCTGCCCTGCGGACCGCGTCGGCCAGCTCCTTCAGGTCCGAGGCGCTCGGCGACGCGAGGGTGGTCCCGCTGGGGATCACCGCGCCGATCACCTCGAAGTCGTAGCGTTCGGCCAGGTAGCCGAAGACGTGGTGGTCGGTGACCAGCGAGCGTCTCTCGAGGGCGGCGAACTGGCCGGTCATCCACGCGTCGAGCTCGTCGAGCTGGGCGCGGTAGGCGGCGGCGTTGGCCCTGACGCGTGCCGGGTCGACACCGTCGACCTCGTCGATGACGGCGGCGGCGATCAGGTCGACCGCCTTGCGCGCTCGCGCGGGGTCGGTCCAGAAGTGCGGGTCGAGCCCGCCGTCGCGGTAGCGGATCGGGCCGACGCCCTCGGCGACGGCCAGCACGGGGACGCCACGCTCCCGCGCGGCCTCGACGTTGCGCAGCACGCCCTCCTCCAGGCCGAGCCCGTTGGAGACGATGAGCCGCGCACGCTCCATCGACGCCGCCTGCTGCGCGGAGACGCCGAAGGAGTGCGGGTCGGCGTTGCGTCCCATGAGGACCTCGACCCCGGCCTGGTCGCCGACCACGGCGCGGGTCAGGTCGCCGAGGATGTTCGTGGTGACCACGATCTCGGCGCGCGGGCCCGCGCCGCACGCGGTCAGGAGCCCGGCCAGGAGGGCCAGCAGGGTGAGTCTGATCGTCATCGTCCTGTCTCCACCATGTGCGTCGGGGTGAAGCCGAGCCGGAAGGTCCTGGCCGTGCGCAGGCGGTCGGCGTAGTCGATCTCGTGTACGGCACGCGCCGCCGGGTCGTTGACGTAGGCGCGCGCGGCGTCGAGCTGGATGGTCGCGCCGGGTCGGGGCTCGCTGAGCAGGGCTCTCCTGGCCACGCGCTCGCCGGTCCCGGGGTCGTAGCCGTGCAGCACGCCCCGCGCGTCCAGGACCAGCACCGGCGACCCGGCGCCCGCGGTGTTGACGGCGATCGGGGGCGGGGTGCGCAGCAGCTTCCACGTGCGCGCGCCGGTGTCCAGGAGCCACACGCCCTTGCGGCCCGCGACGGCGGTGAGGGTGTCGCCGCCGGGACGGTGGGAGAAGGCGGTGGCGCGGGGGGCGGCGGTGCCGGGATAGCGGATCTTGGCGGCCGTGAAGCCGGTGCCCGACGCCGTGACCAGGAGGGCGCCGTCCGCGCAGCTGATGACGGCCCCGCGCCGGGTCACGGCCTGACCGCCCGGCCTGTCACAGGGCTCGTCGAGCCGGGTGACGACGCCGCCGTTCCTGGCGTGCACCTCGACCCGGCCCGCCACCGGCACCACCAGGTGTCCCGCGTACGGCACGGCCATGCCGCCGGAGGGCCGCCCGGCGACGGAACCCTGCGCGAGCCGCGAGCGGTCGAGCAGGAGGGCGGTGCCGCCGGGCTGAGACAGGGCGGTGAGCGCCGCGTCTCCCACCGCCGCGGCGACCGTACCCGGGAGCGGTCCGAGGTCGCGGGGCGCGGCCCGGTAGTAGTGCACGTGGTCGCCGTGGTCGACGGTCCAGCCGCCGCTGTCGAACACGTGGGTCGTGGTGGGGGAGGAGACGAAGGCGAAGCGCCCGTCGCCGGTCACCGCGACGGGACCGGTCACCGTGCCCAGCAAGGTGACCCGCCCGGTGGCCAGGTCCAGGAGGCGGACGGCGCCGGTGCCGCCGTCGGCCAGCACCAGGCGCGCCTGCGGCTCCGCGGTCTCCTGCGCGCCCTCGACGTACCCGTGCGGGACGGCGCGCGGCGCCGGGTCCTGCCCGCCGCACGCCGCCAGGCCGAGCACGAGCAGCAGGCAGGCCAGTGCCCTCATGCCGCGCTCCCGTGCCGCAGGCGGGCCAGCAGCGCCGAGGCGAAGAAGGCCGCCACCGCCACGGCGGCGATCGTCGCCCCCGCCGCCGTGCCGAGATGCCACGACACCAGCAGCCCGGCCGCCGTGGAGGCGCTCCCGATCACCGCGGACCCCAGCATGATCATCGGGATGCGGCGCGCCCACAACACCATCGCGGCGGGCGGGGCCACCAGCAGCCCGAAGACCAGCAGCGTGCCGACCACGTGGAACGACGCCACGATCGCCAGCGTCACCAGTCCGAGCATGGCCGCGTTCGCCAGCCGGGGACGCAGCCCCAGGGTGTGAGCCTTGCGCGGGTCGAAGGCCAGCGCCACGAACGCCCGGTGGCCCACGAGCGCCACCAGGGCGGCGATCGCCACGGCGACCGCCAGGGTGACCAGGTCCTGCCCGCGCACCGCGAGCACGTCGCCGAACAGGAACCCCGTGAGGTCGACGGCGAACGACCTGGCGCGGGAGACGATGATCACGCCGAGCGCGAGCATGCCGGCGAACAGCAGGCCGATGGCGGTGTCCTGGGACAGGCGCGCCGACCTGCCGAGCGCCGTCACGCCCAGGGCCATCGCGCCCGCGCTGAGCGCCGCGCCGACGAGCGGGTTGCCGCCCATCAGGGAGGCGAGCGCCACGCCCGGCAGCATGCCGTGCGACATCGCGTCGCCCAGGAAGGCCAGGCCGCGCACCACCACCCAGGTTCCGGCGAGCGCGCAGACCAGGGAGACCAGGATGCCCGCCCACAACGCCTGCCGGACGAAAGAGACCTCGAACGGGCCGAGCACGTGTTCCATGGCAAAGCACTCTACAATGAAAATCATTGTCATTTTCAACTCAAAGGAGTGCGATGTCCGTCACCGTGCGAGAACTGACCGCCGGATACCGGAAACGCGCCGTCCTGCACGGGGTGAGCGCCCGGATGCCGGGCGGCGCCGTCACCGCCGTCGTGGGACACAACGGGTCGGGCAAGTCGACGCTGCTCGGCGTGCTCGCCGGGGTCATCGCCCCGATGGCGGGCACGGTGGACCTGGGCGCGGTGGAACTGCCCGGCGGCGACCGTCCGGGACTGGTGCTCCAGCGCAGCGCGGTGCCCGACTCGCTGCCGATCACCGTGCGCGAGACTGTCGCGATGGGGCGCTGGGGGCGGCGCGGGCCCTGGCGGCGGCTGACCGCCGCCGACCGCGAGATCGTTGACGACTGCCTGGCCAGGCTCGGCCTCACGGCGCTGGCCGGGCTGCCGCTCGCCACGCTCTCCGGCGGCCAGCGGCAGCGGGCGCTCATCGCCCAGGGGCTCGCTCAGGAGCCCGGCGTGCTCCTGCTCGACGAGCCCGTCACGGGGCTGGACGAGGCGTCACGGCGGGAGGTGGAGGAGCTCATGGCCGAGATCGCCGCCCAGGGGGTCACCGTCGTGCACGCCACGCACGACCCCGGCGCGGTCTCCCGCGCCGACCACTGCCTGCTGCTGTCCGAGGGGCGGCTGATCGCCGAAGGAACCCCGTCAGCCGTCGTCGCGGCCCACGTCTGACGGGCTCGACCTGGGGGTGACCGGGCGGGCGGCGGCCGCCCGGATGGCCGCCGTCCTCGCGTGAGCCGCGCGGGCGGCGCGGAAACGCAGCCACAGGTACCCGCCGATCCCGATGACCACCACCACGCCCACCGCCACCATGAGGGCGTACTCCCCGGTCGCCTCGGCGGCCGCGACGTTGCTGATCACCCCGACCACGATGAGCGCCACCACCGCGACCACGAGCATCGCGCACCCGAACAACGACGTCTCCTGGCCCGAAGGGGAGGCGCCCAGCAGGCCGGGCGGAGCCGGGGGAGCCTCCGCCACCGCCTCGGCGTACCGCCGCACCTCGCGACGCGCCAGCGCCAGCCCCGACAGCAGCGCCAGCACCGCGCACCCCGTCGCCGCCCACTGCGCCGTCCCGGCCCCGAACCCCGACCAGACCACCAGCGCGACCTGGCCGAGCAGCAGGACCGCCGGGATGGCGATCGCGGCCTTGACCATCAGCCCGATCGCCAGCACGCCGCCCCGCCAGATCCGGAACAACCAGAAGTACCAGACCAGAGTCCAGAAGCAGGCGACGAAGATCGCGAAGGGCGGGTTCTCCGCCGGCTGGGACACCATGGTCACGACCGCGCCCGGCCACACCAGGGCCAGGGCGGTGACCGCCAGGATCAGGACGAGGGGGCGAGGGGGACGCACGAGCGCCCACCCTAGCGGCGCGCGGCCTACCCGATCGAGACCCGGGTAGGATCCATCCCGAAGGGGTGGGTGTGCGACGACTTCTCACGGTGATCACCACGATGCTGGTCATCGCCGCCTGCCAGCAGGCTCCGGCCGAGCGGTTACCTCCGCCGCGAGCCGAGTGCGCCCCGCGTGACACGCGCGTCGTGGCGCCCTACCCGATCTCCGGCTACTGGGTGACGCCCGATCCCGACGCCTGCCGTACGAGAAGGACCGTCGAGGCCATGCACCGGCTCGGCGCCGACACCGTCATCGTCTCCGGCCCCCGGCTCGTGCCCGGCGCCCACCCGCAGGCAGGACCCGAGGTCGAGCGGGTCTTCACCTACGACGCTCAGGAGGAGTTCGGCCCCGCGCTGACCTCCTGCCCCGGACGCGACCGGGTGGAGGGCGAGGCCCGCCTGCTGTTCGTCCCGGTCGAGGGCACGTGCGAGTCGGGCCGGTACGACCTGATCGTCGTGCGGTCGCTCGGCGACGGCGTCGGCCACCTCGCACGCGAGGCCGCCGCGTTCGGGATGAAGCTCTACTCCGGCCTGCCCGCCGCGCCGCAGGACCCGGCCAAACCGTGGCTGCCCGACCTGACGGCGCTGCGGCCGCTGAGCGTGCTGACCGAGCTGATCCTCAAGGACTACCAGGCGGAGTACGGCACGCCGCCCGGCCTCTACCAGACCTTCGAGCTGGCCCTGCGCGAGCGCCACGACAACGATCCGATCATCGACCTCTACCGGGCCCAGCACCGCGTGGTCGCCCAGACCATGCCCGGCGCCACGCTGCTGCTCAGCCCCTACCTCGACGCCCGGCGCGGACGCGGATACGCGCCCAAGCTCGTCGCCCAGGGCATGCGCGACCTGGCCGCCACCCGCTCCGGCCTGCCGATGGTGATCGCCGCGCAGGACAGCCGCGGCACCGGCAAGGTCGGCGTCTTCACCCCCGACGAGGCCGCGGCCGCCCTCGACCCGAACCTGGAGCCGATCGTCGGCCCCGGCACGAACGAGCAGGCCTACCACGGCTCCACGCGCGACTACTTCCTCGAAGCCTCCCGCACCCGCCTCGACGGCGTCGAACTCTGGATGAACCTGGAGGTCTTCGAGCCGTCACCGCAGTCGGGCGCCTGCACGCGGCCGGTCCAGCCGCAACGCGGCCGCACCGTCAAGGACCGGGTCGACCGCCAGCTCTCGGCCGCCGCCGGGCTGGTCGCCAAGGTGATCTCCTACGCGTGGGACCCCTACCTGACCTGCGCGGAGGACTCCAGGAAGCCGCTCGGCGAGGAGATCACCGCCCGCTGGAACGAGCCGATCGTCTACTCCGCCGCCCGCTCCGGCGACGGCCTGGCCCTGAGCGGCCACCGCATCGAGGGCGCCCCGGTGACGATCTCCTACCGCGCCGCGGGCGGGCCGTTCACGACCGTCCAGGCCGCTGGCGCGGCCTGGGTGCCGTTCGCCCCCGCCGACGTGGACCCTCGCTGGCCCTGGATCAGGGTGAGCGCCGGCAACACCACGTTCTCGCTGCGCTGGGACGAGCGGCTGTAACCCTTCGGCTGGGCCTGCGGCGGGATCATCGGTCAGGGATGATCCCGCCGCGGGCGACCGGTCGGCGGTCAATCGTGTCGTGCGTTCGTGAACCCGGCCACTCGTTAACCGGGCCACGTGCCGACCGATGACCGCCGACCGGCGGGCTCGCCGGGTGCGGGCGCAGGGGCTCTGGTGAGCGCGCTCCGACTACACCTGGTACGCATCCGGCGAGCTCGTCTCAACGGGTCACGCGGCTCAACGGGCCACGCGTCTCACCGGGCCACGCGTCTCACCGGGTCACGCAGAGCAGGTCGGGCACGCCCGCCGTGCCGGAGACCGTGCCGATGAAGCCGAACGCGACGGTGTCACCCGCCTTGACGGCGCCGTTCCAGTCGGCGTTGCGGGCCGTGACCGTGTCGCCGTCCATGACGTGGACCGCGCTCCACAGCTGGGTGACCTTCTCGCCCTTGGCGAAGTCCCACTTCACGCCCCAGCCGGACAGGGCGGTGGAGGAGGTGTTGGTGATCGTCACGTCGGCGCGGAAACCGCCGGACCAGGAGTCCATGACACGGTAGCGGGCGGTGCAGCTCTTGCCGCCGGACGTCGCGGTGGGGGTCGCGGTCGGCTTGGGCGTGCTCGTGGGGGTGACCGTGGGCTTGGGAGTCGCGGTGGAGGTGGGCGTGGCCGTGGCGGTCGGGGTGGCGGTCGGGGTGGCGGTCGGGGTGGCGGTCGGGCTCACCGTCGGCTTGGCCGTACCGGTCGGGGTCGGCACGGGCCCGGCCGCGACGGCCAGGTCGTAGGCCCGCTGCGGCACGAACTGCCCGGCCCCCGCGATGCACCCGTCGGCCTCGCCCGGCAGCTTCACCCATAGGAACGCCGCGATCGACGCGTCACCCGTCTGGTCGGTGCTGGGCGTGCCGATCGCCCGGCCCGCCGGGTCGCACCACTCGCTGCCGAGCGGCCCGTTGCCGTTGCGGCTGGTGTCGACGACCGCCTTCAGCCCCGTCACCCCGGTCGCCGCGATGACCTTCTTGGCGTAGGCGATCTCGTCGGCGCTTGAGCGGTAGTTGGAGACGTTCGTCGAGATGCCGTCGAGGTCGGCCACCCCGGCGTCCTTCAGGCGCGCGGCCATCTCGGCGGGCGCGTGCCAGTTGGAGTGGGCGGCGTCGAGGTAGACCTTCGCCTGCGCGGAGGCGGCCTTGAGCTTCCTGCCCGCGTAGGCCATCGACTGCTTGGTCTCGGCCTGCTGCGCCGCGCTCTGGCAGTTCGACATCAGCGCGAGCACGTCCGGCTCCAGGATGATCGTCGCGGGGCGTCCCCGCAGACCGGCGGCCACCTCGTCGATCCACTGCCGGTAGGCGGCGTGGCTGGGCGCGCCGCCGCCGCTGGCGCCGCCGCAGTCGCGGTTCGGCACGTTGTACAGCACGATGATCGGGATCTTGCCCGCCGCGTCGGCGTCACCGGCGAACGAGTCGACCTGGGAGCGGACGGCGGCGGGGTTGTGCTGGGCGAACCAGCGGGCCTGCGGCACGGCGGCGATGCGGCTCTTGATCACGGCCGCGCGCGGGTCGCCGGCATTGGCCGCCACCCACCTGGTCGCCTGCGTCTGCGGGTCCACGTAGAAGGGCGACTCGGCTGCGTGCGCGGCGGCCTGGGAGGTGGCCAGGGGTACGGCCACGGCGGCCGCCAGCGCCAGCAGGGAGACGCGTGCTGTCAAGCTCATGCACCTGTGTGGTCCGGGGGCGGGGAAAGGTTGCCGCCCGAATCCAGAAATTTCAGTAATGCCCCGAGAGCCGGCCGCCGGGCACCACGACCAGGTAACTGTCGCCCGCCCGGCCGCCCTCGGCCCGCGGGCGGCGGTTGTACTGCGCGGCGAAGGTGTAGCTGCCGGGACGCACGATCCGGCCGTCCTTCAGCGTCCACCGGTAGACGATGGCGCCCGGCTCCTCGCGCACGCTCGCGGTGTAGTCGTCGCCCGGGAGGGAGGACCACAGGCCGGCCGGCGCCACGCCGGCGGCACGCTTGACGCGCATCGTCACGGCGAGCTCGGCGGCCTGCCCGTCGAAGGTGAGGACCAGGTTGTTCTGGGCCCAGTAGGGGTTGCTGTTCGGGTCGACCAGCGCCTGGGCCCGCACCCCGGGGGCGGCCGGCCGCTGGGTTGTCGGGGTGGGCTTGGCGGTGGGCGCGGGGGATGCCTGCTCCTGCGCCGACCGCGCGGTGCTGCGGGGGTCGGGCCGCCCCTCGGTGGCGGGCGACGCGGACGCGATGCTCGCGCTCGTCCCGGGTACGGCTACGGCGGGCGGTCCGGCGTCGGGCCCCGTCCCGGTCAACCACCAGGCCCCCACCGCGACGGCTGCCACGGCCGCAGCAGGCACCACGGCACCCCGCCACCGCCGCACCCCACGCCGCCGACCGGCGCCGCGCGCGCCGATCACCGCCTCCCCGGACCCGTCGCCGTGCACGCTTCTGGGCTCGCGGCCGGGCCCGTTGTCGAGCCGGTGGCCGGGCACGTCTCGCAGCGCACGGCCGTGCCCGTTTCCGCGGGCGGCACCGCCCCGCTCCTCGGGGGCGCCGTCGCCCGGCTCGAAGGAGCCGAACTCCGCCTCCAGGCGGGCCAGCATGCGCGAGCGCCCCGGCTCGTGGCGGACGGCCTCCTCGCGGAGGGCGTCGCGCAGCCAGCGATCGTCATCGTTCACGGCTGCCTCCCCTCGGCCATCGGCGCTGGTCGCAACATCGCCACCAGCTCCGCCGAAGCCTTCGACGTCTGGCTCTTGACGGTACCCACCGAGATCCCCAGCGCCTGGGCGGTGTCCTCCTCCGACAGGTCGAAGGCGTACCGCAGCACCACGCACGCCCGCTTGCGCACGGGCAGGCGCAGCAGGGCGCTGCGCACGTCGACCACGGCGGGGACGTCGGGGCCGTCGGCCTGGTCGAGCAGGCCGACGCCGCTGAGCCGTACCCGTTCCCTGATCACGCGCCGCAGCCGGTTGTTGGCGAGGTTGGTGACGATCCCGCGCACGTACGCCAGGGGGCTGGCGGTGGCCGTCACCCGGTCCCACTGGCTCCAGGCGGCGGCGAAGGCGTCTGCGGCCAGGTCGTCGGCGACGTCCGGGTCCCCGCTCAGCAGGTAGGCGAAGCGGGAAAGATCGCGGTGGTGCCGTTCGAAGAAGAGCCGGAACTCCTCGCGGGCACGGTGATCGGCGGCCATCGGGTGCCAGAGCCTAGCACCGGAGATACGCATGGGGCGGAAGTCGCGAAAAATCGGGATTAGGTTGGTCGCATGAAGGCTCGTTTCGCGTTACTGATGACGCTCGTCCTCGGCTCGGCCCTGCTCCTGCAGGCCCCTGCCCAGGCGGCGGCCACGACCAAGGTCTTCGGCTTCCTGCACGCCTCCAGCCAGGGCAGGCTGTGGTTCGCCAAGGGCAAGCTCTGGCCGCACCCGGAGTACGAAGCCTGGCAGTGGAAGCGCACCGGTAAGTGGAAGCGCTACCCGGTGGCAGGCGGCGCCAAGCTCTACGTCAACATCCTGGCCGGTCAGGCGCACCACAAGCGGGTCTCCTACTCCTGGCTGAACGGCCACCTCAAGCCCGCCTCCACCAAGGACCTCGGCTTCCACGTCTGGTTCCACAAGGGCAAGATCGTCAAGGTCAAGCAGGTCTATACGCCCTAACGGATACGGTATACCGTCGCGACCATGGAACCCGATCGACGTCAGCTCGTTCGGGCCGTGGTCGCTTCGGCGGTCGGGACCTCGATCGAGTGGTACGACTTCTTCCTCTACGGATTCGCCGCCAGCACCATCTTCGCCGAGCTCTACTTCCCCTCGGAAGAACCCACGACGGGACTGCTGCTCGCGCTGGCGACCTACTTCGGCGGATTCGCCGCCCGCCCGATCGGCGCGGCGATCTTTGGTCACTACGGCGACCGCATCGGCCGCAAGGCCACCCTCATCGTCACCCTGCTGACCATGGGCCTGTCGACCACGCTGGTCGGCCTCGTGCCCACCTACGAGCAGATCGGCATCTGGGGCGGCATCCTGCTGACCGTCCTGCGGCTGCTGCAGGGCATCAGCGTCGGCGGCGAGTGGGGCGGCTCGGTGCTGCTGGCCACGGAATGGGGCCGTTCGCAGGGCGGACGCCGCGGCTTCCTGGGCGCCTGGCCGCAGTTCGGCGTGCCCGTCGGCCTCGTGCTCGGCTACCTGGCGCTGCGCGTGTTCGAGCCGATCGACCCCTACTGGGGCTGGCGCATCCCCTTCCTGCTGAGCATCGTCATGGCCGCCATCGGCCTCTACATCCGCCTCGGCATCCTCGAGACCCCCGTCTTCGCCCGCGTCGTCGAGCGCAACCTCGTCGAACGTGTGCCCGTGCGCGAGGTGATCGTGCGCAACTGGCGGGAGATCATCTGGAGCGCCCTGCTGCGCACCGGCCAGCAGGCGCCCTTCTACATCTTCACCGTCTTCATCCTGACGTACGCCACCCGCACCCTCGGCTTCAGCTCCGACCAGGTCTACACCTACGTCATCGTCGCGGCGATCGTCTCGCTGTTCACCGTGCTGCTGTGGGGGTGGGTCTCCGACATCGTCGGGCGCAGGAGACTGTACGTGATCGGCGCCGCGGCCATGCTCGTGTGGTCGTTCGTCTACTGGCCGCTGCTCGACACCCGCGTGCCCGCGCTGGTCTTCCTCGCGATCGTGCTGGCCTGGCCCATCCACGACATCCAGTACGGCCCGCAGGCCACCTTCATCGCCGAGAGCTTCACCGGCCGCCTGCGCTACAGCGGCGCCTCGCTCGGCTACCAGCTGGCCTCCGTGACCGCGGGAGGGCCGGCGCCGCTGATCGCCGTCTGGTTGCTGGACACGTTCAAGAGCTCGTGGGCGATCGCCGTCTACATGGCGATCTGCTCGCTCATCAGCATCGTGGCGGCGCTCATGCTCAAGGACCGTTCCCAGCAGGACTACGCGAAGGAGTACGACGAGGCGGAAACCCGCTGACCGGGCCGACCGGCGCGATCTATACTCCAGGCCGTGACCTCCCGTGAAGAACGAGAGTCAGCGGGCCGCTTCGCCCTGTTGCGCAAGCTCGGGGCAGGGGCGTTCGCCACCGTCTACGAGGCGAGCGACACCCTGGGCGGCGCCGGGCGCGACGGCCTGGTCGCGGTCAAGGTCCTGGCCGAGCACGTGGCCGAGCGCCACGACCTGCGCAGGCGCTTCGCCGAGGAGGTCCGCATCCTGCGCACGGCCGACTCCCGCCACCTGGTGAAGGTCGTCGACGCCGACCTCGACGCCGACCGGCCGTACTACGCCATGACCCTGGCCAACGGCGGCACCCTGCAGAACCTGCTCGCCGACGGCACGCCGCTCCCCGTCGAGCGGGTCGTCGAGGTGGTCGAGCAGGTGGCCAAGGGCGTGCAGGCGCTGCACCGCGTCATGGCGGTGCACCGCGACCTCAAGCCCGCCAACGTCCTGGTCCACCACGAACGGGACGGGAGCGACCGGTATCTGGTGTCGGACCTGGGGCTGGCCAAGGAGTGGGCGGAGAGCTCGGGGTTCACCGTGTCGGCGGGGACGCCCGGCTACCGGTCGCCGGAGCAGCGGCGGCACGAGGCGAAGGACATCGACGCGCGCACCGACGTCTACGGGCTGGGGGCGATCACCTTTCACATGCTGACGGGGCGGGCGCCCGACGAGTACGAGCGGCTCGCGCCCAGCCGCCTGCGTCCCGAGCTGCCGCAGGCGGCGGACGAGGTGGTGCTGCGCGCCCTGGAGCCGGAACGCGACCGCCGCTGGCCGACGGCGCCCGCCTTCTCCGAGGCCCTGACCGCCGCCATCCACGGAGCCTCGGGAGCGGACGGCACTGCGGACGGCACTGCGGGCGGCACTGCGGGCGGCACTGCGGGCGGCACTGCGGACGGCACGGCCCTCTCCGCGGTAGGCGGCGGTGCGGCGGGCGGTGGTTCCGGAGCGGGCGGCAGTGGCCGGAAGCGGGTGTGGCTGTACGGCGGGGCGGGTGTGTCGCTGCTCGCCGTGATCGCCGCCGCCGTCTTCCTCGTCACCCGCTCCACCACCCCCGACCCCACCACCGCGCACCTGCGCGCCGGCACCGACATCCCCCGCCAGTACCACCAGGCCATCGTCACCGCCGGCACCTGGTGCCAGGTCGAGGGCCTGTCGCCCGCGCTCGTCGCCGCCATGCTGAAGGCCGAGAGCGGCTTCGACCCCGCCCTGGTCGACGACGCCATGAGCGAGTACGGCATCGCCCGCTGGACCCCGCGCGTCCTGATGGCCTACCTGCCGCCCGAGGAGCAGAACGAGACCGCCGCCAAGGAGGTCGCCTTCGACCCCGACCGGGCGATCACCGCGATGGGCGCGCTGATGTGCGCCTGGGGCGACAAGGTCGAGCAGGTCCCAGGCGACCCGTCGCTCAAGCTCGCCGCGGTCTATCGCACCAGCGCCGACACCCTCATCGAGGAGAAGGGCATCCCCGAGCGCCTGACCGGCTACGTCTCGAAGGTCGCCCGCTACCTGGCCGACTACCGTCCCTGATCGGGCGGCAACGCCTCGAGGTGCTCCAGCCGTACGAGGTCGAACCTGAGCGCCAGCGAGACGAGCGCGGCCCGCTGCCAGTCGGCCTTGCCCTGCCGTCCGTCCTGCTCCTCGGCCGGCCGCTTGACGCGCAGCTTCGTGGTCGAAAGGTAGTTGATGTGCCAGGCGACCGCGGTGGCGGTGAGCCCGATCCGGTCGGCGATCTGCGCGGTGGTGGGGATGAGCACCGAGGCCGGGTCGCGCAGCCGGGGCTCGCAGAGCGCGACCAGCACGGGGAAGTAGTTGGCCGTGGTGTCGAGCGAGTAGGCGATGACGGTCGAGCCCGCGCCGCCGTCGGCGGGCAGTTCGCTGTAGCTGTGTTCGGGCGCGAAGACCAGCAGCACGGGCCCGTCCTTGACCCCCGGCAGGCAGATGCGGCCGAACTCGAACGGGATGGGCGCCTCGGCCCGCCCCGGCGCGACCTTGACGAACTCGCCGCCGCCTTCGGGGTTCTCGACCACGTAGGTGGCCCGCCTGGACAGGTTCGACAACGTCCAGTGGTCGCGCACCGCCCTGATCACGCCGGCCGCGCGGGAGACCGACTGCACCGGCAGCACGATGTCGACGCCCGCGCCCCTGCCGAACACGACCTGCCGGCCCGCCTCCAGGTCCCAGACCTGGTCGGTGCCCTCCACCTGGACGATCACGGATCCCATGTCCCGCACGGTACCCCGCGGGCCCCGCCGGGTGTCCCTGGATCGTTCGAGGTACCGCTGCCGTGTCCGCCGCCGCAAGCTTGAGCACGTCAAGGCAGTACCTCACCGAAGGGGGCAACAATGCGCAAGGTTCTCGCGACGGCGGCCGTGGCGGCGCTGGCGATCGGGGGACTCGCCGGGTTCGCGGCACCGGCCGCCCAGGCGGCGGCGGCCAGTCACGGGTGCCCGTCGGGCGCCGTGTGCATCTACCCGGGGGCCGGCTGGAACGGTGACCGGCCGACGCATTCCTACTACAGCTACGGGGCGCACAACCTGCGGGACATGTACGGCGTGCACCGCGTGTTCAACAACCAGACCGACGGGGCGACGGTGCGCACCTGCACCGGCTACAACGGCTCCGGCTGCCAGGGCTTCATGGGCCCCGGCTGGTACATCGACAAGAACCTGACGCCGATCAACTCCATCACGCTGCAGCCGTAGCGCGGGGGCCTACATCGCCGCGGCCAGGTCGCCCGCGGCGATGTAGCCGAACGCCATCGCGGGCCCGAGCGTCGAGCCCGCGCCGGCGTAGCTGCGTCCCATGACGGCGCCGCTGGCGTTGCCCGCCGCGTACAGGCCGGGGATCACGGTGCCGTCGGCGCGCAGCACGCGGGCCCTGGCGTCGGTCCGCATGCCGCCCTTCGTGCCCAGGTCACCGGGCACGATCTTGAAGGCGTAGAAGGGCGGCAGCCAGAGCGGCGCCAGGCACGGGTTGGGCCTGACCCCCGGGTCGGCGTAGTAGCGGTCGTAGGCGCTGTCGCCGCGGTGGAAGTCGGCGTCCCTGCCCGCCAGCGCGAAGCCGTTGAAGCGGGTGACGGTCTGGCGCAGCGCCGACGACGGCACGCCGATCCTGGAGGCCAGTTCCCCGATGCTCCAGGCCTTGTGCACCGCGCCCGAGTCGTACCAGGAGTCGGGGAAGGGCAGCGTGGGCGCGATGTCCTTGAACAGGTAGCGGTTGCGGTAGTTCTGGTCGACGATCAGCCACGACGGGATGTGCGGGCCCGTGCTGTTGCGGTCGTACATCACGTGCACGACGTCGCTGTAGGGAGCGGCCTCGTTGACGTAGCGCACGCCCTGGCCGTTGACCAGGATGCAGCCGGGCAGGGTGCGCTCGGCCAGGCAGAAGTACGGCTCGCCGGGCAGCGGGATGGCCGGGCCCCACCAGGCGTCGTCCATGAGGTCGAGCGCCGCGCCCGCCGTCCGCCCGGCTCTGATGCCGTCGCCGGTGTTGGAGTCGGCGCCCACGGTCCAGTCGGTGCCGATCGGCTGGCGCTGGTATTCGGTGCGCATCGCCAGGTTGTGCTCGAACCCGCCCGAGCCGACGATCACGCCGCGGCGGGCCCGCATCAGCGTGCCGTCGCCGACCACGACCCCTGCCGCCCTGCCGTTCTCGAAGTGCAGCCCGGCCAGGGGCGTGTTGAGCAGGACGGGGACGCCCGCCGCGGCGAGCCCGGCGCGCAGGCCGCCGGCCAGCGCCTGCCCCATCGTCAGCGGGATCTCCCCGCGCGCCTTGGCGGCCACCCAGCGGGCGACGACCTCGGCGGCGACCGCCGTGCCCCTGGCGTTGACCAGCGCCAGGTTGAGCCAGCGGTAGTCGGCGCTGAAGACCACCGTGCCCTCGGGCACCGGGATGTAGGCGGGGTTGAGCCGGGCCAGTTCGGCGCCGAGCACCCTGCCGTCGAGCAGGTCGGGCTCGATCGAGCGGCCGCCGGGCAGGCCGCCGGGGAGCTCGGGATAGTAGTCGGAGTACCCCTCCATCCAACGGAAACGCAGCGGGCTGCTGGCCATCACGAAGCTGATCATCGCGGGACCCGCCGCCAGGAAGGCCTGCTGGCGGGCGGCGGGCACCTCGGAGCCGACGACCGCGGCGAGGTACTGCGCGGCCTTGGCGGGCGTGTCGGGCACGCCCGCCCGCAGGATGACCTGGTTGTTGGGGATCCAGATGCCCGCTCCCGAGCGTGCCGCCGAGCCGCCGAACGTGGCGGCCTTCTCGACCACGACCGCCGACAGGCCGAGCTTGGCCGCGCGCAGCGCCGCCGTCATGCCCGCCGCGCCCGAGCCGACCACCACGACGTCGTACTCGGCGACGCCCGCGTGGGCGCGGCCCGCGTTGAGGCCGCCCGTGGCGATCAGGGCTGTGGCTCCGGCGGCGCCTCGCAGGACCTCACGGCGGGTGCGTTTCACGGACACGACGGCTCCTTCCGGTGACTGCTGAGTCAGGGGAGGCACCTCGCGCCTGGCGCCGCATTTGAGCATGCGCTTGGTTGGGAACGCTGTCAATCGGCGGGCAACCAGATCCGCATGGTGGCCGGGCCCCTGTTGCCCCACCGGTGGTAGGGGATCAGGCGCAGCGTCGTGCTGCCGCCCGCGGCGGGAGAGCCGGGCGAGCCGTCGTACGGCCAGCCGTCGGGCGCCGGCGTCACCAGCCCGGCCTCGACCTCCAGCTCGACCACGCCGTCCGCCTCGTGCTCGGCCGGGGGCGCCTGCCGTACCGCGATGTCGGCCAGGGGAGGCAGGTCGCCGGGCGACTCGGCGCAGTAGACCAGGGGACCGCGCTCGACCGCGACGGTGCCGCGCAGGGCGTCGGCGCGATGGTCGGGGCGGGTCCAGCGCGGGGTCGTCGGCAGGTCGAGGTGGATCTCGTCGCCCGGCCGCCACGGTCCGGGCAGCGTGAGGTAGCCGGGACCGGCCTGGCCGCCCGCCGCACCCGCCGCACCGGGTGAACCGTCGTCAGGCCGGTGCACGCTGTAGCCCGCGTCCCGCGCCCAGGCGGGCACCCGCAGAGACACGGCGCCCTCGCCGCCCTCCAGCACGCGCACCCGCACGCCGCCCGACCACGGGTAACCGGTCTCCACCCGCAGAGCCATCCCCGCCCCCCGGACCTCGGCGGGAGTGTAATGGTGAACCTGCACCCCGCCGGCGTCGGTGGTGGCGACGTAGGCGGGCAGCGACGCGAGCGTGCGCGAGATGTTGCTCGGGCAGCACGACACGTCGAACCACGCCGAGCGCAGGCTCGCGGCGGCCGCGTGGCTGACCATCCCGTCGGCGGCGGGCGCGGCCACCCTGACCTGCAGCGGGTTGCTGTAGAAGAACGAGTGCCCGTCGAGCGCGACCGCCGTGGCCAGCACGTTGTACATGGTGCGCTCCGCCAGGTCGGCGTAACGCGCCCGGCCGGTGGCCAGCAGCAACCGGTGGCTCAGCATGATCGAGGCGATCCCGGCGCAGGTCTCGGCGTAGGCCCGGTCGGGCGGCAGCTCGAAGTCGTCGCCGAAGGCCTCGTCGGCGTGGCGCGATCCCATGCCGCCGGTCAGGTGGGTGCGGCGGGCCACGGTGCGCTCCCACTGGGCCTCGACCGCCGCCAGCAGTTCGGCGTCGCCCGTCTCGACCGCCACGTCCACCGCGCCGCTCGCCAGGTAGAGCGCGCGCACGGCGTGACCGCGCAGCACCCGCGCCTGCCGTACCGGGATGTCGTCCTGGAAGTAGGCGGGGCCGAAGGGGATCGTGCCCAGGGCGGGCAGGCCGCGCCGTTCGACCAGGCGCCTGGCCAGCTCCAGGTAACGTTCGGCGCCGGTGCTCCGGTACAGCTCGACCAGCGCCATCTCCAGGCAGGGATGGCCGTCGGTGCGGGTGCCCTCCACGAACACCTCGCACACGTGGTCGGCCGCCCGCCTGACGAGGGCGGTGAAGTCGTCCTCGCCGTGCGTGCGCAACCGGGCCACGCCCGCCTGGAGCAGGTGGCCGTAGCAGTAGAGCTCGTGACCCCACTCCAGGTCACGGTAGCGGTCGCCGCTCCAGCGCGTGTTGAGGTAGCCGTCGGCCTCCTGCGCCTGGACCACCACGGCCGCGAGCTCCTCGAAGCCCGGATGCCCCGCCCAGGCCATGCCCTCCAGCAACTTGTAGATCTCGGAGTCGGAGAACTCCCGGCCACGCCTGGGCTGCTCGCCGGTGAAGTTGGCGATCCAGCCCTCCTTCTCCATCCACTCCAGGCAGTGGTCGATGATCACCTCCCGGTCCAGGGCCAGCCGGTCACCCCAGAAACCCGGCGCGAGCCGTACGGATTCGAGACCGAGCGGGGACAGCAGGCCGGACGAGGGCAGGACGGGATCAACCACGCAGGGCTCCTGACATGAAACCGCGCACGTAATGGCGCTGGAGAAGGACGAACAGGATGAGGCACGGCAGTGCCATCGTCATGACCCCGGCCTGGAGCATGCCGTAGTCGATGGCGCCGAAGGTCTGCTGCGTCATGCTCACGACGGCCACCGGCAGCGTGAAGGAGGCGCCGTCGTTGAGCAGGATGAGCGGGGCGAAGAAGTCGTTCCACGAGGCCAGGAAGGCGAACAGCCCGACCGTGACCAGCGCCGGGCGTACGGCGGGCAGCAGGATGCGGGTGAAGGCGCGCAGCGTGCCGCAGCCGTCGACCAGCGCCGCCTCCTCCAGTTCGCGCGGCACCGCCTCGAAGGCGTTGCGCATCATGAACAGCGCGAACGGCAGCTGGAACATGACGAACACCAGCGACAGACCCAGCAGGCTGTTCTGCAGGCCGAGGTAGCCCAGCAGCACGTAGAGCGGGATCAGGATCGTGGCGTACGGCACCATCAGGATCGCCAGCGTGACCAGGAACAGCAGGTTCCTGCCCGGGAAGGGGAAGCGGGCGAAGGCGTAGCCGCCCAGCGCGGAGACGGCGAGCGTGCCCGCCACGGTCATCGACGAGACGGCCAGGCTGTTGCCCGAGTAGGTGGCGAGGCCCTCGCCGAACCGCGCCATCTCCAGGTAGTTGCCGGGCTCCTCCAGCGACGCCCAGCCGCTCCAGACCAGCGGGAACAGGAAGAGGATCGCCAGCGCCGACAGGGTGGTGTAGTACCTCATCTGACTCTCCTGAAGGCCAGCGCGTTGACGCTCACCAGCACCACGAGCAGCACCACCGACAACGCCGCCGCGCCCCCGAGGTCGAAGCGGAAGAACGCGTCGCGGTAGATCACCATCACCATGGAGACCGTGCTGTTGTCCGGTCCGCCGTTGGTGAAGACGAAGAACTGGTCGAAGGCGAGCAGCGAACCGGTGACGCTGAGCACCAGCATCAGGGCGACGGTGGGCCGCAGCAGCGGCAGCGTGATCTTGGTGAAGATCTGCCAGCGGGTCGCGCCGTCGGTCCTGGCGGCCTCGTAGACCTCGACCGGGATGGCCTGCAGGCCGGTGAGCAGGATCAGCATGTTGAACCCGGCGAAGCGCCAGAGCACCAGCGCGATCGTGGAGAACAGCGCCATGTTCGGGGTGCCGATCCACTTGACCGGCTCGTCGGTGACGCCCAGCGCCCGAAGCATCGGGTCGATCGGGCCGAAGTCGTTGTTGAGCATGCCGTAGAACAGCAGCGCCGCCGCGGCGAAGCCGACCGCGCCCGGCAGGAAGAACGCGGTGCGGAAGAAGCTCACCCCGGGACGCCGGTCCTGGACCAGCAGCGCCAGCCCCAGGGCCAGGGCCGACAGCAGGACCGTGGTGATCGCCGTGTACTTGAGCGTGAACAGCACCGCGTCGAAGAACAGCGGATTGTCGGGGATCTTGACGTAGTTCGCGGGCGCGTTGAGAGCCGCCGGGCCCAGCAGCGGCCAGCGGTTCAGCGACATCCAGCCGACCAGGACCAGCGGCACCACGAACAGCACGCCGACGATCAGCGCGGTCGGCGCGGCGTACACCCAGCCGAGGACGGCGCGCGAGCGCCACCGGGACCCGGGGCGCGGCCGCGCCTTGTGGGAGCGCCGCCGGGAAGATCCCTGCCCGGCGGCGCCGCTCGTCGTCATCGTCATTGCTGCAGAGACTTGGTGATCTCGGCGTTGAGCTGCGGCACCTTGGCGGCGTCACCGAAGACCGCCTCGCGCGCCAGGCGCAGCCACGGGCCCTGCGGGTCGTTGAAGGTCTGGCCGAACCGCAGCGCGAACGGGGTCTGGCCCTTGGCCACCAGCGAGTTGATCAGCACCACCCGGTCGTCGGCGGAGGAGTACTTGTTGCTGGCCAGGTCGGTGCGGGCGAGCACGTCCTTGTTCTTGGCCATCACCTCGACCTGCGCCTCGTCCGACACCGACCACGACAGGAACTCCCAGGCCGCGTCGGCGTTCTTCGTCGTGGACGAGATGCCGACGGAGTCGCCGCCGACGAAGGTGGACTCGCCGCCGTCGGGGCCGGCGATCGGCGCGACGCCGATCTTCATGTCGGCGGGCATGAGGCCGAGCGTGGTCGAGGGCATCGGCATGACGCCGATCTCGCCCTCGGGGAAGAAGCCGGTCCACGTCGGGCCCTGCTCCTCCTTGGCCGTCGCCCCGGTCGCGCCCTTGTCGTAGAGGTCGCGGTAGATCTTGAAGACCTCGGTCATGGCGGGCTGGTCGTTGAGCGAGGTGGTGCCCTGCTCGTCCATCACCTGGCCGCCGGCGGCCCAGACGGAGGGCCAGAAGGTGAACACGTAGCAGCCGCCGCAGTTGCCCCCGAAGAACGTGCCGCTGACCTTGCCGTCCTTGCCGAGCTTCTCGTCGATCGTGGCGGCGTGCTGGGCGAACTCCTTCAGCGACTTGGGTCCCTGCTCAGGGTCGAGCCCGGCCTTGGTGTAGAGATCCTTGTTCCAGAACCACACCGACAGGTCCAGGGTGTGCGGCAGCGTGTAGAACTTGCCGTCGAGCGTGCCGAGCTTCATGTGGCTGGGGGCCAGGCCCTGCTTGAACGGCAGCGCGTTCACGCGGTCGGTGATGTCCAGGAACAGTCCCTGGCTGGTGTAGTTGGGCACGAAGATCACGTCGGCGGCGAAGATGTCGGGCAGCTGCTTGGCGCCCGCGGCGGCGGCGATCCTCGGCTGGTAGTTGTCGGTCGGGATGACCGTCAGTTTGACCTGGTTCTTGTGCGAGCTGTTGTACGCCTTCACGAGGCGTTCGCTCTGTGCCTGCGTGGCGGCTCTGGTCCACATCGTGATCGTCACCGGCTCCGCGGCGGCGCTCTGCTGCGGTCCTCCGCCCGCGGGCGGCGTTTCTGACTGGCCACAGGCGGCCAGTGATGTGAGCGCTAACAGACCGACCAGCGCGATCCGTCGGGGTGAAAAAGGATGCATGACGTTCCTTCCGGCGTCCCCCGCTTGTTAAAGGTTTTCGAAACATAGGAGACATACTTCAGGGTGTCAACGGAGTAGGCTGGTAACTGTGGCGAAAAGGATTTCGAGAATCACCATCGGCGACGTGGCCGCCCTCGCGGGTGTGTCCGTAGCGACCGCGTCCAAGGCACTCAACGGCAAGCACGACGTGCGCGCCGAGACGCGTGACCGGGTCCTCGCCGCCGCCGAGGAGCTGTCGTTCCAGCCCAACGCCCTGGCCCGCGGCCTGCTGTCAGGCCAGACACGCACGGTCGGGCTGCTGACCAGCGACAGCGTCGGCCGCTTCGGCATCCCCGTGCTCCTCGGCGCGGAGGACGCCTTCGGGGCGGGCAAGATGGCCGTCATGCTGTGCGACGCCCGCGGCGACGCCATCCGCGAGCAACACTACATCCGCACCCTGCTCGCCCACCGGGTCGACGGGCTCATCGTGGTCGGCGAGAGCACCGACATCCGCCCCTCCATCAGCCGCGACCTGCCCGTCCCCGTCGTCTACGCCTACGGCGCCTCCGACAGCCCCGACGACGTCTCCTTCGTCCCCGACGACGTCGATGGCGCCGGCCAGGCCGTGCGCCACCTGGTGGCCATGGGCCGGCGGCGCATCGCCCACATCACCGGGCCCATGGACTACAAGGCCGCCGTCGACCGGGCCGAGGGCGTACGGCTCGCGCTGGAGGCCGCCGGGCTCGCCCAGACCGGCCAGACCCTCTCGGGGCCGTGGTCGCAGCGCTGGGGGCGGCACGCCGCCGAGATGCTGCTCATGGCCGAGCCCGAGGTCGACGCCGTCTTCTGCGGCAGCGACCAGATCGCCGCCGGCTTCGTCGAGGCCGTGCGCGAACGCGGCAGGCGGGTGCCCGACGACATCGCGGTGGTCGGCTACGACAACTGGGAGGTGCTGTCCACCGAGTCGCGCCCGCCGCTGACCACCGTCGACATGAACCTCGAGACCCTCGGGCGAACCGCCGCCCAGCACCTGTTCGCCGCCATCGACGGCAGGGCCACGCCCGGCATCCACCGCATGCCGTGCCGGCTGGTCATCCGGGACTCGACCGCGCCGGCCTATTGATGATCCTGTGGGGTGGCTGTGAGTTCCGCCCCGCTTCGCCGGGCTGAGGCTAGAGTGCCCGGCATGTTTCTCAAGGTACTGAGGGTCGTGTTGATCGTGGCGGGGCTGGGGGTGCTGGGATTCTCGGCCTATCTGGCCGACACCGAGGTGGAGAACACCACCCAGCTGGTCCCTCGCAACGTGACCTGGGACTGCAGGCCGGTGGGGACCAAGGGGGAGTCGACGTGCCAGTTCGACGCGGGGGCCTTCACCGGGAGCGGGCCCGACGTGAAGGGGCACGGGGAGGTCGTGCTGTACGGGATGCTCGGGCTCGGGCTGCTGGTGGCGGCGGTGGGGGTGGGGCAGTTCCAGTCCCAGGGCTCCGGCGGCACTCGCGCGGCGACCGCCCAGCCTTCCGCCCAGCCTTCCGCCCAGCCTTCCGCCCAGCCTTCCGCCCAGCCTTCCGCCGGGCCGTACGGCGTGACCCAGCAGCCCATGCCGCCGCAGGGCCATCCAGCGCCCCAGGGGCAGCAGTACGGCGGGCCGTACCAGCAGGGGCAGCCGCAGCCGGGAGGATGGCCGCCGCGGCAGCAGTGAGACCGCTGTACACCGAACCAAGCGCTTGCTACGCTCCGAGGCATGATCTCCACGCTGGTCTGGGGCACGGGCAACGTCGGCCGGGCGGCGATCCGCGCCGTGGCGGCCCATCCCGAATTACGCCTGTCCGGAGTGCTGGTGCACAACCCCGCCAAGGTCGGGCGTGACGCGGGCGAACTGGCCGGGCTCGACGACGCCCTGGGCGTGATCGCCACCGACGACGTGGCGGCGGCCCTGGGCGAGACCGGAGCCGAGCGCCCGCGCGCGGTCGTCTACGCCGCCTCCGGCGACATCCGGCCCGACGAGGCGCTCGCCGACGTCACCAGGGCGATCAGGGCGGGCGCGGTGGTCGTCACCCCCTCCCTCTACGCCCTGTACGACCAGCGCAACGCCCCGCCCGAGATGCGCGAGACGGTCCTGGCCGCCGTCGCCGAGGGCGGCGGCTCCCTGTTCGTCTCCGGCGTCGACCCCGGCTGGGGCAACGACATCCTGCCCGCCCTGATCAGCGGGCTCGGCGGCACCATCGACGTGGTCCGCTGCCAGGAGATCTTCGACTACACCACCTACGACCAGGAGGAGTCGGTCCGCTACCTGGTCGGCATGGGCCAGCCCATGGACTACGAGCCGCCCATGCTCGCCGCGACCGTCCCCACGATGGTCTGGGGCGGCCAGGTCAGGCTGATCGCCCGCGCGCTCGGCGCCGAGATCGAGGAGATCCGCGAGAGCGTCGACCGCAGGCCGCTGGAGAGCACGGTCTCCACCAAGCGCATGGGCGACTTCGAGGCCGGCACCCAGGGAGCGGTGCGCTTCGAGGTCCAGGGCATCGTCGGCGGCCGCCCCCGGATCGTCGTCGAGCACGTCACCCGCATCCACCCCGCCTGCATGCCGTCCTGGCCCGTCGCCCCCGACGGCGCCGACGGCGCGCACCGCGTCATCATCGAGGGCCGGCCGCACATCGAGGTCTCGGTCCAGGCGCTCGACGAGGACGGCAACAGCTCCGCCGGCGGCAACGCGACCGCCGTCGGCAGGCTGGCCCACGCCATCGCGTGGCTGATCGAAGCGGAACCGGGCCTCTACGACGGCCTGGACGTCCCCCTGCGCCCCGGGAGGCTCTCGTGAACGTCGACATCCCGCAGGGCCGCGACCCCATCGAGTACGTCTGGGGCGAGATGGTCCCCGGCATCGGCCCGGCCGCGGCGAACTTCTCGCTGGCCGTCTACGCGCACACCACGCTGGGGCTGCGCGAGTTCGAGGCGGCCAGGCTGCGGATCGCGCAGATCAACGGCTGCGTCTTCTGCCTCGACTGGCGCACCGAGCGCGACGGCGAGAAGGTCGAGGAGGGCTTCCTCGACGCGGTGTCGGAATGGCGCACCACCACGCTGTTTGACGAGCGCACCCGCCTGGCCGCCGAGTTCGCCGAGCGGTACGCGCTCGACCACCACGGGCTCGACGAGGAGTTCTGGGCCAGGATGGGCGCGCACTACGACCAGCGCGAGGTGGTGGAGCTGTCGATGTGCCTGGGCTCGTGGCTGGCCTTCGGGCGGCTCAACCGCATCCTCGGCCTTGACACCATGTGCATGCTGCCGCGTCGCTGACCGGATGTGCCGATAGCGTGGCGTTCATGCGGCTTCATGTGGGATGCGCGATGTGGACGCACGCGGCCTGGCCGGGTCACACGCTTCCGCCCGGCGAGCGGCTGCGCTCCTACGCCTCCCGGTGCACCGCGGTCGAGGGCAACACGACCTTCTACGCCATTCCCTCCCGGGCCACGGTCGAGACCTGGGCGAGCCAGACGGATCCCGGCTTCCGCTTCGTGGTGAAGCTGCCCAAGATCGTCACCCACGAGCGGCGCCTGACCGGCGTCGACGTCGAGATGCGCACCTTCCTCGACGCGATCGAGCCCCTGGGTGAGCGGGTCGAGGCGCTCTGGGTGCAACTGCCCGGCTCCTTCGGTCCCGGCGACGTCGCGGTGCTGGAGAGGTTCCTGCGCCGCATCCCGCGGCCCTACCGCTCGGCCGTCGAGGTGCGTCACCGGGCCTTCTTCTCCGACGCGGGGGAGGAGCGGCGGCTGGCGCGGGCGCTGAACGGCGCCGAGTGGGTGCCGTTCGACACCACCACGCTCTTCGCGTCCCCGCCGACCAGCGACGCCGAGCGCGAGGCGTGGACCAAGAAGCCGCGTGTGCCGCGCCGTGCCGAGGCCCTCACCGACCGGCCGATCGTGCGCTACCTCGGGCGCGACGACACCGGCCTGACCGTCGAGGGCTGGAGGTACTGGGTGGAGGTGGCCGCCGCCTGGCTGGGCGAGGGCCGCACGCCCACGATCTTCATCCACACGCCCGACAACGCCCAGGCCCTTGACCTGGCCCGCCGCTTCCACGACGAGGTACGGGCGCGGGTGCCGGGGCTCGAACCGCTGCCGGAACCCGTCGAGGTCGAGCCGCCCACGCTCTTTTAGGAGCGAACGGGCAGGTCGCGCCCGCGTGACCGGACCGTGATGCCTGGAAACCTTGACGTGATGTGTTGTTAACGTTCACAGTCGACCCAAGCCAGGAAGAGCTAGCCGATCAATGCCAGGCTCCGGCCTGATGTCTGTTAGCGCTCACACATGAAGGGAGTTCCTCGCGTGTTGAAGAGGATCTCGGCACTGGTACTCGCCGCCGTCCTGACGGCCTCCTGTGGCAGCGAGGGCGGCACGACTGCCACCACCGGCTCGGGCGATGACACCATCACGATGGGCTTCTCCCAGGTCGGCGCGGAAAGCGGCTGGCGCACCGCCAACACCAAGTCCGTCCAGGACTCCGCCAAGAACGCGGGCGTGACCCTGAAGTTCTCCGACGCCCAGCAGAAGCAGGAGAACCAGATCAAGGCCATCCGCTCCTTCATCCAGCAGAAGGTCGACATCATCGCCTTCTCGCCGGTGGTGGAGTCGGGCTGGGACACCGTGCTCCAGGAGGCCAAGCGCGCCAACATCCCGGTCATCCTCACCGACCGGGCCGTCGACTCCGCGGACACCACCCTCTACAAGACCTTCCTCGGATCCGACTTCGTCGAGGAGGGCAAGAAGGCGGGCCAGTGGCTGGTCGAGGAGTACAAGAGCTCCACCGACCCGGTCAACGTCGTCGAGCTCCAGGGCACCACGGGTTCGGCCCCGGCCAACGACCGCAAGGCGGGTTTCCTCGAGGTCGTCGGCGCCGATCCCAAGTTCAAGATCATCGCCTCGCAGACCGGTGACTTCACCCGCGCCAAGGGCAAGGAGGTCATGGAGGCCTTCCTCAAGTCCAACCCCGACATCGATGTGCTCTACGCGCACAACGACGACATGGGACTCGGCGCGATCGAGGCCATCGAGGGCGCCGGCAAGGTGCCCGGCAAGGACATCAAGATCATCACCGTCGACGCGGTGAAGGACGGCATGCAGGCGCTCGCCGACGGGAAGATCAACTTCATCGTCGAGTGCTCCCCGCTGCTCGGCCCGCAGCTGATGGACCTGGCCAAGAAGGTCCTCAAGGGTGAGCAGGTGCCGACCCGCGTCGTCACCGAGGAGACCACCTTCACGCAGGAGCAGGCGAAGGAAGTCCTGTCCACCCGCCAGTACTGATCCGCCCCGCCGTACGCGGCCTCCGGTGGTCCGTACGGCACGCATGGGTCACCCCCATCCGCCGCGCCCGGCCGGCCTCCGTCCAGGGAGACGGCCGGCCGGCGCGCGGGCGGGGCGCCGCGACGCGGAGCGAGGAAGAAGAAGAGGAATGCGGTGAGTGGCGAGACGGAGCCCTTGACTGGGCCGATCCTGCTGATGCGGGGCATCGGCAAGCAGTTCCCCGGAGTGACGGCGCTCGACGGCGTCGACTTCCGGCTGCTGCCCGGAGAGGTGCACGCCCTGATGGGGGAGAACGGCGCCGGCAAGTCCACCCTGATCAAGGTCCTGACCGGGGTGTACGAGATCGACGCGGGCACCATCGAACTGGCCGGGCAGCAGGTGGCCTTCTCCAGCCCGCTGGCCGCCCAGCAGGCCGGGATCAGCACGGTCTACCAGGAGGTCAACCTCTGCACGAACCTCTCGGTGGCCGAGAACATCTTCATCGGCCGAGAGCCGCGCCGCGGGGGCCGCATCGACTGGAAGCGCATGCGCGCCAGGGCGAGCGAGCTGCTGGCCGGGCTCGGCCTCGACCTGGACGTGTCGTCGCCGCTGTCGAGCCACTCGCTGGCCGTGCAGCAGATGGTCGCCATCGCCCGCGCGGTCGACATCGAGGCGCGGGTCCTGATCCTGGACGAGCCCACCTCCAGCCTCGACGCGGGGGAGGTGGAGCAGCTGTTCGACGTGATGCGCGCCCTGAAGGCGCAGGGCATCGCGATCCTGTTCGTCTCGCACTTCCTCGACCAGATCTACGAGATCGCCGACCGGATGACGATCCTGCGCAACGGTCGGCTCGTGGGTGAGTACCTGACCCGCGAGCTGCCGCAGGTCGAATTGGTCGCCAAGATGATCGGCCAGGCGCTGGCCGACCTCGAGAAGCTCCACGGCGAGGCCAGGGCCTTCGACCGGCCGCTGGTGCAGGCGCAGGAGCTGGGCCGCGCCGGGGCCGTCGAACCGTTCACCCTCACCATCCACGAGGGCGAGGTGGTCGGACTCGCCGGGCTGCTCGGCTCCGGCCGTACCGAGGCGGCGCGGTTGCTGTTCGGCGCCGACCACGCGACCGGCGGCCAGATCGTCTACGGCGGCGAGCCCGCGGCGCTGCGCTCGCCCCGCGCTGCGATGCAGCGCAAGATCGCGTTCCTGTCGGAGGACCGCAAGCGCGACGGCCTGGTCCCCGACCTCACCGTGCGCGAGAACATCATCCTGGCGCTGCAGGCCACCCGCGGCTGGACCAGGCCCGTGCCGCGAGAGCAGCAGGAAGCCCTCGTCGCCAAGTACATCGCCGCGCTGAAGATCAGCCCGGCCCACCCCGAGATCCCCGTGCGCAACCTGTCGGGCGGCAACCAGCAGAAGGTCCTGCTGGCCCGGTGGCTCATCCTCGAACCCCGGCTGCTCATCCTCGACGAGCCCACCCGCGGCATCGACGTCGGGGCCAAGGCCGAGATCCAGCGGCTCGTCGTCGAGCTGTCCGACGGCGGCGTCGCGGTGCTGTTCATCTCCGCCGAGCTCGAAGAGGTGCTGCGGCTCAGCCACAAGGTGGGCGTGCTGCGCGACCGGCGGCTCGTGGCGGTCCTGCCCAACGACGACGAGCTGACCACGGAGGCGCTCATGGAGACGATCGCCCAGGGAGGCGCGAGATGAGGCGCCTGCTCTGGCCGCTGGTGATCCTGGCGCTGCTGCTCCTGGTGAACGTGCTCTTCACCCCGAACTTCCTGTCGATCCAGATGCGCGACGGCCACCTGTACGGGAGCCTGATCGACATCCTGCGCTTCGGCGCCCCGCTCATGCTGGTCTCGCTCGGCATGACCCTCGTCATCGCCACCGGCGGCATCGACCTGTCGGTCGGCTCGGTCGTGGCCATCTCCGGCGCGCTGGCGTGCCTGCAGATCAGCCAGGACGCCGGCGTCGCCTGGGCGGTCGCCCTGGCCCTCGGCCTGTCGGTGGTGCTCGGCGCCTGGAACGGCTTCCTGGTCGCGACCGTCGGCATCCAGCCGATCATCGCCACCCTCATCCTCATGGTCGCCGGGCGCGGCCTGGCCCAGCTCATCACCGACGGGCAGATCATCACGATCGTCAACCCCGCCTACAAGCTCATCGGCGGCGGCTACCTGCTCGCGGTGCCGTTCGGGATCCTGCTGGTCCTGGCGGTGCTGGCGGTCACCGCCTTCCTCGTCAGGAGGCTGGCGCTTGGCCTGCTCATCGAGGCGGTCGGCGGCAACGCCGAGGCCAGCAGGCTCGCCGGGGTGCGCTCGAAGGGCATCATCATCGTCGTCTACGCCTTCGCCGCGCTGTGCGCGGGGCTGGCCGGGCTGATGATCAGCTCGAACGTCTCCAGCGCCGACGGCAACAACGCCGGGCTCTGGGTCGAGCTCGACGCCATCCTCGCGGTCGTCATCGGCGGCACCTCGCTGCTGGGCGGGCGCTTCTCGCTCGGCGGCACGATCCTGGGAGCGCTGATCATCCAGACGCTCACGACCACCATCTACTCCATCGGCGTGCCGCCGGAGACGACGTTGCTGTTCAAGGCGCTCGTGGTCACCGCGGTCTGCCTGATCCAGTCACCGGCCTTCCGGGCCAAGGTCCTCGGCCGCCGCAGACGGCCCCCAGCACCCGGCCCGGTGCCGGGGGAGAAGGTGCGGGTGTCGGCATGAGCATCGCCACCTTGCCCAAGGCCACCGCGGCCACCCTCACCAACCCGCGCTACGTGCCCGTGCTGGTGACGTTCGGGCTGTTCCTGGCCATGTTCGTGGCCGGAGGGCTGCGTTACGAGGGCTTCTTCAGCGGCCAGATCATCCTGAACGCCTTCATCGACAACGCCTTCCTGCTGGTCGTCGCCGTCGGCATGACCTTCGTCATCCTGACCGGCGGCATCGACCTGTCGGTCGGCTCGGTGGTGGCGCTGTCGACGATGATCGCCGCCAGCCTGATGGCCGGCCCCGGCTGGCCGCCGTACGTGGTGGTGCCGCTGGTCCTGCTGATCGGAGCGACGCTCGGCGCGGTGATGGGCTTCATCATCCACGTCTTCGAGATCCAGCCGTTCATCGTCACCCTCGCCGGCATGTTCCTGGCCCGCGGCCTGTGCTACACGATCGGCACCGACTCCATCAAGATCGACGACCCGACCTTCACCGCCTTCGCCCAGACGCAGATCGACCTGTTCGCCGGACTGTGGATCTCGCCGAGCGTGCTGATCGCCCTGGCCGTGGTGGCCGTCGGCGCCTACGTCCTGCACTACACGCGGCTCGGGCGCAGCGTCTACGCGGTCGGCGGCAGCGAGCAGTCGGCGCTGCTCATGGGCCTGTCCGTGGGCCGGACCAAGATCGCGGTCTACACGATCAGCGGGTTCTGCTCGGCGCTCGGCGGCGTGCTGCTGTCGTTCTACATGCTGTCCGGGTACGGCCTGCACGCGGTGGGCATGGAACTCGACGCGATCGCCGCGGTCGTCATCGGCGGCACCCTGCTGACCGGAGGATCGGGACTGCTCATCGGCACCGTGCTCGGCGTGCTGGTGCTCCATCTCATCCAGACCATCATCAGCTTCGAGGGCACGCTGAGCTCCTGGTGGACGAAGATCTTCATCGGGTTGCTGCTGTTCGTCTTCATCCTGCTGCAGCGGGTCTTCTCCATGCGCCGCCCCCGGCGCTCGCCATGACCGAGTGCGTCCTTTCTACGGCAGAATTGGGGCAGTCCAGCGAAAGGAACATCTGTGGGATCGACTGACAGGCGCCGCCCGCCGGTGATGTCCGACGTCGCCAGGCTCGCGGGGGTGTCCCACCAGACGGTCTCGCGTGTCCTGAACGACCATCCCAACGTGCGCTCCGACACCAAGGCCCGGGTGCTGGAAGCGATCGACCAGCTCGGCTACCGGCGCAACCTGGTCGCCCGCGCGCTGGTCACCAACCGCTCGCGCACGCTCGGCGTCGTCAGCTTCGACACCACCCTGTACGGCCCGGCCAGCACGATCTACGGCATCGAGCAGGCCGCCCGCACGGCTGGCTACTTCATCAGCATCGTCAGCCTGAAGTCGCTCGACGCCGCCAACGTGCGCGACGCCATCGACTACCTCACCGAGCAGGGCGTCGACGGCGTCATCGTCGTCGCCCCGCAGCGCTCGGCCGCCCGCGCGCTGGAGAAGCTGCCGCCCGGCCTGCCCGCCGTCGCGGTCGAGGGCACCCACCGGGCCAACGTCTCGGTCGTCTGCATCGACCAGATCGAGGGCGCCAGGCTCGCCACCCAGCACCTGCTCGACCAGGGGCACGAGACCGTCTGGCACATCGCGGGGCCGCCCGACTGGCTGGAGGCCGAGGGCCGGCTCGAAGGCTGGCGCAGCGCCCTGGAGGCGGCCGGCCGCCAGGTGCCCGAGCCGCTGCCGGGCGACTGGAGCCCGCGCGCCGGCTACGAGGCGGGCAAGCGCCTGGCCCGCATGGACGAGGTCACGGCGGTCTTCGTCGCCAACGACCAGATGGCGCTCGGCGCGCTGCGCGCCTTCACGGAGGAAGGCGTCAAGGTCCCCGAGCGGATCAGCATGGTCGGCTTCGACGACATCCCCGAGTCGGAGTTCTTCTCGCCGCCGCTGACCACCGTCAGGCAGGACTTCGACATCGTCGGCCGCCACTGCATCGACGTCCTGCTGCGCCAGATCGACTCCAGCGGCCCCGGCACCTACGAGCGGCTGGTCGTCCGGCCAGGCTTCGTCGTCAGATCCAGCACGTCACCCGCGCGCTGACCGTGAGACCCCTCGGACGAGAGTGAGAGTTGGAGCAGGATGTGAACGCTAACAGCCATGTCATCGGCGTCGACTTCGGCACGCTGTCCGGCCGTGCCGTCGTCGTCCGCGTCGCCGACGGCACGGAGCTCGCCAGCGCCGTGCACGAGTTCGCCGACGGGGTGATCGAGGAGCACTTACCGGGCACCGGCGTACGGCTCGGGCCTGACTGGGCGTTGCAGTCGCCGCGGGACTGGATCGAGGTGCTCAAAGTCGCCGTGCCCGAAGCGGTGCGGGCGGCCGGGATCGATCCGGCCACCGTGATCGGGATCGGCACCGACTTCACCGCCTGCACCATCCTGCCCACCACCGCCGAGGGTGAGCCGTTGTGTTACGCCGAGCCGGACCGGCCGCACGCGTGGCCGAAGTTGTGGAAGCATCACGCCGCTCAGGCGCACGCCGACCGGATCAACGCGCTGGCCGCCTCCCGCGGGGAGGCGTGGCTGGCGCGCTATGGCGGGAAGATCTCGGCGGAGTGGGCGTTCGCCAAGGGCCTGCAGCTGCTGGAGGAGGATCCTGAGCTGTACGGCAGGGCCGAGCGGTGGATCGAGGCGGCCGACTGGATCGTGTGGCAGCTGACCGGGGTGGAGTCCCGCAATGTGTGCACCGCCGGGTACAAGGAGATCTTCCAGGACGGCGCCTACCCCTCGCCGGAGTTCCTGGCCGCGCTCCATCCAGGCTTCGCCGGGTTCGTCGGCAAGCTGAACACCGCGCCGATCGCGCCGCTGGGCGGCCTGGCCGGGCGGCTGTCGGCGCAGGCCGCCGCCTGGACCGGGCTGCCGGAAGGGATCGCGGTGGCGGTCGGGAACGTGGATGCGCATGTCACCTCGGCGGCCGCGGACGCGGTGCGGCCGGGGCAGATGGTGGCCATCATGGGCACCTCCACCTGTCACGTGATGCCCTCCGATCGGCTGGCGCAGGTGCCGGGCATGTGCGGGGTGGTCGCCGACGGGATCGTGCCCGGCCTGTGGGGGTATGAGGCGGGCCAGTCCGGGGTGGGTGACATCTTCGGCTGGTGGGTCGAGCAGGTCGGCCGCAGCCATGAGGAGCTGACCGAGCTGGCCGCCGCGCAGCGCGTCGGCGAGCACGGCCTGGTCGCCCTGGACTGGCACAACGGCAACCGGTCGGTGCTGGTCGACCACCACCTGTCGGGGGTGATCGTCGGTCAGACGCTGGCCACCCAGCCGCAGGACGTCTACCGGGCGTTGATCGAGGCGACCGCGTTCGGCGCCCGGGTGATCGTGGAGACGTTCGAGGCGGCCGGGGTGCCGGTGGAGGAGTTCATCGTGGCGGGCGGGCTGCTGAAGAACGCGTTTTTGATGCAGATCTACGCTGATGTGCTGCGTCGTCCGTTGTCGGTGATCGGTTCGGATCAGGGTCCGGCGCTCGGGTCGGCGATTCATGCGGCGGTCGCGGCGGGCGCGTATGCCGACATTCAGGCGGCGTCGAAGGTGATGGGCAAGCGGATCGAGAAGGCGTATGAGCCGGATCCGGAACGCGCGGATGCCTACGACGAGCTTTTTGCCGTCTATCGGGAGCTGCATGACGCCTTCGCCGACGGCCGGGTGCTGCACACGCTGCGCGCGTTGAGGAACCGGGCATGAGGAAGATCGTCTGTGACCTGCATGCCGAGCTGGTCAGGAACAACCTGGTGGCGTGGACGGCGGGCAACGTGTCCGGGCGGATCCCGGGCGAGGACCTGTTCGTGATCAAACCGTCGGGGGTGTCGTATGACGAGCTGACCCCTGAGGCGATGGTCGTCTGCGACCTGGACGGCAATCTGGTGGAGGGCGAGCACGCCCCGTCCAGTGACACCGCGGCGCACGCCTACGTCTACCGCAACATGCCGCAGGTGGGCGGGGTGGTGCACACCCATTCGACCTACGCCAGTGCGTGGGCGGCCCGGCATGAGCCGATTCCGTGTGTGCTGACCGCGATGGCCGATGAGTTCGGCGGAGAGATCCCCGTGGGCCCGTTCGCGTTGATCGGCGACGACTCGATCGGGCAGGGCATCGTCGCCACGCTCAAGGGCCATCGCTCGCCTGCGGTGCTGATGAAGAACCATGGCGTGTTCACCATCGGCAGGGATGCGCGGGCGGCGGTGAAGGCGGCTGTCATGTGTGAGGACGTGGCCCGCACGGTGCATATCTCGCGGCAGTTGGGTGAGCCGCTGCCGATCGCGCAGGCCGACATCGATCGGCTGTATGACCGCTACCAGAACGTGTATGGACAAAGGAGTGCGCGATGAGCATCTGGTTTTTGACCGGCAGCCAGCACTTGTATGGCGAGGAGACTCTCGCGCAGGTGGCCGAGCAGTCGCAGGCGATCGCCTCCGCCCTACCGGTCACGGTCGAGTGGAAGCCGGTGCTGACCGACGCCGGGGCGATCCGGCGGATGATGCTGGAGGCCAACGCCGACGACGGGTGTGTGGGGGTGGTGGCGTGGATGCACACCTTCTCTCCGGCCAAGATGTGGATCGCCGGGTTGGATGCGTTGCGCAAGCCGTTGCTGCATCTGCACACTCAGGCCAATGTCGAGCTGCCGTGGGCGAGTATCGACATGGATTTCATGAATCTCAACCAGGCCGCGCACGGTGATCGTGAGTTCGGGTTCATTCAGACCCGTCTGGGGGTGCCGCGCAAGACCGTCGCCGGACACGTCACCGACCCCGCCGTGGCGGAGCGCATCACCGCCTGGACCGCCGCGGCCAGAGGCTTCAACGAGCTCAGAACCCTGAAACTCGCCCGCTTCGGCGACAACATGCGCGACGTGGCCGTCACTGAAGGCGACAAGGTCGAGGCGCAGCTGCGGTTCGGCGTCTCGGTCAACACCTACGGCGTCAACGACCTGGTCGAAGCGGTCGACGCCGTAGCGGACACGGACGTCTCCGCGCTGGTCAAGGAGTACGCCGAGCTCTACCGGGTGGCCCCGGAACTGCTCGGCGACCGGCGCGAGTCGCTGCGCTACGCCGCCCGCATCGAGATCGGCCTGCGCGGCTTCCTGGAATCAGGCGGGTTCAAGGCCTTCACCACCAACTTCGAGGACCTCGGCGGGCTGCGCCAGCTGCCCGGCCTGGCCGTGCAGCGGCTGATGGCCGACGGCTACGGCTTCGGCGGCGAGGGCGACTGGAAGACCTCTGTCCTGGTCCGCACGCTCAAGGCGATGGCGCCGGGCGGGGCGACCAGCTTCATGGAGGACTACACCTACCACCTGGTCCCCGGCGAGCAGCTGATCCTCGGCGCGCACATGCTGGAGGTCTGCCCGACGATCGCCGCCGGCACCCCCTCATGCGAGATCCACCCGCTGGGCATCGGCGGCCGGGAGGACCCGGTCCGTCTGGTCTTCGACGCCGCCCAGGGCCCTGGCGTGGTGGTCGGCCTGGCCGACCTTGGCGACCGGTTCCGCCTGGTCGCCAACGAGATCGACCTGGTCGCTCCGCTGAAGCCGCTTCCGAACCTGCCCGTCGCCCGCGCCATCTGGCGCCCCCGCCCCGACCTGCGCACCTCCGCCGAGGCCTGGCTCACCGCCGGAGCCCCGCACCACACGGTCCTGTCCAGGTCCGTGGGCGTCGAGGAGCTGAACGACCTGGCCGACATGCTGGGCGTCGAGCTGGTCGTCATCGACCACGACACCACGCCGCGCCAGTTCACCAAGGAGCTGCGCTGGAACCAGGCCTACTACCGCCTCGCCCAGGGATTCTGAGGCATTGGCCACCAGAGACGGCCTTGGCTCGGGGGCGGGCATCTCGTGCTCCCGAGCCTGCCGTACGTGAGACCCGTCCATGCCAAGCGTGCGGTCACCGTCCGCGACGCCAGGGGTCCGATGCGGGCCGTCCAGGGTCAGTCCCGCTGCTCCCAGATCACGGTGTCGATCAGGACCACATCCTCGATCACCTGCCGAACCCGCAGGAAGGCCACGCGCCCGACGTTGGTGCGCAGGCAGAGACCGGTCCCCGGCTGAGGCGTGCCGAGCGCGTGGCCAGGTTCGTGCGGGTCCGAGGCGAGAATCTCCTCACACTTCCCCCGGCTCGGGGCCTCCGTGCCGGTCCAGGACGCCGAGGAGGCAGCGGGACCGACCGACAGGCCGTCGCCGGGGGCATAGCGCAGTTCCTCCCAGCTGATGCTCGGTGGTACGTGGTCGAGATCCAGGCCGCTCGCGGTCAGCCGTACCGCACCCCGAAATCGCACGGGCTCGTCACCGGTCGGCTGAACGAGGGAGGTAGGAAGCGCGCGGGGCGTGCTCGAAACGACCGGGGTGTGTGCCGTGCTGGTGGGTGACGGTTCGTCACCGCTCGTCGCGACGGCGGCTATGACCGCGGCCGCGACCGTGGCTAATGCCCCGATTCCCGCGGCGATCAGTGTCACCCTCGAAGTGTTCTGTGTGTCACCAGGCATAGGCGCAAAGTTACTGTGAGCGCTGCGCTTTTCACGCTTGTATGCGGCTGCTCGCAACAGTTGTCCTACGGTGGACAGGCATACCGGGCGCTGCCGCCCGCACCGGCGAGCCCGCTGATGGGAGAAGCGTCGCTCCCCGGGTGCCCCCGCCTCCTGCCCCCGCCCTGTCACTCCCGCGGACTATCGTGGGACGGGTGCGTGTAGCGACCTGGAACGTCAACTCCGTCAAGCAGCGTGTGCCGCGCCTGCTGCCGTGGCTCGACCAGCGCAAGCCCGACGTCGTCTGCCTGCAGGAGACCAAGCTCTCCGACGCGGCCTTCGCCGAGCTGCTCGGCGACGAGCTCGCCGCCCGCGGCTACGAGATCGCCGTGCACGGCCAGCCCCAGTGGAACGGCGTGGCCGTGCTGTCGCGCGTCGGCCTCGACGACGTCGTCGCCGGACTGCCCGGCGGGCCCGGCTTCCCGCACCAGGAGGCCAGGATCGTCGCCGCCACCTGCGGCGGGGTGCGCGTCCACTCGGTCTACGTCCCCAACGGCCGCACGCCCGACTCCAACCACTACCACTACAAGCTCGCCTGGCTGGCGGCGCTGCGAGAGGTGGTCAAATCGGGGCCGAGGGAGGCGATGGTGTGCGGCGACGTCAACATCGCCCCCGCCGACGCCGACGTCTTCGACCCCGCGGCCTACATCGGCCAGACCCACGTCACCGCCCCGGAGCGTGCCGCGCTCGCCGACCTGCAGGCGCTCGGCCTGCACGACGTCGTCCGCGACAGGTGGCCCGACAACCGGATCTTCACCTACTGGGACTACCGGGCGGGCATGTTCCACAAGGACCTCGGCATGCGCATTGACCTGGTGCTCGCCTCGACGCCGGTCGCCGAGCGGGTGCGGGCGGCATGGGTCGACCGCCAGGCCCGCAAGGGCACCGGGCCCAGCGACCACGCGCCGGTGATCGTCGACCTCGACGAGGCCCCCGACGGCGACATCGGCCCCGTCGTCCCGCCCCCCTCGGCTCCCGCGAAGCGTCGAGGGACGGTGAAGCTACCCCAGTCGCCGGCCTGACAGGCCGTTCGCGCCATGCCGGGAGGGACGATGAAGCCACCCCAGTCGCCGGCCTGACGGGCCCTTCACGGCGAGCCGGGAGGGAGGTGAAGCTACGCCAGTCGCCGACCTGACGGACCCTTCACGCCAAGCCGGGAGGGAGGCTGAAGCTGCCCCAGTCGCCGGACTGACGGGCCGTTCGCGGCAAGCCGGGTCAGGGGGGATCTGTTGTGCCGCCGGGGAGTTCGGTGACCGCGGCGGGTTCGAGGCGGATGTCATGCCAGGTGACCCAGCAGTCGTTCTGCTCGGTGGCGATCTCGGCTCCGCAGCCTTCGCACACGAGGTTGGGGCCGTCGACGCCGTCGTAGCCGCAGCAGCCGTTCAGGCGGCCGGGATCGGCGTGGAGCCGTAGACTCCGGACGTCATCGGGGTGGACGAGCACGGTGAACGCCGGCCCCGCCGGCACATGGGTGCGCGCGCCCGGCCCTTCGGGGACGTACGGCGGGCCGAAGGGCTTCGGATCGCGGGCGAAGCTTCCCGCCGTCACCCGAGGCTGAGCCTCGCCCGAAGCGGTGTTCGGTTTCCGGTCGGGGAAAGGCACCTCGCGGATCGGAGCGGTGACCAGCGCTCCGCAGTTCTTGCAGGAGAACACCGAGGTCGTCACGGGGCGCCCTCGGCCGTGGCCGCGTCGTAGGCGGCCACGGCGCGTTTGCCCGCGACCATGCGCCACGCCTGCTCCAGCAGCGCCCCCACCTCCGCCCAGTCGGGCGTGACGGCGTGCATCTCCGCCCCCACCCAGTGCCTCACGTACGCGGGCCGGAAGTACCGCTCCCCGTCACCGGCCATCAGCGTCTCGAGCTCCCCGGGCGGCGCCTTCACCACCAGCGCCAGCCGCCCGTCACCGTGGTGGTCGAGCAGCAACCAGGCGATCCTGCGCCGCCCCACCATGAGGGAGACGTGCCCGAACGACTCCTCGACCTCGACCCCCGGAAGGCCGGAGACCAGGTCGAGAAGCCGCTCGTGCACGCGGGAGACGTCGGCGTCCGTCCACGTGGCGACCATGCCACCCAGCTTAGGAGCCGCCTCCGACAATCCACGGGGACGGGGCCGGCGGGGTGACCACGGGCGGGCGGTCGTCGCAGGTGATGGTGTTGGGCAGCATCCACGGCGCCAGCCAGCCGCCGTCGTTGCCGCCCCGGTCGATCACGGAGAACTCCGAGCCGGTCGGCGGGAAGTTGAACGAGCCGCAGTTGTTGACCCCGACCGCCCCGACGTTGCGGGCGTCGACGTTCTCGAACGTGGCCGAGCCCTTCACGCGGGCGCTGACGACGGAGGTGCCCGTGCCGTCGACGCGGATGTCCTTGAAGTGCACGTTGCTGATCGAGTAGAGGTCCTTCACCGACCACTCGCTGACCAGCATGATCGCGTTGTAGGTGTTGTCGAGGAAGTGGTTGCCCACGACCTGGATGTCGGCCTCGATGTTCTTCTCCAGCGCGTAGAACCAGATCGCGCCCAGCCCGATCTTCCAGTTCAGCTCGAAGGTGCCGGAGCGCACGGTGGTGTTGTTCGTGATCCACATCGAGCCGGCGAAGGGTTCGGCGCCGAAGCGGGAGCCAACCTGGATGGCGCTGCCCTCGCGGATCGGGTCGGCGATGAGGTTGTTGGAGATCGTGTTGTCCGTACCGCCGTAGATCGCGATGCCGTTGGCGAGCACCGGCGTCTGGACCGTGTTGCGGTCGAAGACGTTGCGGGCGTTGGCGGACTTCTCCGACCACATCGCCAGGCCGTCGTCGCCGGTGTTGCGGACGAAGTTGTTCGACACGACCGAGTCGGTGACGCCGGTGTGGAAGTTCAGGGCGTCGGCTATCTGGTCGACGATGATGTTGCCGCTGACCTCGACCTTCGACATCGGCCCGTCGAACCAGAGGCCGACCTTGGTGTGGCGGATGTGCAGCCCGGTGACGCTGGAGTCGCTCATCGCGCCGCCGACGCCGTTGACCTGGTCGGTGTCGATGCGCTCGCGCACGTCGCCCTCGATCGCGAAGCCCTTCAGGTGCACGTTGCGGCTGCCGCCCTCGGAGGCGGGCTTGCCGTAGAAGCCGACGCCGGTGTGCACGGAACCGTCGGGGAGCGGCTCGTCGAGGGTGACCTGCTTGCCCCTGATGATCGTGTACCAGTTGCCCGCGCCCTCGATGGTCACGTCGTCGACGACGATGTGCCGGTTGACCTGGTAGACGCCCGGCGGGACGTACACCTTCAGCCCCTTGCGCTTGGCGAAGGCGATCGCCTTGTCGAAAGCGCCGGCCGACTCGCGCCGCCCGCTCGGGTCGGCCCCGAACAGCAGCACGTTCGCCGCCTTCAGATTCACGTACGGCAGGCCGACGAGCTCGCTGTCGAGCAGGTCGATCACCGTCCACTCGGCCCCCGCCGTCGCGGTCAGCCGCACCCGGTCACCCGCCTTGTACTTCTTGCCCAGCAGCAGCCGCTGCTCGTCGTAGAAGTGCGAGGGACGGAACGGCTTGGCGAACACCGGCCTGGGGTCGGTCGCGGCGGGCACGCACGCGCACTCGGCCACCCACCAGTCGGGGTGCAGCAGGTCGCCCTGGGGGTCGTTGCTGAACGGGTACTGGTTGTACAGCCAGGAGTACTGCGAGGTCAGCGTCATGGTGCGCTTGTCGCGCCCGTTGACGCTCACCTCCAGCGGCGCGGTGATGCCACCGCCGCCGGGGGAGTCGGGGATGCTGTAGCGCACGGTGATCGCGTTGGCCGCGCTCGGCAGCGTGAACTCGACGTGCTGGCCGGGTGCGAGCCTGACCGCCTTCCGCCCCGAGGCCTCCGACGGCAGCGTGTAGGCCGTGCGGTCGGGCCCGATGACCGTCCCGCTGGTAGCGGCGTTCTCCGCCTCCTGCTCGGCGAAGGCCACGGGGGCTCCTCGCCCGGCGACCAGCGCGGGGTCGAGCGCCGCCCTGGTCACCACCGGAGCCGTCGCCCGGGCCTGGGCGACGGCGGGGGGAGTCCCGGCCACCAGGACCGCCGCGGCCGTCAGAACTGTCGCTAAAGCGCGCATCGCACACTCGTTTCTGTCGGGGGGTGAGCCGACAGTAGGCGACGCGCAGGCAACTCACAAGAGATGCGCAGTATTTTTCAGGCGGTTGCTATGTATTTGCAATCAATGGTCATGGACATGAGATCCGGTGCTTGGCGAGGTGGGCGAGCAGCGCCTGGTTGGCCTCCCAGCCGTCAGGGAAAGGAACCGGCGCGTCCAGGTGCACGGGCTCGGTCGACGGGTGGGCGTCGAGCACGTCGGGGATGCCAGCGCGGGCGACGACGATGCACGCGTGGCGGTGCCGGGAGGTCAGGACGCAGAGGCGTCCGGGGGCGAGGTGGAAGTCGGTGACGTCGCGGCGGCCCGACATGGGGTGGAGGACGACGGTCACGTCGTACTCGCGGCCCTGCAGCCGGTTGGCGGTGTCGACGGTGACCCCGGCGGGCAGGCCGGCCGCCCTGATGGCGGCGACCTGGTCGCGGTGCGCGGCGCCGACGGCGACGCGGTCGGCGGTCAGCGGCTGGGAGCCGTGCTCGTCGTGCGTCGTGCCGCCGCGCTCCAGCAGGCGGGCGACGAGGCGGACGATGGCCTCGACGGCCTGGCCGTCGGTGCGCATGGTGTGACGGGCGGGCAGCTCCAGCAGCGCCCACCCCGACGCCGCGGCCTCGTCGATGGCGAGATCGATGGCGGCCCCGGTGGCGGCCCCGGTGGCGGCCCCGACCGCGGATCCGGCGGGCCCGGCCCCGGTAACCCCGGTGGCGGACCCCAGGGCGGGGAACTCCAGTCGCCGGTCGCCGAACCCGGTGCCGGAGGTGAAGCCGGTGAACGGGTAGAACGCGTCCGACACGACCGGCGCCGCCGTGGCGGGCAGCCGCCACGACACCGGCAGCCGGTGCACCGGCAGTTCCGGGTTGTGCCGCCGCAGCACCGACACCGCGCTCTGCACCGGATCCCACGACAGCCCCGTCCACCGCTCGCCCTCCACCGGCGAGAACGGGTCGAGCTGGCCGGGATCGCCCACGAACAGCGCCCGCTCGAACCGTCCGGCGACGCGCAGCAGCATGTCGGAGCGCATCTGGTAGGCCTCGTCGACGATCGCCCAGTCCCACCGCCCATCGCCCAGCGTCGCCCACTTGGCGGAGGTGGCGATGGTCACCGCGGGCTCGCCCAGCTCGCCGACCTTGCCGGCGATCGTCACGTTGGGCCGCAGCACCCGCTCGCTGGGCTTGTAGGAGGTGGCCGACAGGCGGCCGATGGCGAGCGTGGGGTCCTTCGTGGACAGGCGGTCGATGAGGTCGTCGACCTGCTCGTTCACCTGAGCGATGATCATCAGCCGTTCGCCGAGCGCGGCCAGGTGCCGGGCGGCGGTGACGACCAGCGTGGACTTGCCCGCCCCCGGGGGCGAGTCGACGATCACCCCGCGGTGGCGGCGGCTCGTCAGGTCGGCGAGCACCTCCTCGACGACCGTCATGCCCATTCCTCCACGGCGTCCTCCTCGGCCGGCACGTACTCGGGCGGCGGCCCGCCGTGCGTCCAGGGCGTCTCCTCCCGCTCGGGGAAGGTCGCGGGCTGCTGGAAGTCCCTCTTCAGCGTGGTGAACGCGACCCTGCCCTCGGGAAGCGGCGCCGGCTTGGTGAGCGTGCCCATGCCCTTGGAGATCTCGACGGTGATCAGGGCGCCGTCGAGGGAGTGCACGGTGCCGCCCAGCTCGGGGCGTTCGACGCAGGTGACCTCGTCGCCGGCCGCGAGCCGTACGGGATCGGTGGTCGAGACCGTCACGAGCGGGCGCAGCAGCTTGCGGTTCTTGTCGCTGAGCACAATCCTGCCCGGCTCGGCGGCGACGACCTCGCCGGTGAAGGCCTGCCCTTTGAGCCGGTGCTCGGCCATCAGCAGCGGGTCGTCGAAGGCCCTGGCGACCTCGTAGCCGGCCTGTGCGCGCTCCAGCTTGTCGAGCCGGGCCGCGGCGGCGACGGCGCTGTCGCGGCGCGGCTGCGGGTGGGATTCGGCGAAGGAGGCGGCGAAGCCGGTGTACGAGGCGCGGTCGCCTTCCCATCGGGAGGCCACGCTCGCCCCCGCGGGGATCTCGCGCAGCAGGTCGACGGCCTGCCACACGAGCCGCCACGTCGGCTCCAGCTGGGTCAGCAGGGCGTCGGCGATCTTCTCCTCGACCGGGGTGCCCTCGTCGTGGGCGCGGATGAGGGGTTCCAGCACCGCGTTGTCGAAGCCGGGGTCGGTGGCGGGCCCGGCGGGCGGCAGGTGGGCGGGGTCCTCGGCGCGCAGCGCCGCCTGCGGCCCGTCGGTGATCCAGCCCAGCAGGGCGCCCAGGTTGGCGTCCTCCAGGGAGCTCTGCCCGGTCGCCCAGTGCAGCGACAGCGCCTCGGTCGCGGGCAGCAGCAGGCACGAGCCGGGATGCTCCGACCGGTCGGCCAGGAACGTCAGCCACCTGCCCAGCGACGGCACGATCGGATCGACCGGGTAGGGCCCGTCGGTCCTGCGAAAGCGCGTCGAGCGGCCCAGCAGCTTCAGGAACGCCGCGCCCGGCCGGTTGGGGACGATCAGCTGGGGCGCGTCGAGGCTGCGTTCGTACGGCTCGCCGCGCTTGGGCTCGACCGTCTCCGTGTCGGCGTGGAAACCCTCGAGGTAGGGCACCAGCAGCCCGGCCAGCTCGGCGGCGAAGGCGAAGCGCAGGTCGCGGTTGCGCGGCTGCGGCACGGTGAGCAGCGCCGGATGCTCGCGGTCGGCCCCGACGAGCGCGCCCAGCGGCGCGTTGGCCTCACCGGCGAGGCCGAGCGGGATGACGACCATCGGGCGCTCGGCCAGGTGCACGTGGCGCACGGCGGCGATGCGCTGCGCGCGGCCCTGCCGTACGGCCTCGATCCTGGCCAGGGCGGTCAGCACGCTCACCGCTCACCGCCCGCGGCGATCAGGGTCTCCTCGCGCACGGCCTTGGCGAAGCGCAGCAGCTCGGCGATCTCCGGGTGCCCGGCGGGGTCGCCGCCGTCGGCGAGCGCGAGCACCTCCCTAATCCCGGCGATGCCGCCCACGTCGTCGCGCACGGCGCGGCCCAGCCGGTCGGTGCTGCCGTGCGCCTCGTGGCGGCAGAAGAAGGCCAGCTCGCACGCCGCCATGCACTCGGGGGCGTAGCGGGCGCCGATGCGGGCGATGTCGCGCTCCAGGTGCTCGTTGCCGGGATCGAACGAGACGCCGTCCGGCACGAGGTCTGCGGCGCGGGTCAGGCGCGACAGCTGGCGGCGCAGCACGCCGAGTTGCTTGCGCACGTCGACGAGCGTGGCGGTGGGGCGGTTGGCGAAGTTCTCGGGGCAGACGAGCACGACCTCGTGCGAGACCCGGCCGGCTCCGGCGAGCTCGGACAGGGCATGGGTGTACACGGCCGCCTCGCGGGCCGCGGCGGCCACCTTGCGCCCGTCGGCCTGCCCGTCGATCACGGGGAAGGACTTGATCGCGACCACGTGGAACCGGCCGCCGGCGGCGAAGAGGATCACGTCGGGGTCGAGCGTGACCCGCTGACCGGCGATCTCCACGCCGAGCAGCGGATGGTCGTAGAAGACAGGGCCCGCCGGGTCGCCCGTCACCGCCGGGTCGCCCGTCACCGCCGGGTCGCCCGTCACCGCCGGGTCGCCCGTCACCGCCGGGTCGCCCGTCACCGCCGGGTCGCCCGTCACCGCCG
>NZ_JBITGL010000007.1:470829-504042 GCF_044456985.1 Nonomuraea sp. NPDC050663
CCGCGCGCGTGGCGGTGTCGGCGCCGCGCAGGTCCGCGTAGCGTGCCGTGACGGGGCCGAGCCCGAGGCGCTCGCCCACCAGCCGCGCCAGCTCGGCCGCGTCGTCGGCCTTCACCTGCGCCTCGAAGGCCCTGGCCCGGGTGATGGTGAACGTCGACTGCCCGAAGCGGGCGGGGAAGCCCAGCCGCGCGGCCGTGCGGTCCTTGTCGACGCCGGCGGCGTCGAGCACCGCGCGCCGGTCGCAGCCGGGGTTGGCGGCCAGCGCGGCGATGCTGCGCGCGTTGTGGTCGACGGGCGCGGCGTCGCCCCTGAGGGAAGCGAGCAGGTCAGCGGGCAGGTCAGCGGGCACGGTCACAGATCTTGAGCGTAGCGGCCCGCCAGGAGTGCCGTCCTACTTTCCCGGGCCGGTCATGCGCACGTCGCCCTTGGACGACAGCACGAACACCTGCCAGTTGTAGTAGGCGTAGTAGACCTCCGGGTCGCGCTGGATGGCGGCGGCGTGTGCGAGGACCGCGTCGACGTAGCGGTCGTCGTGGTTGTAGTGCCAGATCGCCTTGCGGTAGTTGCGCGGCGCCCCGGTGGCCTTGAGGTAGTTGGCCGCGGCCATGATGGCGTCGCGGGCGTCGTGCACGTCGCCGCCCATGCCGTACGCCTTCCACGTGCCCGGCATGAACTGCATCGGCCCCTGCGCCCCGGTGGAGCTGGAGGAGGTGATGCGGCCGAACTTCGTCTCCACCAGGATGATCGCCGCCAGCACCTGCCAGTCGACGCCGAACCGCTTCTCGGCGGCGACCATGTGGTCGCGCAGCCGCTTGGCGGGCAGCGGGTCGACGAACTTGAGCTTCCTGCGCTGCGCGGCGGTGATGGGATGGGCCATCGACAGCAGCTTGGAGACGGCGGTGACGCTGTCGCGCGCCTCGGCCCGCAGCGCCTTGGGCAGCTTGGCGATGGTCGCCGTGGCCAGCTTCGAGCTGCGTGCCATGGTCCGGTAGGCGCGCTGCTGGTGCAGGGCGAGCAGTTGCAGCTCCTGCGAGGGCTCGGAGCTCTTGTCCCACGCGTCGAGGGCGGCGTGCAGGCGCGGCGTGGTCTGCTTCAGCGCGGCGGCCAGCTTGCCGGGGTCGGTGGGGATGCGCACGTCCGCCGCGGGCGCGACCGGCGAGGATTCGGGCACGGGAATCGGGGTGGTGCTGGTCAGCGGGGTGGCGGGCCGGGGCGCCGCGGCCACTCCGCCGCATCCGGTGAGCAGGAGGGCCGCCAGGGATGCCGTGACCAGTTTCATGCCGCCTTACGGTAGCGGAGGATGACTTGCCCGGTTCCGCAAGTGTCAGGAATCGCCGTAGACCGCGCGCAGCGCCGCCATGTCGAGCAGGTCGCGCTCGCGCGGCTCGTAGCCGGAGTGGAAGTGCCGCTGCTGGGCCGCCGACAGGCACGGCACGCGGGCGCCGTGGACCGCGCCCTCCACGAAGCAGTCAGCCGGGTAGCGGAAGGTGCCGCCCGCGTCGTCGGCGGGCTGCAGGGCCGAGCCGTCGGCCTGGAAGGTCAGCGGGTGCAGGTCGATCTCGTGGCCGGCCTCGCCGCGCATCACGAAGCGCGCCGGGCGTCCAGGCACGATGTCGAAGACCTCGCGATAGCCGATGCGGCCGAGCGTCTCCATCACGACGGGCTCCTGCTCGGAGCGGTGCATGAGGTCGAGGTCACCGTGGTCGCGCGTCACGCGGCCCAGCAGGGCGTCGACGCCCCAGCCTCCGCCCACCCACACCTGGCAGCCCGCGGCACGCAGAAGGGCCAGGACCCGCAACACCTCGGCAGTCTCGAACACGGCGCACACCCTGCCAGAACCGCCGATCACGCGTCGAAAGTTTTTCGGCCGAGCGGCGAAGATTTGCGTGCTCAGGCACATAAGCATGCACATCGCTTGGGGTGGAAGATCGGGACTCGTCATCATCAGGGCATGACAGGCTTTCGACGTCCGCGTGCGCTCCGTCCCGGTGACCGGGTGGCGGTGGTGAGCGGCAGCAGCCCGGCCGACCAGGCCAACCTCGAGGCAGGACTGCGCGCGATGGAGCAGGTCGGGCTCAAGCCCGACGTGTTCGCCTCCGCCCGCGAGCTGGGCGTCGACTACGACTACCTGGCGGGCGACGACCGGCTGCGCGCCGCCGACCTGACCCACGCCCTGGCCGACCCCACCTACGCCGGGCTCTTCCTGGCCTGCGGGGGGTACGGCATGCAGCGCACCCTGGAGCTGCTCGACTGGGGCAGGATCGACCCGGCCCGCCCCAAGGTCGTGGTGGGCTACTCCGACGTGACCGCGCTGCTGGAGGCGATCGCCGTCAAGCTCGGCTGGGTGTCGCTGTTCGGCCCCATGGTCGCCTGCAACGGCTTCCACCAGGGGCCGGGGCGCTTCGACTTCGACACCCTCATGACCCTGCTGTTCACCCCCGCCGAGGTCGGCGGGCTGACCTTCCTCGACGCGCGCGCCATCGTGCCGGGCGTGGCCGAGGGCGTCACCCTCGGCGGCACCGCCACCCTGCTGGCCGCCTCCATCGGCACCGACACGAGCCTGCCGGCGCGCGGCGGCATCCTGTTCCTGGAGGACGTCGACGAGAAGCTGTTCCGCCTGGACCGGATCATCACCCAGTTGCGGCGCTCCACCTACACCGACGGGGTCGCGGCGATCCTGCTGGGCACCTTCACCGACTGCGGCGAGCCGCGCGAGGTCGAGCGCCTGCTCGTCGACCGGCTCAGCGACCTGGGCGTGCCGGTGCTCGCCGGCGCCGACATCGGGCACGGCATCGCGCAGCAGACCTACCCGATCGGCGTGCGCGCCCGCCTCGACACCGGCACGGGCACCCTGACCTTCCTCGAACCGGTGCTGTCGCCGTGACCTTCGACCTGCTGCTGCGCGGCGCACTGCTCGCCGACGGGACCGGGACGCCGCTGCGCGCGGCCGACGTCGGCGCCGCCCGCGGCAGGCTCACCGTGCTGCCGCCCGGCGAGCCCGCCCCGGCGGCCGTCACCCGCGACGTGACCGGCCTGGTGGTCGCGCCCGGCTTCATCGACGTGCACACCCACTCCGACGACGTCGCCCTGCTCGAACCGCCGGACGACAGGCTCGCCCACGCCGCGGTACGACAGGGCGTCACGGTCGAGATCTGCGGCAACTGCGGCAGCAGCCTCTTCCCCACGCCGCGTTTCCCGGACTTCGAGGCCTTCGCGAAGGCCCACGCCGAGGCGCCGCGCGCCAACCACCTCGCCTCCCTGTCCGGCCACGGCACCCTGCGCGCCGCCGTCGTCGGCCTCGCCGACCGCCCCGCCACGGCCGGCGAGCTCGACCGCATGCGCGCCATCCTCGACGCCGACCTGCGCGCCGGGGCCACGGGCCTGTCGACAGGCCTCATCTACACCCCCGGCACCTACGCGGGCACCGGCGAGGTGACCGCCCTGGCCGAGATCGCTGCACGGTACGGCAAGCCGTACGTCACCCACCTGCGTGACGAGATGGCAGGCGTCGAGGAGGCGCTGGAGGAGGCCGTCGAGATCGCCCGCCGCAGCGGCGCGGCCCTGCACGTCTCCCACCACAAGAGCGCGGGACGCCACGCCTGGGGACGCACCGCGCGCACCCTGGCCCGCATGGCCGAGCTGCGCGCGGACGGCATGGACGTCACCTGCGACGTCTACCCCTACACCGCGGGCAGCACCTCCCTGTCGGCCATGCTGCCGCCGTGGGCAGGCGAGGGCGGCTTCGCGGCGCTCCAGGCCCGGCTGGCCGACCCCGCCCAGCGCGAGCGCATGCGCGCCGCCATCGCCGCGGGCGTGCCGGGATGGGAGAACACGGTCGGCAACGGCGGCTGGGACCGCGTCTCGGTCGCCTGCGCGCCCCACCTGCCGGCCGTCGAGGGCAGCCGCATCGCCGACCTGGCCCACGCCAGCGCCCAGGACCCGCTCGACGTGGTGGCCGACCTGCTGGCCGGGGGAGAGGTCACGATCATCAGCCACTCCATGCGCGAGGACGACGTGCGGCGGGTGCTGTCCTGGGAGCACACGATGATCGGGTCGGACGGGGTGCCCAGGCCCGGCCGACCGCACCCGCGATGGGCCGGCACGTTCGCCCGCGTGCTCGGGCACTACTCTCGTGAGCTGCGGGTGTTGTCGCTGGAGGAGGCGGTGCGCAGGATGACGGGACTGGCCGCCGCCCGCTTCGGGCTCCGGGGGCGCGGCGTCGTGCGCGACGGGGCCCACGCCGACCTCGTGGTGTTCGACCCTGCGAGGGTGGCAGACCGCGCCGGGTACGGCTCGCCGCTGCTGCCGCCCGACGGGGTCGAGCTGGTCGTGGTGGCGGGCGAGATCGTGGTCTCCGGCGGCGCCGTCACCGGGGCACGTCCGGGAAGGCCGCTGCGCGCATGACCGTCCGTAGTGACGAGATCGCCGGCCTGGCCGCCCGCTGCCCCGGCACCCTGGCCGTCGCCGTGACCGGCCCGGACGGCGACGCCCGCCTGGGCGTGCACGCCGACACCGAGCTGCCCCTGGCCAGCGTGGGCAAGCTGCTCCTGCTCGCCGAGACCGCCCGCCGCATCGACTCCGGCGCCCTCGACCCCGCCGAGATCGTCGAAGTGCTCCCCGGCGAGCGCTGCTCCGGCTCCGGCCTGCTCACCGCCCTGTCCCAGGCCTCGTGGAGCGTCGCCGACCTGGCGCTGCTCACCGCCGCGGTCAGCGACAACACCGCCACCAACGCCCTGCTCCGCCGCGTCGGCCTCGACGAGGTCAACGCGGGCGCCCGCGCCCTCGGCCTGCCGGCGACCCGCCTGCTCGACCGCGTCCGCGAGCCGCGCCTCCCCGAGCACCCGCCCGCCTTCGCCCTGGGCACCGCCGCCGAGCTGGCCCGCCTGGCCGCCCTGGTCACCCGCGAGGAGGGATGGGCCCGGCTGATGCTCTCGTGGATGGCCGCCAACACCGACAGGAGCCTGGCCCCCGCCCTGGTGCCGCACGACCCCGAGTCGCGCGAGCGCCCCGCGCGCCGGCGTCCTGGCACGGTCTGGGTGGCCAACAAGACGGGCACCGACACCGGCACCCGCGCCGACGCGGGCGTCATGATCGGCCATGACGCGACCGTCGCCTACGCCGTGATCGCCCACGGACCGGCCGGGCGCGAGCACGACCTCGTGCGGGCCGTACGGCAGGCAGGACACCTCATCGCCCGGCCGCTCCTGCCGTAGCCCCCGCGACCCCCGTGATCACGGCCTCGCGCAAGCAGGCGATGAAGGCGCGCACGGCGGGATTGGGGTTCGTGGGCCGCACCGCCACCCCGATCCGCCGGTGCAGCCGTTCCCCGCGGACCGGCCTCAACTCGACGCCCGTGGCCCCCTGAACCCCGAGGCCGGGCACCAGCGCGACGCCGAGCCCCGCTCGCACCAGCCCGATCGTCACCTCGTAGTGGTCGCTGCGGCACCTGATGCGCGGCGTGAACCCCTCCAGGGCGGCCGCGCGTTCCAGCACCGACAACACAGGCGTCCCGGTCCCGTAGGTGGTGATCCAGGGTTCGGCGGCCAGGTCCGCCAGCCGCAGCCGGTCCCGCCGGGCCGCCGGGTGGCCGGGGGGAAGCACCACGAGCTGCGGCTCGTCGAACAGCGGCACCACCTCGACCCCGACCGGCGCCTGCCACGGATCCAGCGGGTGCTCGAACACCACGAGCAGGTCGATGTCGCCGCGCTCCAGCGCGGGCAGCAGCTCGTGCGGCTGCCCCTCCTCCAGGTCGAGCTCGACGCCCGGATGGCGGCCGGCGAAGCGCCCCAGGGCGGTGGGCAGCAGGCGATACCCGGCCGAGGCGAAGAAGCCGATGCTCAGCTGCCCGGAGTCGGCCCTGGCCTGCGCGAGGAGATCCTTCTCCGCCGCCCGCAGCAGGTCGAGCACCTCCTGGGCGCGGCCGGCCAGCCGCCGCCCCGCGGTGGTCAGCCGCAGGCTCTGCGCGCCCCGCTCGACCAGGCCCACGCCGGTCTCCTGCTCCAGCCGGGCCAGCTGGTGGGAGACGGCCGAGGGCGACAGCCGCAGCTCGCGCGCCGCGCCCGCGATGCTCCCGGCGCGGTGGACCTCCAGCAGGACGCGCAGACGGTGGGTTGCCAGCATGCGCCAGACGCTAGCGTCAAGGCCCGGGCCGCTTGACGGCGGCCATGGCCGAATATAGTTCTGGCGCATGGACGAGATCGAGTACGCGGTGGCCGACCGGATCGCCACGATCACGCTGAGCCGCGAGAGCCGCCTCAACGCCTTCACCCTGCAGATGCGTGACGAGCTCATCGCCGCCTTCGACCAGGCCGACGCCGACGACGACGTGCGCGCCGTGGTGGTCACCGGCAAGGGCCGCGGCTTCTGCGCCGGAGCCGACCTGGGCGGCGGTGGCGGCACCTTCTCCTCGGCCAGGAGCGAGCCGCAGCGCGACGGCGGCGGCATGGTCGCCCTGCGCATCGCCGCCTCTCTCAAGCCGGTCATCGCCGCGATCAACGGCCCCGCCGTCGGCGTCGGCGTCACCATGACGCTCCCGATGGACGTGCGCCTGGCGGGGGAGAGCGCCCGCTTCGGCTTCGTGTTCGCCCGCCGCGGCATCGTCACCGAGGCCGCCTCCAGCTGGTTCCTGCCCCGCCTGGTGGGCATCTCGCAGGCGATGGAGTGGGCCGCGACCGGCAGGGTGTTCGGCGCGGACGAGGCGCTGCGCGGCAGGCTCGTCTCCCGCGTCGTGCCCGACGCCGAGCTGCTCCCCGCCGCCTACGAGCTGGCCCGCGAGATCGCCGACAACACCTCGGGCGTCTCGGTGGCGACGATCAGGCGGCTGATGTGGGCGGGCCTGTCGTGGTCGTCGCCCTGGCAGGCGCACGAGGCCGACTCGGCGCTCATGCACGTGCTCGGCCGGGCGCCCGACGCCGCCGAGGGCGTCACCGCCTTCCTCGACAAGCGGCCCGCCGACTTCCCGATGGCCGTCTCCAAGGACCTGCCGGAGTCGCTGCCGCAATGGCCGTGACCGTCTTGTCGGCCCTGAACTCCCGGCGTATTGTTTGCGCCCAAACGAGAGGAGCTCAGGTGACCGTCGAGCGATTACGGCAGGCGGGCGTCGACATCGTGCGGATCTGCTACTCCGACCTGATCGGTGTCGAGCGTGGCAAGGACGTCTTCCTCGACCGCCTCCCCGAGCACGGCCTGACCTTCTGCCAGGCGGTCTACTACACCTCGCCGCAGGCCGACGTCGTGCCGGTGCCTGGCGGGCTGGACCGAGGCCTGCCGGACATCGTCGTCAAGCCCGACCTCGCCACCCTGGCCGTCCTGCCGTGGCAGGAGGGCGTGGCGCACTGCCTGGCCGACGCCTACTGGCCCGACGGCCGCCCCTTCCCCGAGGACCCGCGCCAGGTGCTGCGCGGCGCCGTCGCCCGCCTGGGAGAGCTCGGCCTCACCGCCGTCGCCGGGCCGGAACTCGAATACTTCCTGATCAACCCCGACGGCACCCGCTACGACGGCGGGCCGGGCAACGTCTACGTCGTCGGCAACAAGGGCGACCAGGGCGGCCACCTGATCGCGACGATGCGCGCCCTGAAGTGGCTCGGCGTGACGATGGGCTGCCACGAGTTCTCACCCGGTCAGTTCGAGATCAACCTCACCCACTCCGAGGCCCTCGACGCCGCCGACCGCGCCTTCCGCCTCAAGAGCGCCGTCAAGGAACTGGCCAGGCGCGACGGGCTGAACGCCACCTTCATGGCCAGGCCCTTCAACGACGAGGGCGGCTCCGGCTTCCACGTGCACCTGTCGTGCCTCGACGACGAAGGCCGCAACGTCTTCGACGACCCCGCCTCGCCGTACGGGCTGAGCCGGACGGCGCGGCACGCGATCGGCGGCGTGATCGCCCACGCGCCCGCGCTGGCGGCGCTGCTCAACCCGACGATCAACTCCTACAAGCGGTTCGGCCCCGACACCCTGGCGCCGTGGCTGAACGACTGGGGCCTCGACAACCGCAGCGCGATGATCCGCATCCCGCCGGAGCGCGGCGACGCCGCCCGGCTGGAGGTGCGCCTCGGCGACGCCTCCGCCAACCCCTACCTCGGCATCGCCGCCCTGCTGGCCGCCGTCTACCTGGGCATCCGCGACAAGGCCGAGCCGCCGGAGCCGCTGGAGGGCTACGGCTACGACCCGGAGCGCTCGCCGACGCTGCCGATGACGCTCCCGGCCGCGCTCGACGCCTTCGAGGCCGACGCCGAGCTGGCCGAGGTGCTGGGCAAGGAGTTCACCGCCGCCTTCCTGTCCTACAAGCGCGACGAGGCCGAGCGCTTCTCCCGGCACGTGACCGATTGGGAGCTCCGTGAGTACGCCTACCATCTGTGACCTGTCGGATCCCGGCAACTTCCTCGACGGGGTCACCCCATGGCGCGCCTTCGACGAGCTGCGCGCCCACGACCCCCTGCACTGGCAGGACGAGGGCGCGCACGGGCGCGGCTTCTGGTCGCTGACCAGGCACGCCGACATCGTCAGGGTCAGCGCGGACCCGGTCACCTTCACCTCCGACAAGTTCACGAACCTGGAGGAGGTGGACGAGCAGCAGGCCGCCCGGCGGCGCTCCATGCTGGAGACCGACGGCCCGCGCCACCGCGAGCTGCGCCGCCTGCTGATCCGCGACTTCACCGCACGCGCCGTCGCGGGCTACGAGACGTTCCTGCGCGGCCTGGTCGGCCTCACCCTCGACCGGCTGAAGGAGCCGTCGTTCGACTTCGTCGAGGCGGTCGCCGCGGACTTCCCGATCAACGTGCTGGCCCGCATGCTCGACGTGCCCGACACCCAGCAGCTGATCGACTGGGGCAACGCGATCATCGAGAACACCGACCCGCAGAAGCTGGCGAGCAACGAGGCCTACCGCGACCTGCCCTTCCGCAGCCCGGCCGCGCAGGAGGTCTTCGAGTACGGCAGGCGCCTGGCCGCCCAGCGCCGCGGCGGCGACGGCACCGACCTGGTCAGCAAGCTGGCCCGCGAGCTCGACGGCCGCGACTTCGACAACTACTTCCTGCTGCTCGTCGTGGCCGGCAACGAGACCACCCGCCACGCCATCTCGCACAGCATGGTGGCGCTGATGGAGCACCCCGAGCAGCGCGAGCTGTTCCTGGAGCATCCCGGCACCGGCGTGGAGGAGTGCCTGCGCTGGGCCTCCCCGGTCTACCACTTCCGGCGCACCGCCACCCGCGACGTGGAGATGCACGGCAAGCGCATCCGCGCCGGGGACAAGGTGGTCATGTGGTTCGCCTCCGGCAACCGCGACGAGCGGGTCTTCGCCGAGCCGTACCGCTTCGACGTCACCCGCGCCGACAACGACCACCTGACCTTCGGCAAGGGCGGACCCCACTACTGCCTGGGCGCCAGCCTGGCCAAGCTGGAGCTGCGCGTGCTGTTCGAGGAGCTGCTGCCGCGCCTGCCCGACCTGGCGCCCGCGGGCCCGGTGCGCAGGGTGCGCTCCAACTTCATCCACGGCATCGCCGAGCTGCCGGTCAGGCGCGCTCCAGGTGCTGCAGGACCAGGCGCAGCGAGCCGGCCAGCTCCCGCCGCTGCTCGCCCGTCAGCTCCTTGACGACGAAGGCCTCCTGCCGGTTGAAGTCGGGGAACAGCTCGCGCATCAGCCGCTCGCCCGTCGCGGTCAGCGCGACCATGACGCGGCGCCTGTCGGTCGGGTGCGGGGAGCGGCGCAGATGCCGGTAGGACTCCAGCGTCTTGATCACTCCGGTGAGCGTGCCCTTGGAGATGCCCGCCTCGGCCGCGACGTGCCGGGTCTCGCTCTCGCCCCAGATCCACACCACCCACATGACCACGAACCCCGTCCAGGTCAGGCCGGTGTCGCGCAGGACCGTCTGCTCCAGGTGGTTGCGGATGGCGGCGGAGGCGCGGTAGATGTTCGACACCGCCCACATGGCCTCGAAGTCGAGGTTCAGCGAGCCGAGGCGCTCGCCGATCGCCTCTTCCGTCTGGCGCATGGTGTGGTGGCCGGTCATGAAGCGTCATTATATTCGGTCCCGAACGATCGCCGGGAGAGACGTTGACGCCGCGCATGCAGCTGGTGTTGTCGGAGAACTGGACCATGACCGCGGGCCGCGACCTGCCCGCGCTGGTGCGCTGGGCGCGCGAGGCGGAGGACGCCGGGTTCGACTCGGTCATGGTCAGCGAGCACGTGGTGCTCGGGCCCGACGCGGGCGCGCTCGGGCGCATGGCCAACCCCCGCGAATACGCCCTGCCCGGCAACCAGGACCCGTTCACGCCGTGGCCGCACTCGCTGACCCTGCTGGCGGCGATCTCCTCGGTCACCACGTCGTTGCGCCTGGCCGCCGCGGCGGTGCTGGCACCGCTGCGGCACCCGCTCGTGCTCGCCCGCGAGCTGAGCACGCTCGACCTGCTCTCGCGGGGACGGCTCATCGTGCTGCCGACGGTCAGCTGGAGCCGCGACGAGTACGCGGCGCTCGGCGTGCCGTTCGAGGAGCGCGGCGCCCTGCTGGAGGAGCACCTGGAGATCTGGGAGCTGCTGTGGCGCGAGTCGCCGGTCAGCTACCACGGCAGGCACTACCGCTTCGACGAGGTCTACTTCGAGCCCAAGGCGCACCGGCCGGACGGGCCCGTGCTCTGGTTCGGCGGCGCGCGGGTGACCGACCGGCTCGTCAGGAGGCTGACCAGGTGGGGGAGCGGCTTCAATCCCCTCGGGTACCCGCCCGACCTCTCGCGGCTGGCCGGGCTCGACCTCGAGCTCGTCGGCGGCACCCGCGCGAGGTTCCCCGACGCCTCTTCGTGCGCGCCGCTCGGCCCCGCCCTCGAGCACCTCCCCGAGCGCATGGCCCAGGGCTACAGCACCTTCTGCGTCAAACCCTCGCAGTTCATCGACGATCCGGACCGAGTGGGCGCGTTCTGCCGCGAGGTGATGCGCCGGGTGGAGGCACTATGCGGTTAGCGGGCAAGGTCGCCCTGATCACGGGCGCGGGCACGGGCATCGGGGCGGCCACCGCGGAACGTTTCGCCGCCGAGGGCGCGCGGGTGGTGCTCGCGGGACGGCGCGAGCAGCCCCTGGAGGAGGTGGCCGCGCGCATCGGTCCTGACGCGGCCCTGGCGACCCCGGCCGACATGGCCGACCCCGCCCAGGCCCGCGCCGCCGTCCTGGCCGGGCTCGACCGGTTCGGCCGGCTCGACGTGGTCGTGGCCAACGCGGGCGGGCATGGCGCCGAGGCGGTCGCCGACACCAGCGACGAGTCGTGGCGGCTGGCGCTCGACGCCAACCTCAACACCTGCTTCGTCACCTGCCGCGAGACGCTGCCCGCGCTCATGCGGCAGGGCGGATCCATCGTGGTCGTGTCGTCCATCGCGGGGCTGGCCGCCGCCCCCGCCATCTCCGGATATGTCACCACCAAGCACGCGCTGGTCGGCCTGACCCGCTCCATCGCCCGCGACTACGGCCGCCACGGCGTGCGCGCCAACTGCCTGTGCCCCGGCTGGGTGCGCACCCCGATGGCCGACGAGGAGATGGACCAGCTCGCCGGCCTCACCCGCGAGGAGGCCTACGCCCTGGTCACCAAGGACGTCCCGCTCGGCCGCCCCGCCACCGCCGAGGAGATCGCCCCCATCTGCCTGTTCCTGGCGAGCGACGACAGCGCCGTCATGACCGGCTCGGTGATCGTGGCCGACGGCGGCGCGACCGCCGTGGACCTGCCCACCCTGGCCTTCGACTCACCGTGACGATGCAACCACCCGGGGTTCTGATACGAATACCCCGGTGATGGACACCGTCATTGTGCTGTTCAACCGTGACCTGCGCGTTCACGACCACCCCGCGCTGGCCGCCGCGTGCGAGCGCGCGAGCCGGGTCGTGCCGCTGTTCGTGCTCGACCCCTCCGTGCCGGCGGGCCGGCGCGCCGCCTTTCTCGGCGAGTGCCTGCGTGACCTGCGCGAGAGCCTGCGCGAGCGCGGGGGAGAGCTGTTCGTCCGCCAGGGCGAGACCGTCGCCGAGACGATGCGCCTGGCCCGCGAGACCGGGGCCACGGCCGTCCACGTCAGCGCCGACGTCAGCGCCCTGGCCCGCTCACGCCAGCGGCGCCTGGCAGACGAGCGGGTCGCGCTGCGGCGATTCCCCGGGGTCACGGTCGTCCCTCCCGACCTGCTCCAGCCGTCGGGAGGCGGCGATCACTACAAGGTCTTCACGCCCTACTGGCGCGCCTGGAGCCAGGCGCCGCGCCGGGCCGTGGCCAAGCCGCCGAAACGGGTGAGCGTGCCGGAGGGCCTGGCGCCGGGCGACATCCCGGACGCCGAGCCGTACGGGATCATGAGCGGCGGCGAGCAGGCCGCGCGCGCCCGGCTCGACGCCTGGATCAAGGAGGGCCTGCACGACTACGAGGACGGCCACGACGACCTGGCGGGCGCACGCACCTCACGCCTCAGCCCCTACCTGCACTTCGGCTGCCTGTCACCGCTGGAGACCGCCGTCCGGTGCGACCTGGAGGCCTTCACCCGCCAGCTGTGCTGGCGCGACTTCCACCACCAGGTCACCTTCGCCTTCCCCGAGCTGCCCCGCCGCGACTACCGCCCGCGCGGGCACACCTGGCGCGCCGACGCCGGCGCCCTGCGGGCCTGGAAGGACGGGCTCACCGGCGTCCCGATCGTCGACGCGGGCATGCGGCAGCTGGCCGCCGAGGGCTTCATGCACAACCGGGCCCGCATGATCACCGCCGCCTACCTGGTCAAGGAGCTGAAGATCGACTGGCGCGAGGGCGCGGCCCACTTCTTCGAGCTCCTCCTCGACGCCGACGTGGCCAACAACTCGGGCAACTGGCAGTGGATCGCCGGCACCGGCAACGACACCCGGCCCAACCGCAGCTTCAACTACCTGCGCCAGGCCCGCCGCTTCGACCCCGAGGGCGACTACGTGCGCCGCTACGTCCCCGAGCTGGCCGGACTGCCCGCGCCGGCCGTCCACGAACCCACCGGCGTCCGCGGCTACCCGATGCCGCTGTGAGTTACCCGCGATCCAGGAAGGGCAGCGCAGAGAACATGGTCATCACACACTCCCACCGCCGCTGGGCGGTGCTGCCGGTGTTCGTCGTCGCGGTGGCGCTGGTCGCCGTGGTGGGCTCGCTCGCCTCGATCAACGCCGGCCAGGAGTACCTGGCGCTGGAGCGGCCCGCGTGGGCGCCGCCGCAGTGGCTGTTCGGCCCCGCCTGGACCGTCCTGTACGTCCTGATCGCGATCGCCGGCTGGCTCGCCTGGTCGGCGCGCGGGTGGACGCCCGCCATGACCGTCTACGCCGTGCAGCTGGTCCTGAACGCCGCCTGGACCCCGCTGTTCTTCGCCGCGGGCCAGTACGGCCTGGCCTTCGCCGAGATCGTGCTGCTGTGGATCACGATCGCGGTCAACCTCGCCCTGTTCTGGCGCATCCGGCGAAGCGCGGCCCTGCTGCTGGTGCCGTACCTGCTGTGGGTCACCTACGCCGGCGCGCTCAACCTGGCGATCTGGCAGCTCAACTAGTTCAGCCGCACCCCGATCAGGCAGGTGTCGTCGTCGGTGTCCGAACGGTTGTGGGCCAGCAGGTAGTCGAGCCGCTCGCCCAGCGTGACGTGGCTGCGGCTGGCCGAGCGCAGCAACTGCTCCTGCGTGAAGGCCAGCGTGCGGTCGGTGCGCTCGATCAGGCCGTCGGTGTACATCAGCAGCGTGTCCTCGCGCCGCAGCTCCGCCACGCCCTCTTCGTACTCCGCCTCGCTGACCGCGCCGAGCAGGATGCCGCCGATGAGCGGCAGCTCCGTCGCCACGTCGTCGCGCACCAGGATCGGCGGCAGGTGACCGGCCCGCGCCCAGCGCAGGACCCTGGTGTGCGGGTCGTACAGCGCGCACACGGCCGTCGCCGTCAGGTTCTCGATCATCTGGTGCGCCACCAGGTTCAGCCACGCCATCAGCTGGCCCGGCCCCGCCCCGGTGACGGCCAGGCCGCGCAGCGCGTTGCGCAGCACCACCATGCCGGTCGCCGCCTCGATGCCGTGACCGGCCACGTCGCCCACCGAGAAAAGGATCTTCTTCGACGGCAGCACGACCGTGTCGTACCAGTCGCCGCCGACCATCGCCCCGGCCTCCGCCGGCCGGTACCTGACGCCGATCTGCAGGTCGAAGGCGTCGAGCGTGGGACGGCTCGGCGGCATGATCGCGTGCTGCAGCTGCAGGGTCAGCTTGTCGCGCTCGGCCGCCTGCTGCTCGGTCTGGGCCAGCTGGTCACGCGTGACCGCCAGCGCCACCTCGGTCCAGTGCTGGGCGGAGATGTCCTGGTAGGCGCCGCGCACCGTGAGCAGCAGATCGTGGTCGTCGAAGACCGGCTCGGCCACCACCCTGATGTGGCGGGCGATCCCGTCGGCGCGCCGCAGCCGGAACGCGCAGGAGGCGGGCCGCCGGTGGTTGAGCAGCGTCTGCAGGAACCGCCCCACGGCGTCGGCGTCGTCGGGGTGGGCGTGCTCGGCCAGCCGCTCGATCGGCACCGGCGAGGCGGGCGGGGTCAGCCCGTACAGGTCGAACAGCTGGGCGTTCCAGACCACGTCGCCGGTCAGCGCGTCCTGCTCGAACGCCCCCACCCGGCCCAGGCGCTGGGCGTGCTGGAGCAGGCTGGCCAGGCGCGTCGTCTCGTCGAGCACCCGCCAGATCAGCAGCACCCGGTCCCGCTGGCGGACCAGGCTCAGCCGGATCGGCGTCGTCAGCGGCACCTCGTCGACCAGCGTCGTCAGGGGCAGCCGCTCGGCGCGGAACGGCTCGCCCGTCGAATACACGTGGGCGACCTTCTCGAACAGGCCGCCCGCGCCCGCCGCCATCGGGTACGTCTCCAGCAGCAGCGCGCCGGAGACCTCCCCGCGCGGGCGCCCTGCGGGGTCGGCGAACTCCGGGTTGGCGTGCACGATGCGGAAGTCGACCGGCACGCCGTCGGGGCCCAGGTGCGGCTCCAGCAGCAGCGCGGGATCGTGCAGCCCGTCGGCCATGTCGATGAGCTCGGCGTGCGCGTCGGAGCCCGCGCACGTGCCCTCTGACGGCTCCATCGTGCGCGCGCACAGCTCGGCCAGCGCCTCCAGCTGCCGCCTGACGGCCGCGGGCTGCGGCTCCAGCGGCTGCGGCCACCCGACCTCCAGCACGCCCACCAGGCGGCCGACCATGCCCGCGGGCACCGTCACCCGGCCACCGCCCAGCTCGCGCCCGATCGACGGCAGGTTCGAGTCGGCCAGGCTCGGGATCGACAGCGTGGCCCGCTCGGTCAGCGCGCGGCGCGCCGGGGTGACCACCCCGGGCGGCACGTAGTGCCAGCGCCTGGCCTCCTCGGCACTGAACCCGGCATAGGCGGCCAGCCGCAGCGAGGCGTCGGGGCCCACCGCCCACACGGCCACCGCGGTCGCGCCGAGCGGGGTGAGCGCGTGCTCCAGCAGCGAGGTGGCCACGGCCTGGGTGTCGGCGGCGTGCGCCATGCGATGCTCGGCGGTGCGCAGCCGTACGGCGGAGCTGACGACCCCGGGCGCGGCGATGCGCGGCAGAGGGAGCGTGTCGCTGTTGGCCGACACCTCCAGAAGGCTCGCATGCGGGAAGTCGCCGTTGGCCACCCACCCGCCGACGAGCCCGTCCGCATACCTGCCCGCGTGCCCGTCCGCGTTCTCGTCCGCATGCCCGCCGTCGTGCCCGCCTGCATGGCCAGCGTCGTGCCTGCCGCCCTGCCGTACGGCTTGCGCCACGAGGTCGCCCGCGGCCTCGGCGAGCCGGTCGTGCGCCGCCTGGTTGATCAGGTCGGCGGCCAGCTCCAGCTCCGAGACGCCCGCCCGCGACGCCAGCGCGGCCAGCTGCCCCGCCGCCTCCGTGGGCCCGCAGCCCAGCCGCTCGACGAGGATGCCTCGCGCCAGCGCGATCAGCGCCCGCCCGTCGGCCTCCTCCTCCGCCTCGTGGACCTGCCTGCGCAACCGCTCGATGATGCCGGCCAGGCGGCCCAGCCCGTCGCTCGCGCTCACGCGTTGATCCACAGCTGGATGCGCTGGATGAGATGGTCGGAGTCCACCGGTTTCGTCACGTAGTCACTCGCCCCCGACGCCAGCGCCTTCTCCTGGTCACCCGGCATCGCCTTGGCCGTCACCGCGATGATCGGCAGCTCGACGTACTGCGGCATCGCCCTGATCGTGGCCGTGGCGGTGTAGCCGTCCATCTCCGGCATCATCACGTCCATCAGCACGATGTCGACCTCGGGATGGGCCACCAGCGCGTCGATGCCCTTGCGACCGTCCTCGGCGTGCAGCACCTGCATGCCGTGCACCTCCAGGATGCTGGTCAGCGCGAACAGGTTGCGCGCGTCATCGTCGACGACCAGCACCGTGCGCCCGGCCAGGCCCTCCCCGGCCGTCCACTGGGCAGGCTCGCTCACGTGCTCGGGCCTGACCAGCGGCAGCACGTCCTGCGGCTGCTCGGCCGTCAGGTGGAGGGTGATGCGCTCGCGCAGCTCGTCGAGGCTGACCAGCAGCTCCAGGGGCTGGCCGGCGCTGATCCCGCGCAGGCTCTCCTCGTGCTGCGGGTCCATGCGCCAGTTGTTGTACGCCAGCACGGGCACCGCGTTCAGCGCCGGATCGCCGCTGATCGCCTCCAGGAACCCGTAGGCCGCCCGCCCCGGCATGTCGAGGTCGAGCACGATGCAGTGGCAGGCCTTGGCCGCCAGCGTGGCCGCGGCCTCCTGCGGGCCCGCGGCGGTGACGACCTCGATGGTGTCGCCCAGGTCGCGCCGCAGCAGATCGCCCACGACGCTCTCGGCCACCAGCGACAGCAGGCCGCGCGGCCGCTCCTCGACCACCAGCAGCCGGCGCGAGGACGTGTGGCGCGGCGAGGGCTGCTCCTCCTGCTCCTCGGCGGCCTGCTCCTGCTGGGGCGCGTCCTCGAAGTCGGGCCGGGCGATCGGCAGGTAGAGGGTGAAGGTGCTGCCGCCGTCGAGGGTGCTCTCGGCGGTGATGGCGCCGCCGAGCAGGTAGGCCAGCTCGCGGCTGATCGACAGGCCCAGGCCGGTGCCGCCGTAGCGGCGGCTGGTGGTGCCGTCGGCCTGCTGGAAGGCGCCGAAGATGGCGTCGAGCTGCTGCTCGGGGATGCCGATGCCGGTGTCGACGACGCGGAAGGCGATCGCCGCGCCGTGCGGGCGCACCCACGTCGGCAGCTCCTGCTGCTGGGCGGGCTCGATGCGCAACTCCACGCTGCCGGTCTCGGTGAACTTGACCGCGTTCGACAGCAGGTTGCGCAGCACCTGGCGCAGCCGGGCGTCGTCGGTGACGAGGTCGAGCGGCAGCCCCGGTGCGGAGGTGATGAGGAAGTCGAGGCTCTTCTGCGTGGTCATCGGCCGGAAGGTGGCCTCGACGTAGTCGAGCAGGGCCCGCAGCGGCACCCGCTCGGGGTTGACGTCCATCTTGCCCGCCTCGACCTTCGACAGGTCGAGGATGTCGTTGATGAGCTGCAGCAGGTCGCTGCCGGCCGAGTGGATGATGCTGGCGTACTCCACCTGCTTGGGCGTCAGGTTGCGGGTGTGGTTCTGCGCCAGCAGCTGGGCCAGGATGAGCAGCGAGTTGAGGGGGGTGCGCAGCTCGTGGCTCATGTTGGCCAGGAACTCGCTCTTGTACTTGGAGGCCAGCGCCAGCTGCCGCGCCCGCTCCTCCAGCTCCTGCCTGGCCTGCTCGATCTCGAGGTTCTTGGTCTCGATGTCGCGGTTCTGCGCCGCCAGCAGCTCGGCCTTCTCCTCCAGCTCGTCGTTGGAGCGCTGCAGCTCCTCCTGCTGGCTCTGCAGCTCCTCCGAGCGGGCCTGCAGCTCGGAGGCCAGGCGCTGCGACTCGGCCAGCAGCTCGTCGGTGCGGGCGTTGGCGATGATGGTGTTGACGTTGACGCCGATGGTCTCCATCAGCTGGTCGAGGAAGGTGCGGTGCACCTGGGTGAAGGCGTGGACCGCGGCCAGCTCGATGACGCCGAGCACCTGCTCCTCGGCGACGATCGGCAGCACGATCAGCGAGGCCGGGGCGGCCTGGCCCAGCGCCGACGAGACCGTCACGTAGCCGGGCGGCACCTCGTCGACCGCGATGGTGCGCTTGGCGCGGGCGGCCTGGCCCACCAGCGACTGGCCGAGCTTGAAGCGCCGCGACGGCTCGCCGGGGTAGCCGTAGGCGCCGACCAGGCGCAGCTCGTCGTCCTCGGCCAGGAAGAAGGCGCCGTACTGCGCGCGCACCAGCGGGGCCAGCTCGTTCATGACGAGCTCGGCCACCGTCTCCAGGTCGCGGTGTCCCTGCATGAGGCCGGACATGCGCGCCAGGTTGGTCTTGAGCCAGTCCTGCTCCTGGTTGGCCCTGGTGGTCTCGCGCAGCGACTTCACCATCGAGTTGATGTTGTCCTTGAGCTCGGCGACCTCGCCGGAGGCGTCGACGGTGATGGAGCGGGTCAGGTCGCCCGAGGTCACCGCGCTGGTCACCTCGGCGATGGCCCGCACCTGGCGGGTGAGGTTGCCGGCCAGCTCGTTGACGTTCTCCGTCAGCCGCTTCCAGGTGCCCGAGACGCCCTCGACCTCGGCCTGGCCGCCCAGCCTGCCCTCGCTGCCGACCTCGCGGGCCACGCGGGTGACCTCCGCGGCGAAGGAGGAGAGCTGGTCGACCATCGTGTTGATGGTCTCCTTCAGCTCCAGGATCTCGCCCCGGGCGACGACGTCGATCTTGCGGGTCAGGTCGCCGCGCGCCACGGCGGTGGTGACCTGGGCGATGGAGCGCACCTGGTTGGTCAGGTTGTCGGCCATCGAGTTGACGTTGTCGGTGAGGTCCTTCCAGGTCCCGGCCACGTTCTTGACCCGGGCCTGGCCGCCGAGCTGACCTTCGGTGCCGACCTCGCGGGCGACTCGGGTGACCTCGTCGGCGAAGGCGCTCAGCGTGTCGACCATCGTGTTGATGGTCTGGGCGAGCGCCGCGACCTCGCCCTTGGCCTCGACGGTGATCTTCTGCGACAGGTCGCCCTTGGCGACCGCGGTGGCCACCTGGGCGATGGAGCGCACCTGGCCGGTCAGATTCGAGGCCATGAAGTTGACGTTGTCGGTGAGGTCCTTCCAGGTGCCCGACACGCCGCGCACGGTCGCCTGGCCGCCGAGCTGGCCCTCGGTGCCGACCTCGCGGGCGACTCGGGTGACCTCGTCGGCGAAGGCGGACAGCTGGTCGACCATCGTGTTGATGGTCTCCTTCAGCTCCAGGATCTCGCCGCGCGCGTCGACGCGGATCTTCTGGGTCAGGTCGCCCTTGGCGACCGCGGTGGTGACCTCGGCGATGGAGCGCACCTGGGCGGTCAGGTTGTCGGCCATGACGTTGACCGACTCGGTGAGGTCCTTCCAGGTGCCGGAGACGCCCTTGACGTCGGCTTGGCCGCCCAGGCGGCCGTCGGTGCCGACCTCGCGGGCGACGCGGGTGACCTCGTCGGCGAACGACGACAGCTGGTCGACCATCGTGTTCAGGGTGTTCTTGAGCTCCAGGATCTCGCCGCGCGCGCTGACGGTGATCTTCTGCGACAGGTCGCCACGCGCCACCGCGGTGGCCACCTGGGAGATGTTGCGCACCTGGTCGGTGAGGTTGCCGGCCATGTAGTTCACCGAGTCGGTCAGGTCGCGCCAGGTGCCGGCCACGCCCTTCACGTCGGCCTGGCCGCCCAGCTGGCCCTCGGTGCCGACCTCGCGGGCCACGCGGGTGACCTCCGCGGCGAAGGAGGACAGCTGGTCTACCATCGTGTTGACGGTGTTCTTCAGCTCCAGGATCTCGCCGCGCGCGTCGACCGTGATCTTCTGCGACAGGTCGCCCTTGGCGACCGCGGTGGTGACCTCGGCGATGGAGCGCACCTGGCCGGTGAGGTTTCCCGCCATGGCGTTCACCGACTCGGTCAGGTCCTTCCAGGTTCCCGACACACCCGGGACCTGAGCCTGGCCGCCGAGACGTCCTTCGGTGCCCACCTCGCGGGCCACGCGGGTTACTTCCGAGGTGAACAGGGCAAGTTGGTCAACCATGCCGTTGAAGACTGTCGCGATCTCGCCGAGCAGGCCATCGGTGTCTCCGGGTAGCCTCGTGCCGAAATCGCCGTCACGCACCGCTGTGAGTCCCGCGAGCAACTGGCGAAGGTCCTGTTCGCCGACGCTTCTGTCGACCACGCGCGTGCTTGTCACCTTGGCACCCATGTTCTTCAGTATCGTTGCCATACGGCAAATACGTAGGCGGAAGACGCTATCTCGCGCGATCGATGATCGGCAAACCGAGATTAGTTGCTATGGTGCAACAACCTGTTCGCGTACTAGGGAAGGCACGTGGCAACCACAACCGGATTGAGCGCCGTCTACCAGGCTCTTCGTGCAGCTCCACCGTACGCGCTGCCCGAAGCGATCCGCGACGCGCTCCAGACGCAGGAGGTCGAGCTCCTCCTGGCGGACTACGCCCAGGTCGCGATGCGACCGGTGCTCACCCTGGCGGAGCCGGGTGTGCTGGGAGTCCGCATCGACAACGGCGAGGCCGGACGCGCCTTCGCCTCCCAGCTGTCGCGGTGGGAGAAGGACACGGGCAGGCTCCACCTGCCGGTCACCGCCGACGGCGACCGGCTCGGCGTGCTCTGCCTGGGCCTGGAGGAGGAACCCGACGCCGCCGACCTGGCCGATCTCGAAGAGGCCGCCCTGGCGCTCGGCCACGCCCTGCGGGGCGCCGACCGGGTCACCGACCGCTACCAGCGCGCCCGCCGCCTGTCGCGGCTCACCCTCGCCGCCGAGATGCAGTGGGGCCTGCTGCCCGGCACCGGGCACCGCGGCGACGGCTACCGCCTGGCCGGCCAGCTGGAGCCCGCCTACGCCGTCTACGGCGACAACTTCGACTGGGCCTGCGACGCCGACACGGTGGTCGTCTCGGTGACCAACGGCATGGGCGAGGGCATGCGCGCCGCGCTGCTGTCGACGCTGGCCGTCACCGCGCTGCGCAACGCCCGCCGTTCGGGCGCCGACCTGGAAGAGCAGGCCGGGCTCGCCGACGAGGCCGTCTACGCCCAGTACGGCGGGCGCGAACACGTCTCGACGCTGCTGCTGCGCTTCGACGCCAAGAGCGGCGAACTGGCCGCCGTCGACGCGGGCTCGCCCAAGATGCTGCGGCTGCGCGGCACCGACGTGGAGCTGATCGAGCTCGAGCAGCAGCTGCCCCTCGGCATGTTCGGCAACACCCGCTATCAGGAGCAGCGTGTAACGCTCCAACGCGGCGACCGGATCATGGTCGTCAGCGACGGCGTCGCCGCCTCGCGCTCGTCGGCGGGGTCCGACTTCGGGGAGACAATGCTGGAGTCGGTCGTCAGATCGACCCGGCTGCAACCGGCGGACGAAGCCGTCCGTACGATGATTCGTGGCATGCTGGCCTTCAGAGAAGGAATGGACGTCTTCGACGACGCGGTAGTGGTCTGCCTGGACTGGACCGCCTGACCTGGACGAGGCGCATGAACGACCACGGAGAGCTCGGCCACATCGATCCCGCCACCGGCGCGGCGGTCGAGGGTATGGCCGCCGCCCTCGTGGCCGTGTGGGCCTACTCCCGGCACTCCGCCGCCACCCAGGTCTCCTCCATCCAGCTGCAGGCGCTGCTGACCATCGAGCGGCACCAGCGCATCAACCTGGCCCGCCTGGGTGAGGCGCTGGGCGCCCTGCCGTCGTCGACCAGCCGGCTGTGCGACCGGCTGGAGGCCACCGGCTGGGTGCGCCGCTCGGTCTCTCCCGACGACCGGCGCGAGCTGACTCTGGGCCTGACCCCGTCCGGCACCGCCCTCCTCGACCAGCTGCGCGACGAGCGCCACGCCGACCTGGCCCAGGTCATCGACGAGATGCCGCCCGAGGCGCGCAAGGCCCTCATGCGGGGCCTGCGCGCCTTCACCGCCGCGGCCGACCGGGTCAGCGACCAGCGCATGGGCCACGCCGACGACACCTGGACCACCATCGCGGGCCGATACCTCGCCTGATCTTCTCAGTCCTGGTTCACCCCGCATTCACCGGCGCCTTCTACCTTGGGCGCTCATGAGCTGGAGGTACCGGGCCAACGCCACCCTCGAAGGGCTGACGGGCTACACACTGACGCGATCGGGCAAGGCCAAGGCGCTGCCGCCGCCCCCGCCGCCACCCCCACCGCCCGCCAAGCTGGGCGGCGAACTGCTACGCCCGCCGGTCGACCCCGGCCACGACCGCCTGGTGCGCTCCCCGGTCTTCCTGCTGTCGTCGGTGCGCTCGGGCTCGACCCTGCTGCGCGTGATGCTCAACAGCCACTCGCGGATCCACTCGCCCATCGAGACGCACTTCAGGCGCATGGCGATCGCCCTGACCACCGAGCCCGTACGGCAGGCGATGGGCCTGCTCGGCCACGTCCACAACGACCTCGAGCACCTGATGTGGGACCGGGTGCTCCACCGCGAGCTGTCGCGCAGCGGCAAGAGCCTGCTGGTGGAGAAGACGCCCAGCAACGTGTTCGCCTGGCGGCGCATCTCGACCTGCTGGCCCGAGGCGCGCTACGTGTTCCTGCTGCGCCACCCCATGTCGATCGTGCAGTCCTGGCACGAGGCCGACCCCGAGCGGCGGCCCATGGACGAGGCGGTGCCCCGCACCCTCACCTACATGACCTACCTGGAGGAGGCGCGCCGCAACCTCGACGGCCTCACCGTGCGCTACGAGGACCTGGTCGCCTCACCCGCCACCGAGCTGGGGCGCCTGTGCCGCTTCCTGGGCGTGGAGTTCGAGCCCGGCATGCTCCGCTACGGCGACAAGGACCACGGCGCCTTCGTCAAGGGCATCGGCGACTGGCGCGACAAGATCCGCGCCGGGACGGTCGTCGAAGGGCGACCCCTTCCGGACGCCGCCGATGTCCCCGGAGAGCTCGCGGAGATCTGCGCGCTCTGGGACTATCGCTGACGCCGCCATCATGCACGCCTGGCGATCTTGCCATGCCCGGAAGGTATCTCGAATGATCGTCGGGCCCTCGCGCCGCACCGTCCTGTCCGGCGCCCTGGCCGCCCTGGCCGTGCCACCCGTCCTGAAGGAAGGGGGCGCACGGCCGAACATCATCGTCATCCTCGCCGACGACCTCGGCTGGGGCGAGGTCGGCTTCCAGGGGCAGCAGACCATCCGCACCCCCACGCTCGACCGGCTGGCCGCCGAGGGGGTGCGCTTCGAGGCCGGCTACTCGGGAGCCCCGCTCTGCGCGCCCTCGCGCTGCGCCCTGCTCACCGGGCTGCACGCCGGGCACGGCACCGTGCGCGAGAACCCCGAGGGCGGGCAGCAGCTCTCCCTGACCGGCGCCGACCTCACCTTCGCCGAACTGGCGCAGCTGTCCGGCTACCGGACGGCCTGCATCGGCAAGTGGGGATTCGGGCCCGAGCAGCCGGGACAGCCCTCGCACCCCAACGAACGCGGCTTCGAGGAGTTCTTCGGCTACATCGACCACCGCCACGCCCACCAGTACTACCCGGCCTACCTGTGGCGCGACGGCGAGAAGAGGTGGCTCGGCCGCAAGAGCTACGCACCCGACCTGCTGCGCGACGAGGCGATCGCGTTCCTGCGCCGGCCGTCGAAGCGGCCGTTCCTGCTGTACTTCTCCACCATCCTGCCGCACTCGCCGAGCGTCGTGCCGGGAGACGCCGGGCCCTACCAGGACCTGCCCTTCAGCCGCGCCAACCGGCGGCACGCGGCCCAGGTCACCCGGCTCGACGCCGACGTCGCCGCCCTCGTGCGCGCGCTGCGCGACAGCGGCAGGGCCGACGACACCATCCTGCTGTTCACCAGCGACAACGGCCCGCACAGCGAGAAGGGCGTGATCCCCGAGCTCGTCGACGCCAACGGGCCCTTGCGCGGCGACAAACGCGACCTGTACGAGGGCGGCATCCGCGTGCCGATGATCGCCTGGTCGCCGAGTCTGCGCCCGCGCGTCGTCGCCGAGCCCGTCGCCTTCTGGGACGTGCTGCCGACCGTCGCCGACCTGATCGGCGCACCTGTGCCCGCCGGGACCGACGGGCGCAGCTTCCGCGCCCTGCTCACCGGCGGCGACCGCGAGGGACACGACACCCTGGTATGGAACCGGCCGCGCAAGGTCCAGGCCATCAGGCAGGGACGATGGAAGGCCATCCGCTTCGCCCCCGGCATCGCGGGCGCGCCGCCCGAAGGACGCGTCGAGCTCTACGACCTCGCCGACGACCTGGGGGAGCAGCACGACCTGTCGGCCACCTGGCCGGCCTTCACCGGCTCGCTGCTGTCGCTGCTCGACCGCTCCATCGGACCCGACCCACGCCTGCCGTACGGCCTGCGGACCCTGGTCGACGGCGGCCGGCTCACGGTCACCCTGCACAACGGGTCCGGCGCGGACTGGCAGGACGTACGGCTCAGCTACGAACCCGCCAAGGGGCTCAGGGTCGGCGACCCCTCACGCGTCACCCTGGCTCCAGGCTCCTCCACCAGCGCCGTCTTCCTCATGCCCGGCCACTCGGGACGCGTCTGGGCGCACTTCCGCACCGGGTCGCGCAAGCACGCCTTCCGCCGCGGCGTTTTTGTCGGAGACCTTCGCTAGATTTCGATCATCCACTCGACGAGATCATGGAGGTCGGCAGGCGTGGATTCGGTCGAACAGCTGAGCGCGGCACGGGTCCTGGCGCCCGTCCAGCCACGGAAGCTGGCGAAGGTGCCGTTCGTGGAACTGGCGGAAGGTCGTTTACAGGGGGTGGTGTCGAGCGGGTCCGACCTGGCGCGCGTCTACGTGTCGTGGATCGCGGCGGGCTCACACGACTTCAATTGCAGCACCAACAACAACCGGCCCTGCGGCGGGCTCTACGGACGCCTGTGCAAGCACCTCGACCTGCTGGTCGAGGAGGCCGTGGTGCAATACGGGCTGGAGCGCGTCGCCCACTACCTCCGCGTGGAGGCCTCCGAGGTCGGCGAGCTGCTCGCGCGCCTCAACGGATCCCACGCGCCGGGCTCGTCGGCGATGGTGTTCAGCCGCTTCCTGCGGCACCTCGCCTACCTGGAGCTGCCGACCGGCGTGGAGCCGGTGGCCGAGCTCCACTGGTTCCCCGGGGCGGTGCGCTGATGCTCGCCGTACACCTGTCCGCACTCGGTTCCCCCGCGGGCGTCGACGAGGCGCTCGCGCTGGTCGACGGGTTCGACGCCGCCCTCGAACAGGGGCTCGGACGGCTGTCGCCGGAGCACGCGGCGGCGCTGGGCGCGCTGGCCGGCGCCGTGGCGGCCACCCCGCTCGGCGCGGTCGCCGCCGAGGCGGCCGACAAGCTCGCGGCCGGGGCGGCGTCCGACTCGCGGCTGCTGGCCCTCGCGGGCGCCCGTGCCGCGGTGCTGGGCGCCGTGCACGACGCGCTCCTCGACGGCTTCGACACGGCACTGGGCCGCACCCGCGCCCCGTGGTCCCCGCCCGGCACCGCCTCCGGGTCCGCGCCGTCCGGGTCTGCGCCGTCTGGGCCCGAGCCGTCTGGTTCCGCGCTGTCTCCCTTCGGGCCGTCTGGGTCCGCGTCGTCGCCCGTGAACCTGCTCGCAGGGTGCCGCTCGTGGCTCGGTGAGCTGGCCATCACCGGCTGGCGCGGCGTCGGCCACGACCTGGTCGCCGCGGCCGACCCCACCATCGAGGCCCTCCTGGCCGTGCCCTCCCTGCGCCGCCTCGCCGTCCTGGTCGACGGCCTGGCCGCCGAACTGCGCGCCTCCTCGCCCGTGGCCACCATGGAACACCTCCCGGTCCGGCGCTGGGCCGACCTGTGGAGCCGGGCGATGCTCCTCACCGAACCCCAGCCCGCCCACGCGGGCGAGCCGGTCTCGGGCAGGCTCCTGCTCCTCGGCGTCGACGTCCACGAACACGGCACCGCCGTCCAGATCCAGGCCCACGGCCTGCTCGAGACCGCCGGTGAGACCCGCCTGGTGCGCACGAGCCTGGCCGCCGCCAAGGTCGACACCATCGTCGGCGCCGCCGTGTGGCGCCTGTTCTCCGCCTACCCCGTGCTCCTGTCGGCCCTGGCCAAGCGCCTGACGCTCGACATCACCGGCATGACGCTGCTGCCCAGCGGCGACCTGCTCTGGAACGATGACCAGGCCAGGGGCGGCGAGCTCGCCAACCCCTTCACCGTCGCCCGCGTCCAGCTCGCCACCGGCCTGGCGCCCGCCGTCCCGCCGCTGGAGCGCCACCCCGTGCGATTGGCCGAACCCGTGCTGATCGAGGGCTACAGCTCCGACGGCGCCACCGTCGACCTCGACGGCCACACCCTCACCGTGGAGCGCCTGTCCGGCTCCGGGCCGCTCACCGCCGAGCTGGTGGCCGCCTCCACGGCATGCCTGGGCCTGCTGCGATGGGACGGCGGCCGGTGGCTGCTGCAGCCCCTGGCCGTGCAGGCGACCGTCAAGCGCAAGCCCGTCGAGGCGCACTCCGGCGACTGGGCCGAGGGCATCACCGACCCCAAACTCGCCAAGGCCGAGGCGAAGCACGGTGACGCGGTCGCCGTACTGAAGGAACGAGCGGGGCGGTTGCTGCGCAAATGACCGACATCGCAACGGGCGGTGCGGCCGCCCACGAACTCACGCCCTCCGAGCAGAACCGCCGCCAGGTCCTCTACTGGCGGCTGCTGGCCCAGGTGTTCGACACCGAGGAGCAGCCCACCCTCGAGACCGCGAGCGCCGCCGTCGTCGACGACCTCGGCCTGCCCCGCGCCCTGCTCGACCGTACGGTCACCGTCGACACCGTCGTGCAGCGTTTCCCCGAGGTAGGCGAGCAGCTGGAGCGGCTCGACGAGCTCGACAGCGTGCGCACGGCGGCGCTGGTGTCCAAGCTGCTCCTGAACGTCTTCGCCACCGGCAACGGGCCCGTCACGGCGTCGCAGCTGGCTGGATGGCAGAGCGACGCCCGCTGCCTCGGCCGCGTCCTGGGCGGCCGAGGCCAGGGCCTCGCCGACGAGGATCTCGCCGGTTCGCGCGGCTCCGGCGACTCGAACGGCTCCGGCGGCTCCGGCGGCTCCGGCGACTCCGATGGCACCGGCGGCTCCGATAGCACTGGCGCTACCGGCGGCTCCGACGGGCAGGGCGGTCCCGTCTCCTCCGGTCGCGGAGGCCCTGGCCGGGGCACGAGCAGCCGTGGCGGCCGCGCCCTCGGCGCCGGCGAGCTCGAGGCCCAGCTGGCCGCCATCGAGGCCGACATGGTCAAGCGCATGAAGCTGCGCGAGGTCCTGGCCGACCCCAAGCTGGCCGCCCAGCTCACACCGAGCATGTCGCTGGTCGAGCAGCTCCTGCGCGACAAGCACAACCTGTCCGGCGTCGCGCTCGCCAACGCCAAGGCCCTCATCAGGCGCTTCGTCGAAGAGGTGGCGCAGGTCCTGCGCACGCAGGTCCAGCAGACCAGCACCGGCAAGATCGACCGGTCGGTGCCGCCCAAGCGGGTCTTCCGCAACCTCGACATCGAGCGCACGATCTGGAAGAACCTCACCAACTGGTCACCCGAGGACGAGCGCCTCTACGTCGACCGCCTCTTCTACCGCCACACCGCCAATCGCACGACCCCCGCCCGGATGATCGTGGTGGTCGACCAGTCCGGATCGATGGTCGACGCGATGGTCAACTGCACCATCCTGGCCTCGATCTTCACCGGCCTGCCCAAGGTCGACGTGCACCTGGTCGCCTACGACACCCGTGCCCTCGACCTGACGCCATGGGTGCACGACCCCTTCGAGGTGCTGCTGCGCACCACGCTCGGCGGCGGCACCGACGGCACGGTCGCGATGGCGCTGGCTCGGCCGAAGATCGCCGATCCGCGCAACACCGTCATGGTGTGGATCTCCGACTTCTACGACAACCGGCAGTTGATGACCGACTTCGAGGCGATCCACCGCTCCGGGGTGAAGCTCATCCCCGTCGGATCGGTCAGCAGTTCTGGCGCGGCCAGTGTCGACCCGTGGTTCCGGCAGAAGCTGAAGGACCTCGGCACCCCCGTCATCTCCGGAAAAATCACGAAGCTCGTCGTCGAGCTCAAGAACTTCCTGAACACCTAGGAGACATCGAGTGCTTCGCGCCCCCGCAGAGACCAAGTACGCCGACGAGCTCGCCTACCTCGAGTCGATCGACACCGGTCCCAAGCCCTTCACCTGGCGCCTCAGCCCCCGCATGGTGCGCATCTTCGTCCTCGGCTCCGAACGCTCCGACGGCATCGACCGCGAGATCGCCCAGAAGTGGTTCGGCGACCGCAGCTTCGTCGAGCGCAGCATCGTCACCCTCGCCTCCGACCGCGGCCTGCTGCTCATCGGCGACCCCGGCACCGGCAAGAGCTGGCTGGCCGAACTCCTGGCCGCCGCCATCTGCCGCAACTCCACCCTGGTCGTCCAGGGTACGGCGGGCACGACCGAGGACCACATCAAGTACAGCTGGAACGTCTCCATGGTCATCGCCAAGGGCCAGTCGCGCCAGTCGATGATCCCCTCGCCCATCATGACCGCCATGGAACGGGGCATGATCGGCCGCTTCGAGGAGCTCACCCGCTCCACCAGCGACGTGCAGGACGCTCTCATCTCGATCCTGTCGGAGAAGTACGTCTCCATCCCGGAGCTCGACGACGACAACATCGTCTTCGCCCAGCCCGGCTTCTCCATCATCGCCACCGCCAACAGCCGCGACCGCGGCGTCAACGACCTGTCGTCGGCCCTCAAGCGGCGCTTCAACTTCGTGCGCATCCCGGTGGTGACCAACAAGAAGAGCGAGGCGGAGATCGTCCGCTTCCGCACCGCCGAGCTGCTGCGCCGCCACCAGATCGAGCTGGAGCTGCCGCCGACGCTGCTCGACATCCTGCTGCAGAGCTTCGCCGACCTGCGCGCCGCCTCCGACGCGGCCTCCGGCGACGACGACCGCCTCGAGTCGGCGCTGTCGACGGCCGAGCAGATCGGCGTCCTGGAGGACGCCATCCTGCACAGCCACTTCTTCGGCGACCGCACCCTGCGCGCCCAGACCCTGGCGGGCTCCCTCGTCGGCTCCCTGGCCCGGCGCAGCCCCGAGGACCTGGCGATCCTGAACAAGTACTGGCACGGCGTGGTCGAGCCCCGGGGACGCGAGGGCGGCGAGTGGGGCGACTTCCTCGACGGCGGACGTCAGGCGATCTCCACCCTGTCATGACCCCACCCCCACCCACTCACCTTCCGCGACAAGAAGGGGATCACCCATTGCCACCCCACCCGGCCGAGCACCCCGGTGAAGCCACGCCCGGCGGGATCTTCACCCCCCTGCGCGACCAGCTGGCGAGCGCGGCCGCCGCGTTCGCCTCCGGCGGTCTGCTGCCGAAGCTGGTCGACGACGTCGAGCGTGCCATGGCCGTGGAGCTGGAGATCTTCCCCGTCTGCCACCACTCGCCCGCCTCGGCCCTGGCGATGGCCAGGCGCCTGCGCGCCAAGCAGCCGAAGGTCATCTACCTCGAACTGTGCGAAGACCTGCGCCCGGTGCTGGAGGAACTGCGCAACTGCAAGCTCCCGGTGGCGCTGCAGGCCTTCGCCACCCAGCTCGACGGCTTCCCGCCCGGCTCGGGCCCGCTGAGCGTCATCGCGCCCATCACCGAGGCGTCGGCCGAATACCAGGCGATCTCCTACGCGCTCGACACCCCCGGCGTGGAGCTCGTCCTGGTGGACCGGTCGAGCGACCACGTCTTCCAGTGGGAGCAGGCCAGGGCGAACACCCAGCCCGGCCAGACGGACGTCGGCATCGAGATCGGCGACCTGCGCCCCCGCTTCGCCGAGCTGGAGGAGCACCTGCTGCACCACGGCAAGGTGCGCCACTGGTCGGAATGGTGGGACCAGTACGTCGAGCAGCCGCTGGCCGGCGCTGACTACGACACCTACCGCCAGGTGATGGTGCTCATCGGCAGCCTGTTCCGCCGCCTGCGCGCCCCCGACGGCCCGCCGACGGACGACGAGGACCGCGAGCGGTACATGTGGACCCGCATGCGCGAGCACCTGCGCGACACGGGCACCGACCCGGCGGACTGCCTGTATATCTGCGGCGCCTTCCACGCCGCCAGCCCCGTGATGGACGAGCCGTACGAGATCACCGACCGTACGGCCACGCGGTGGCTGTACGGCCTCATCCCGTCGAGCCATTCGGCGATCGAGCAGCAGTTCGGGCTGGCGGGCGGCTCGGTGTCGATCGCGGCGGCGACGTGGGCGAAGGCGCTCAGGCGAGGCGGCGTCAAGCCGTACCGCCTGTCCACCGAGCCCCCCACCGCCACGCAAACAGTGCAGGGGAAGGGCAAGGCCGCAAAGGGCAAGGCGGCGAAGGGCACGGCCAGCAATGGCGCGGGAAGCGCGGGGAGCACGGGCTCCGCGGGCGCCGGCTCGGCGGAAGTGGAGGCGGCGAGTCAGGGCCCAAGTGCAGCGACCGCCGCTGGAGCGGGCGCCGGTGGCATGGCCGCCATCGAATCAGCCGTCGGTGAGGTGACCGCCGACAAGCTCAGCGGATTCCTCGCCAGCCCGCCCGCGCTGGACGAGCTCGACGAGGCCGAGCTGCTCGGCTGGTGCGTCGACCTCGTACGGCTCGCGCGGCGCAACGGCTACCTGGCCAGCACCGCCGACGCCATCGCCGTCTACGAGACCTCCATCCTCCTGGCGGGCATGCGCAACCGTGTCCGGCCCACGCCGTACGACTTCCAGGACGCGGCCGTCACCTGCATCGAGAAGGACGTCGTGCCGGGACGGCGCGACGTGCGGAGGTTGTGCGAGATCCTGCTGGGCGGCGACCGTTTCGGCCAGGTCGGCTACCACTCGCTGCCGCCGCTGGCCCGGGACGTGTTCGACCGGCTGGAGCCCCTCGGCCTCGACCTGAGCAAGCGCACCATCCACCGCGCCCTGCTCGACCTGAACGCCGACCCGCAGCTGGTGCCCGTCTCGCACCTGCTGTGGCTGCTGCGCCGCCTGCTGCCGGCCGACGCGGCCAGGCCCATCATGGGGTCGCGCAGGCTCGGCGAGCGCTCTCACCAGGAGAGCTGGGACCTGGCACTCGGGCGCCACCAGCGCGAGATCATCGAGCTGGGGTACGAGGCCGTCACCGTGGAGCAGGTGCTGGAGCAGCGGCTGCGCAAGGCCGTGTCGGCTCCTGACGCCACGGCGGCGCGGGCGCTGGAGGCGGTGGAGGACGCGATCCTCTTCCTCGGCGGCGGACGGCTGGCGCAGGAGCTCGGCGCGCGGGCGGTGGAGCTGCTGGCGGCCGAGCGTACTGTCGACGAGGCGCCCGACGTGCTGCGGCGCATCCGGAGGTTGCTGGCCTACTACCGGTCGAACGAGCCGGCGTTGCCCGAGTGGTGCGAGCGCTTCGTGACCGCCGGATACGCGCACTACTGCACGCTGCTGCCCACCGCCTTCGTGGCGGACGACACCGGGCTGCGGCAGGTGGCGGCGATGCTCGGATTCCTGTTCACGATGGAGAACCTGGCGTTGTCGCTGGGCTGCGACCGGGCGCAGCTGGAGCTGGCCGTCAAGCAGTCGCACCCCGAGAGTCCGGCGAAGGTGGCGCTGCTGTGGGCGGCGCAGACGCAGCTGGGCATCCTCGACCGGCAGGAGCTGCGGCGGCGCTGCGACGAGCTGCTGGCTCACCCGCTGGTGGTGCCGACGTTCCCGCAGTATTTGAGCGGGTTCGTGCAGGCGCTGGATCCGGTGCCGTCGCTGGGTCCGTTCGTGGTGGAGGTGATCTCCAAGGCGTTCGCGCGGCTGCCGGACGACGTGCTGCTGCCGTGGCTGCCGAAGCTGATCACGACATTGCGTGATCAGGCGGGGGAGCTGGTGCCGGTGCTGATCCGGGAGGCGGGCCGCGTCTTCCCGGGACGGCTCGCGGCCCTCGACCAGTGGACGCCCCCGTGGCACGGCCAGGGCGCCGGATCTGGAGCTGGGGCTGGACCTGGAGCTGGAGTTGGTGGTGCCCTCGTCGGCGCTACGGGGCTTGGCGGGGCCGGTTCGGCGGGCGGTCCGGACGGCGCGGCGTCAGAGGCGAGGCCGGTGCCTGGGCCGGTCAACGGTCTGCTGGCCACACACCCGGCTACCGCCGATGCGGTCGCGGCTCTGCTCGGGGCGCAGGCACCCGCACCAGGCTGGGAGCAGGGTTCGGGCGGGCACCGAGGTGACGGCGAAGGGGCTGGGACCGGGATCGGCGCAGAGGGCGCCAAGAGTGCGGGCGGCGCGCTCGGCTCCGATGCGGCGGCGGTGCTGGTGGCCGGTTATCCGCGCACCGCCGAAGCCGTCGCCGTCCTCGTCGGGGCGTGAGCACGATGGCAGACTGAACCGCATGGTGTCCTACTCCAGCGCCACCGCGCACGCTCCGCTCCTCGGCGAGACGATCGGCGACAACCTCGAGCGGACGACGGCCCGCTTCCCCGATCGAGAGGCCCTGGTGGACGTGCCCACCGGGAGGCGCTGGAGTTACACCCGGCTCAACGACGACGTCGACGCCCTGGCCAGGTCTCTGCTGGCCACGGGCATCGCCAAGGGTGACAGGGTCGGCATCTGGGCGCCGAACTGCGCCGAATGGGTGATCGTCCAGTACGCCACCGCCAAGATCGGCGCGATCCTGGTCAACGTCAACCCCGCCTACCGCAGCCACGAGCTCGCCTACGTCGTCAAGCAGTCGGGCATGCGTCTGCTCATCAGCGCCCTGACCCACAAGGGCAGCGACTACCGCGCGATGGTCGAGGAGATCGGCTTCACCGACGTCGTCTACCTCGCCGACCCCAGCTGGGAGCGCCTCCTGGAGCGGACCGCCCCCCAGGATCGGCTGCGCGGGCGCATGACCGCCCTGAGCGCCGACGACCCGATCAACATCCAGTACACCTCGGGCACGACGGGCTTCCCCAAGGGCGCCACCCTGTCCCACCACAACATCCTCAACAACGGCTACTTCGTCGGTGAGGGTCTCGGTTACACCGAACACGACCGCGTCTGTCTGCCGGTGCCGTTCTACCACTGCTTCGGCATGGTGATGGGCAACCTGGGCGCCACCTCGCACGGCGCGTGCATCGTCATCCCGGCGCCCGGCTTCGACCCCGAAGCCACCTTGCGGGCCGTTCAGCAGGAGCGGTGCACGTCCCTGTACGGCGTGCCGACGATGTTCATCGCCGAGCTGGCCCTGGCCGCGCAGTTCGACCTGTCGTCGTTGCGGACCGGCATTATGGCCGGCTC